>NZ_LIPP01000123.1 GCF_001418335.1 Streptomyces aurantiacus | reverse complement strand
CCGGCTCGCTCCTCGCCTCAGCAGGAGAGGTTGCCTCCAGGGGCGACGCCGAGGATCTGGGTGAAGCGCTGGTAGGCATCCACGCGGCTCTGGACCTCGGCGGGCTTCTTGCCGTCGCATTCCACGGCGCCGTTGCTGGATCGGATGGTCTGGCCGAAGCCGGCCTGGTTCACCATGGCGTCGTGCGGCGTCATGGTGCCGGGTCCGGAGCGGGTGCTCCAGAACCACAGGCCGGCCTTCCAGCGAGGTCGATTCGGCGGCCGGTGTCAGCTTGTCGGGTACGACGGCGAACAACGTGGCGACGACGGCGGCCAGGACACCGCCTGTGGTGAGGCCGACGCGGACGAGCCGTCCGGGGGAGCGCGATCCGGGGCGGGGGGTGGTGGACATCATGGACGTCACTCCTGGTCCTGCGGCGAAGGGGGCAGTTCGCGCCGTGGTGTCCGGCCGGAACGAGGAGCGGGTGCCTGCGTGACCGCAGGCACCCGTTCACTCGACTTGTCGTCCGACTCATAGTGGGCGTCGTGATCAGGCTGAGGCGGGCGGCGGGGGCGGAGGCGGTGGCGGACCGAACGGATCCTTGCTGTCGACTTGAGGAGTTTCCTTCGGCCGGTGGCTGCCGGGCTTGCAGCCGGCGAAGGGGCCCAACGGGTCCCTCAGGGTGTTCATCGCCGGCGTCAGGTAGTCGCGGTGCCAGTTGGCGGGCCCGCACATGACGGAGCCGGGACCTGTCAACTCGCCCCAGGCGAGCCAGAGGCCGTGCAGTTGGGCGACCGCTTCCGGGTGGTCCCACCAGCGGGAGCACCAGGGGGCCATCGAAGTGATCTCCCGGCCGTAGACCGGTAGCAGCACGTGGTGCGTCCACAGAGTCAACTGCCGGAGGGCCTGCCCGTATGCGGGGCCCTCCATATAGAGGATGAATTGCGGTGGGCTCGGGGACGGCTTCTCCTGTAGAGCGTTTTCCGCCTTCGCGGCGGGCTCCTCAGCGGGGGTGGTCCCCCTCTCGGCCGCGGGAATCTCGACGGTCTCATTGGACATGACAGCCCGCTTTCTCCATACGACTTCAGCTGGTTCGTGCATGGGCATCACGTGTACGAGCCGCGTACGGTTCACTGGCTACCAGCGCCGTTCCAGGCCGGATCGGGCCGGATCGGGCCGGATCGCGGTGGGTCAGGGAGGTGCTCCCGTCCCCGCCGGGCACATCAGGTTGGCTGAAAAAAGTCGCGCAGGAGTGAACCGGTGGTGCGTGGCCATCGTTGTGACCTCTCGTAAGGCACAGGTGCGGCAGTGCAGGCGCACCCCCGGAAGATGCATACGCATTGACAATCAGTCGGCCGCAAGGAAGCTTCTGGTCCCGGGTTCGGCACCAAACTGATCCACTTGCATCAGCGCGGTGCCCCTCCAGTCTCGATCAGTTCGGCTTGGCATTCGATTGCGCGGCGACTGTTTGAAGTGGGGAAAAGGGAGAACCTTCGATGGTGCAAGCGTGGGACCAAGACAAGTACAATGAAGAACGGGCTACGTTCTTCAATCGGCTCAGTGAGTACAGGGGGCTGGGGGACAATGACGACGTCGTGAACGCTGCGACCGACGTCTGGGACCAGCTCAAAAAAGAGGGACAGTGGCTGAACAGCGGCGAAACGGCAAACGACAACTGGACGGCGAAGGGGCCGGTCGATAAGTTTCTGTATCAGCTCGAATACAACAAGGCTTTCCAGATGGCAGGTAATACCTGGAAGGACTTGGCGAATCAAGACAGTAGCGCAAATGCGTTCTACTGGGCCAGGGACGCAGAAGCGAATCAGAACAAGGACAGGGCCGGCGTATGGGGCAAGATAACCCCGCGCGCCGCGGCCGCGAGGGCGGCAGAACGAGGCGACTACATCCTGGAGACAACACCGGCGGGCAAGCTGCTCAACGGCTTGAACGGCGGATTCTCGGGGTGGAACTCATCGCCGACGCTGGCGTACGTGTGGTCGGGTAACTCGCAGACGTATGCGAAGAACACCAAGGGAACCGTCCAGGCTGATGTACTGGAAGGCATCGCGAACAACAGCGTGCTGACCAACGTCGAGTGGCCAGTCATCAAGGACAAGATCGAGGCCGGAGAAACCCCGGCCATGCGAGTGCACATACTGGATCTGCGCCATCAGTCGCAGAGTTCGGCCGCGTGGTCACTCAAGACGCTGCAGAAGATCGACGTCCATTCGCAAGCGTCTTTCGACGCGCTGCCGCAGGCCCCGACCTGGGATCCGCGGTATCAGCAGATGCAGACGCGGTGGCATCAGCGCAATCAGAAACTGGACAAGAACGATGAGGCCGCGATCGCGGCTGCCCTCGGCGACAAGGACAAGGTCGTCGTCGTAACCGATCAGGCGACGAACGAAGTCCGCATGACGTCGTCCGATGCTCTCAGTATCCAGCGGGCGAGGCAGCAGTCCGTCAGCCAGATGTTCCACAATGGCGGTGGTCAAGAAGCGCTCAACGCGTACACGCTGCTCAAGGTGGACGCCATGCTGGAGACAGTGGCGGAGAAGGAGCGGCGGAATTCTTCGTCAAGCCAGGAGTACGGGCTGCGGAGGTACACGACGCAAGGTTCCCAGGAGTACGGAAGTAACCTCGGAACGGTTCCGACGCAGGAAAGCTACGGCCATGGCCGCGCTGGTTTCACGCCGATGAATACGACCGAACCGAGCTACGTGCCGTTCAATCCTGCGGTGTACAGCCAGATGGCTCCCATGGAATCTCCTGCCGCGATGAGCAGCTTCAATGGCGGATCGCAGGGGTACTTCCCCAGTTATCCCCAGCCCCTGGTGTCGCAGGCGTACGACCCGTACCGGCAACCCAGTATGGCCTCTACTGCTTCCGCGGTGAGCCCCTTCGGGGGCGGCGGACCTCAGGGGTACTTCCCCGCCTATCAGCAGCCCTCGGGAGAGCCACCGCGCAGGCAGTCCAGTGGTGATTCCTACGGCGCCTATGACGGCGGCGCACCTCTTCAGCGTGTCAACGCCCGCGAATACGCGCCTCCGGGGCAGTACGGGCATGCAGGGCAGTACGGGAATACTGGCCAGCCCGGGAACAGTAGCGATGTGGCCGCGTATTACGCACAGCAGCGCGGCGGTGCACAGCAACAGCAGCAGCGGCGGCGCGGACCCGGGGGTGGGGGTGGGGCCTAGTAACGGGGACTGGACTCCTCGCACAGACTGATCG
>NZ_LIPP01000122.1 GCF_001418335.1 Streptomyces aurantiacus | reverse complement strand
GACACCGACCCCGACCCCGACCCTCGATCCGTCCGGTCACTCAGGAGGCGAGCCCGTCCGTGCGGACGGCCTCGACCCCGTCGTGTCCCAGGTCGTACGCGGTCGCCTCATCGCCATCACCGACCAGATGCGGCTCGCCCTTCAGGCCGTGTCCGGAAGCCCCACCGTCACCGAGGCCAGCGACTTCTTCACCGGGATCTTCCTGCCGAGCGGCGCCTTCGCCACCATGGGCCACCAAGTCACCTTCGAGGCCGCGCCGGTCGGGGCACTCATCCGGCATCTGCTGGACAACGGCACCGACCTCAAGGACGGCGACCGGATCATCGGCAACGACCCGTTCATCGGCGCCCTGCACCAGAACGACCTGCAGATGTGCGCCCCGCTCGTCGTCGACGGCGAGGTCATCGCCTGGGCCGGTGTGATGGCGCATCAGACCGACATGGGCGGGATGGACTTCTCGTCCTGGTCCCCGAAAGCCACCGAGGTATGGCAGGAGGGCCTGCGGATACCTGCCGTGAAGCTGGTCGACGGCGGCGAGGTCCGGCAGGACGTCCTCGACATGATCCTCGCCGCGACCCGGCTGCCCGCACAGGTCGGTCTCGACATCCGGGCCTTCATCGCGACCCTCAATGTCGCCTCCGACCGGCTGAAGGACCTGTGCGGCCAGTACGGCACCGGCACCGTGCAGAGCGTGATGACCGCCATGGTCGAGAACGCCGAGGCAGGCGTTCGGGCGCGGCTGCGTGAACTCCCCGACGGTGTCGTCCGGGTGACGGACTACCTCGAACACGACGGACACACCGACCGGCTGTACGCGGTGGACCTGGTCGCGACCAAGCGGGGGGAGACCCTGACCCTCGACTTCTCCGGCTCCTCCGCACAGGCACCGGGCTTCGTGAACTGCTCACGGCCCGGGCTCATGGGCGCCGTCGCGGGTGCACTGATCCCCACCCTCGGGTTCGGCATCCCCTGGAACGAAGGGTTGCTGCGCCCCGTCACGGTCACCGCGCCCGACGGGCTCGTGTGCACCGCGATCCCACCGGCCCCGGTCGGCAGCGCGACCGTCGAGACCATCTGGGTGGCCTGCAATGTCGTCACCACCGCGGTGAACACACTCCTCGCCGCCTCACCGACACATGCTCACCGGGCGCAGGCCGTGTCCAGCGGCACCATGGCGACCTTCAACCTCAGCGGACGGGACCGGGACGGCCGCTTCTTCGGGCTGCACCTCATGGACCCGCTCGCGGGAGGCTTCGGCGCCTTCGCGGACCACGACGGGCCCAACGCGGCCGGACCGATGGGCACCCCCTCGCCGTGCATCGCTGACGTCGAGACCAACGAGCAGACCAGCCCGCTGTTCTACCTGCACCGTCGACTCGCCCGCGACACCGGCGGAGCAGGACGGCGTCGCGGCGGGCTCGGCGCGGAGGTCGCCCTGACGGTGACCGTCGAGAAGGCGCAGGCCCTGGTCATGACACACGGACTGGAGGTCCCCAACTCCGTGGGGCTCGGGGGCGGCTGGCCGGGCGGCCTGGTCAGCCAGACATTCGGGGCCGGCCATCTCCCGGACAGCACCGACGCCGCACGGCGGGCCACGGCCGTACGTCCCCTCGACGCGCACGATCAGGAGCGGTTCGCGGCCCTCGGCCCCAAACCCGGCTCCTTCCCGATCTCCGACACCGATGTCTTCGCGGTGCGCTGGCAGGGCGGGGGCGGCATCGGGGACCCCCTGGACCGCGCCCCCGAGGACGTCGCCGCCGACGTCCGGCTGGGACTGGTGAGCGCGGACAGCGCCCGCCTCGTCTATGGCGTGGTGCTCGGCGCGGACGGATCGGCTGACGGGTCCGACGCGGTCGAGGCGACGCACACCACGAGGCTGCGCCGGGAGATGCGTGCCGAACGGCTCGGCACCGGTATCGATGCCGTGCCCGAGCGGACCGCACCCATCGAGCCCGACGGCGTACCTGTCGGGGTGGCACCCGGAGCAGCCTGGCTGTCCCTGTCCGACCGGCTCCGTCTGGTGCGGAACGACGACGGCTCATGGCATGTGCGGACCGTCGACGGTGCCGTCCTGGTGGAGGGTTCCACGCGGTGGCGACAGGGAGCGGTGCGGTTCGCCCCGTGGCTGCCGGACGAGGTGGTCTCGACGCTGCACCCGGATCTCACGGTGACCGCCTGGGCGTGCCCTGTCTCGGGACACCTGCTGGCAGTGGACGTACATCGCCGAGACCAGGACCCCGCACATGACCTGGACCTGGACCTGGCCTCAGCAGGGCCGGCCGGCTTCCTGAGCCGCGCCCGCTGAACGCGCCGTCTCGCGTTGTCCGACCACAACACAGAAGATGCGCCGACCGATTCCGACCGGTCGGTGATGTCGACAAGGAGTACCCCCTTCATGTCTCAGGTCATGTCTCAGGAATTTGACGGAAAGGTCGCCCTCGTGACCGGAGCCACCTCCGGGATCGGCCAGGCGGTCGCGATGGCACTGGCGGCAGGCGGAGCCGAGGTGATCGTGCATGGCCGTAACGCCGTACGTGGCACAGCGACGGTCGGGGCCATCACCGAGTCGGGAGGAACGGCTCGGTTCATGGACGCCGACTTGGCGGATCCTGATGCCGTCCGCGCTCTCGCGGACAAGGCCGGCCCGGTCGACGTACTGATCAACAACGCCGCCGTCTACGAGTTCGGGCCCATGCTGGAAGCCACCGTGGAGTCGTTCGACCTCCACATGGCCACGAACGTGCGCGCGCCGATGCTGCTGATGGCGGCGCTGGCCCCGGGGATGGTCGAGCGGGGCAACGGATCGATCATCAATATCACCACGGGCGCCGTGTCCACGCCGGTACGCGGCGGAGGCATCTATGTCGCGTCCAAGGCCGCACTCGATCACATGACGATGGTGTGGGCGGACGAACTGGGTGCTGCCGGTGTGCGCGTCAACGCTGTGGCGTCAGGCCCGACCCGGACGCCCGGCATGCAGGCGCTCGGTGACGAGGTCATCAACTCGCTCGGTAGGGCAACGGTTCTCGGCCGCGTCGGCGAGCCCTCCGAGATCGCCGAGGTCGTCGCGTTTCTCGCCTCGCCCCGAGCCGGCTTCATCACGGGAGCCGTCGTCGATGCCCGGGGCGGTATCCCCGCGCTCGGCTGACCACCCACGCGGGGCAGGACGTCATCGAACCGTACGGATCGCCAGTGTCACCACAGGCGCCCGCACCGGGCGCACAGAAGAGGACAGAACAGGAGCGTGGAGTGACCAGCCCAGGAGGAACAACCCAATCACCCGCAGTGGCGGGTCATCCGACGATCGAGGCGGCTCGCGCCTGGATGCTTGAGCACGTGGAACTCGGCCGCTACCCGTTCAACGCGATCGACGCGGACCTGGTCCGCCAGGTCATCCATGACCTGCCGGGGACGGACCCGGTGACCTGGGCTTCGGCATGGCTGACCCCGGCAGCCGAGCACGCCGCCCGTGCCGAGACCGCCGAAGCGGCCGGCGACACCGCTGCCGCGCGGGACGCCTGGTGGCAGGCATACTCCTGCGCCTTCCTGGGGCGCTACCCCGCTCCGAACCACCCGGCCAAAGCCGCGGCCTACGACCGGGTTCTCGAATACTTCGCCCGAGCCATCGCTCTGGAGGAGCAACCGTCCGAGCGGGTTGTGCGACAGTTCGCCGGCCGCGCCGACGAGGGCAGTCAAGTGGCGTTCTACGTACGTCGTCCGGCCGGTGCCGAACGGCCGCCCGTCGTCATCGTCTGGGGAGGAATCGACGGCTGGAAGGAGGAGTCGTACGTTCTGACGCGGGGCCTCACCGCAGCGGGCTTCGCGACGGTACATGTCGACATGCCGGGCGTCGGAGAGGCCCCCGTACTCGCAGGCATCGATGCCGAGCGGATCTGGGACCCGGTCTTCGAATGGATCGACGGCAGCGATCTCGGCGACTCACAGATCGCGGTACTGGGACAGTCGTACGGGGGCTACTGGGCCACCAAGCTGGCGCACACCCACGCCGACCGGCTGGCCGCCGCCGTCAATTGGGGCGGCGGCATCCACATCACCTTCCAGCCCGACTGGCAGGAGCGCTCGCGGCACGCCTCCTCGTACCTCATGGACCTGATGGCCACCCGGGCCCGGCTGTTCGGCGGGACCACTTTCGAGGACTACGTCGCCCGCTGCCCCGAACTCTCGCTGCTCGATCAAGGCGTCCTCGACCAGCCCAGTTGTCCTCTGCTGCTGGTCAACGGCAAGGACGACCTGCAGAACTCGCCAGACGACATGGTGCTGGCTCTGCAACACGGTGATCCCAAGACCGCGCGGTTCTACCCCGGAGGCCACATGGGAACCGGACCGATCATGCCCGACATAGTGAAGTGGCTGAAGCGGCAGCTTGCGACCAACGTGTCCTGACCCGGACGTCGAGGCCGGCCGGTGCCGGCGGCATCAGTGGGCGGGCTTGCCGAACCAGCGGGAGAGGTGGTCGTCCAGGTCCTGCTGATCGTCGCCGATCCAGGCGACGTGGCCGTCGGGGCGCAGCAGCACGCAGGGAACATCCAGCGCCGCAGCGGGGTCCGCGAGGTGGTCGACCCGGTCCGACCAGCCGCCGGCGGTCAGGCGTTCGGTGCGGTCAAGGAGCAGTCCGCGGCCGCGCCGCAGCAGATCGTAGAGGTGACCGTGTTTCACGTCGATGTCGGGCAGGCGGCGCCCGAGCAGGTCGGGGCCTGCGCCGAAGTCGTAGCGGATGCCGATCGCGGTGATCTTCTCGATCAGGTAGCGGTTCACCTCGTCGAAGTCCATCAGTTCGGTGAGCAGCCTGCGCACGGCCCGCGGGCCCGGCTCGGTGGAGTGCAGTTCCATCTGGGCGCGGGTGTTGTCCAGCACGTCCTCGGCGACCGGATGGCGTTCGGCCTGATAGGTGTCAAGGAGTGATTCCGGCGCCCAGCCGCGGATCTGTGCGGCCAGTTTCCAGCCGAGGTTGAATGCGTCCTGGATGCCCAGGTTGAGCCCCTGGCCGCCGGTGGGCGGATGGATGTGTGCCGCGTCGCCGGCCAGCAGCACTCGCCCGACCCGATAACGTTCGGCCAGCCGGGTGGCATCCCCGAAGCGGGACAGCCAGCGCGGGGAGTGCACACCGAAATCGGTTCCGGCGACGGCACGCAGCTGTTGTCTGAAGTCCTCAAGGGTGGGCGGTTCCGCGCGGTCGCTGACCCCCGCGGCGGGGACGACGACGCTGTAGACGCCTTCGCCGAAGGGACGGAGCCAGAATCGCTGGTGGGTCTCGCGGATTTCGGCCACCTTGGCGGCGATCTCCTCCTGCGGCACGCCCACTTCCAACTCGCCCATCAGGGTCTCCGTCCGCGAGGGCTCGCCGGGGAAGCCGACGCCGAGCAGTTTGCGCACGGTACTGCGCCCGCCGTCACAGCCGACGAGATAGCGCGCACGCAGCCGTTCACCGTCGGCCAGAACGACGGTCACACCCTCGTCGTCCTGCTCGAAACCGGCCACCGCACCACCGCGCCGGACCTGCGCACCCAGTTCGATCGCATGGCTTTCGAGCAGGTCGACGACGACCGGCTGCGGGATGCCCAGCAGATAGGCGTGCCGCGAATCCAGGCTCGTGGGCGCGGGTTTGGGAATGGCGGCGAAGAATCCGGCGGCCGGACGCCGCCTTCCGTTTTCGAGAACGCGGTCCAGCAGTCCGCGCATGGCCATCAGCTCGATACTGCGAATGTGCAGACCGACGATGCGAACGAACGACGCGGGCTCGGTCTCCTTCTCCAGAAGGAGTACCCGCACACCGTGCAGCCGCAGTTCGGCGGCCAGCATCGCGCCGGTCGGCCCGCACCCGGCAATGATCACGTCGAACATGAGGGGTGCGCGGTCGGCGCCGGAGACCTGTGGAGAGTGGGAGGGCATAGGTGTTGCCTTTCGGGAGTGCCTGTTGTGTCGAGGCGCTCCAGGCGACACCTACGTCAATCGCCCGCCGTGACGGGAAGGGGGAGCACCCACGTCGATACAGCGTTCATGGGTCTCACCTCCTGAGGCGGTGTCACGGTCAACCGCACGTTACAAGCCCGAGCTTCACCTCGTCCAACCCTTTGTTCCCTGCGCGGTGTGTACCCGCATCACCTTATGACAGGGTCTTGGCCGTGCCGTCGGCCATCAGCCGTAACGCACCGCACCGCAACCGATCGCGTTGCCTGTGGTGTCGCGGGCGATGAGGAACGATGAACCGGCCGTCCGCACGGGCTGCCACCAGCCTTCACCGCACCAGCCGATCCACGCCCACGAACCAGGAGCACCGACATGGGATCCGACAGGAGATTCGACATGAGATTTGACAACCACCGCGTCGTCATCACGGCCGCAGGCCGCGACTTCGGGCGAACCCTGGCGATACAGCTCGCAGACCTCGGTGCCGAGATCTTCCTCTCGGCACGCAGCCTCGCTGCCGCCGAGTGTGTCCGCGACGAGATTCGTGCCCGAGGACATCAGCAGGTCCACGCCTTCGCCTGTGACCTGACAGACCCTTCCTCGATCCGCGAGTTCGCCTCCGACGTCGCCCTGCGTACCGACCGCGTCGACTTGCTGGTCAACAACGGCTCGCGCTACCTCGAAGGTCCGGACCTCCTGTCAGCGTCCGACGCCGATGTCGTCGACACCATCGCGTCCGGCGCCACCGGCACCGTCCTGACCGTGAAGAACTTCCTCCCCCTCCTGCTCAACTCGGACAAGCCTGATGTGGTGACCATGGTCTCCGCCTGCGGGACACCCGGCCATCAGCGCTCGGACGCACACGACGCCTTCTACGCGGCCAAGAGTGCCCAGGCAGGGTTCGCCGAGATTCTCTCCAAGCGCCTGCGGCCCCAGGGAGTTCGGGTGATCTCGCTCTACCCGCCCGACTTCGACAACGCCGACCCGCTCTCCGACCAGTGGGAGAACACACCGCGGGGGGCCAAGGACTCCCTCACTGCCCAGTCGCTCGTGGAGTGCGTGCTCTTCGCTGTCGCGCAGCCTCGTGACTGCTTCATCAAGGCGTTCCACTTCGAACAGGTCTGAACTGATCCCCTCCTCGCTGGCAGCACCACCGGGGCGATCACATCATCGACGGAGGAGCGACTAATTGGTGCCGGCGGTGAGTTCGCCGAACAGCTTGTTTGCCGTGGGGGAGGCGAACATGCGCGTCATCTCCGCGCGGGCGACCTGCTTGCGGAACTCTCCCTCGTAGGAGGTGTCGCCGGCGTTGTGCATGAGATCGGTGATCCATGCCGCGAACGCCTGGTAGTTCCAGATGTGGCCCAGGCAGTCCGAGGAGTAGCTCTTCAGCAGGCTCGCGTCGCCCTTCTGGATGTGGGCGAGGACGGCTCGGGCGAAGACGTCGGTGTCGTGGAGAGCGAGGTGGATGCCCTTCGCGCTCATCGGCGGGACGATGTGGGCCGCGTCGCCGAGCAGGAACAGTTTGCCGTAGCTCATGGGGTCGAAGACCACGCTGCGCAGCGGGATGACCTGCTTGCTGAGGATTTCACCGCTGGCCACAGGGGTGCCGAAGCGCGCCTCCAGCTCGCTCCAGATGCGCTCGTCGGGCCACTGCTCAGTGGTGTCGTCGACCGGACACTGCAGATAGATGCGCGTGGCGTCGGGGCCGCGAGGGATCATGCCGCCCAGGCCGCGCTCATGGATCGCCATGCCGGCCGGATCGGTCGCCACTGCGGCCCAGACAGTGAGCCAGGAGTACCCGTACTCGTAGGAGTACTCGGTCAGCACGTCGGCGGGGATGGAGGAGCGGCTCACCCCGTGGAAGCCGTCGGCGCCGGCGATGTAGTCGCAGTCGATGACGTGCGTCGTGCCGTCGGTGCTCTGGTAGCGGACGGTGGGCTGCTCGCCGTCGACGTCTTCCAGGGCCACGTCACGGGCCTCGTAGCGAAGGTCTCCGCCCTGGGTCAGGAAGGTGTCGGTGAGGTTGCGGACCAGGACGTGCTGGGGGATGAAAATGCCGCCGTCCTCACCGTCCTCGCCGTGCTCGATGTCCATCGGCATCTCCTGCCCGTCGATGAAGAAGCCGGCCCCGTCCTGCGGTACGGGGTCGCCCTCCAGGACCTTTCCGAGCCCTCGTTCGCGGATGATGCCGATCCCGAAGCTGTCGATGACCCCGGCTCGCTGGCGCTGGTCGACGTAGGCGCGGCTGCGCTTTTCCAGCACGACGCAACCCACACCGTTGCGCAGCAGGATGTTGCCGAGCGTGAGGCCGGCGACTCCGGCGCCCACGATGACGACGGGGGTGTTCTCGCGTGTTTCAGGCATGGTGTTCCGGGTCTCCTCGGTCAGGAAGCGGTGGACCGCCGTCCAGGTGGTGCGGCGTTCCGACCTCACTGTGGAACGTCCCGCCGGTTGCTCACCACCGGTGAATGGACATCTGATGCCGGAAACCCGCCAACCTGTCGAGGTCGGCGATGCGGTGTCTCACGAGGTCGGGCTCGCCGCCGATCGCCCGGTAGGAAGCTTCGACGAGTTGTCGCGTCGTCGCTCCTCGTCGGTGGTTCCGAGGGCGCGGGCAGAACTGTGCTCGCCGGTCATGGCGTTCCTTACGCTGCGAGGAGCTTGGCGAGGTCTTCCGCGGACGCGGGCCGGCCGGGGACGGCGAACGTGCCGACCGGGTTGACGTAGGCGAGCTGGGCGGGCGTGCCCGGCGCGAACCGACGGCTTTCGACGAGAGGGCCCACGTCGTACGCGTCGTATCCGAGCGAATCGATCAGGGTGGCGACAGCCTTCCTGGCGCCGGCGTCGTCGCCTGCGATGGGCAGCGCGCTGCGATCGGGGGCGCCGGTTGGGCGCCCCAGGGCGGCCAGGTGTTTGAAGAAGATGTTGCTGAACGCCTTGACGACATGTGAGCCGGTCAGGTGCGTCTGAAGCAGCAGGTGGGCCGGGGTGTCGTCGGCTTCTATCTCGGGGACACGGCCCTGGCGGGCGGGGTCGTAGTTGAGGGTGTCGATGACGACCTTGCCCCGGAGGGGTTCCGTGGGGACCTGCCGATAGGCCCTGATCGGAATGGTCACCACGACGAGGTCGCCGGCGGCCGCGGCCCCGACAGGGGTGGCCGCGCGGGCGCGCGGGCCGAGCCGCGTGATCAGGTCCTGCAAGGTTTCCGGGCCGCGGCTGTTGCTGAGGACGACGTCGTGGCCGGCGTCGACCGCGAGGCGGGCGAGCGTACTGCCGACATTGCCGCTGCCGATGAAGCCGATGGTGGTCATGGTCTCCTGCCGGGGTCCGGATAAGGTAAGGGACGCCTGCACATAAGTGAAGGCGTTCCTTGACTTTAGCGCAGGCACCCCTTGGTTTGGCAACGCCGTGGGATCAGGAGGAATGTGTGATGGCCACCACCGAGTCCGGCGGGCGAGCCGAAGCCAATTTCACCGTGAGCCGGCCGACGCGCGCCGACGCGCGCCGCAACTTCGACGCCCTGCTCGATGCCGCGCGTGAGATGTTCGCCGCCGAGGGCTCCGACGCCTCGCTGGAGGGGATCGCCCGGCGGGCAGGGGTCAACATCGCGACGCTCTACCGCAATTTCCCCACTCGGCAGCATTTGTTCCAGGCTGTCTACCTGGACGAGGTCGAAGCACTTGCCCTCATGGCGGCCGAGTTGGACAGCCTCGAACCGTGGGACGCCCTGGAGAGCTGGCTGCGCCAGTTCGTCAGCTACGCGACCACCAAGAAGGCCATCCATGACGCCATCGCGCACCGCGCGGAGATGTTCGTGACCGGCCGCGACATGATCCACGCAGCCGGTCGGCCACTTCTCGAACGTGCCCAGGGTGCCGGCAAGGCCCGGGCCGACGTGAGCTTCGACGACGTGCTCTTCCTGGTCAACGGCGTCAGCGGGGCGAACTTCGTTCAGGAGGCCCAGCGGGAGCGGGTGCTCGCCATGGCCTTGGACGGAATCAAGGCCCATGAGGACTCCTGACGAAATGGCAGACGGCTACCGGGTGTCCGAGCTCGTCGGTTCACCGCACGTCACGCACGCGATGCCGGTCCGCCGCTGACACCGCGCCGCGAGCCGCGCGGCCGTCGGATGAACTGCCGTCGCTCTTCGGGCCGTTGCTGCTGTCAGGGGCCGGTCCGTAGCTGGTGACTGACCGGCGGGGACCGCAACGACGTCACGCAGTTGCTGCCCCCGCTGGACAACGTTCCAGCCGTGGCCGGAGCGGCCGGAGCGGCCGGAGCGGCCGGAGCGGCCGGATGGCTCGGGCGCCGGCGTCCGAGTCTCCAGCGGCAGTCCCCGTCCTCAGTCCTCGTCAGTCGTCGTCCTCTCCCCATTCATTCGTCACGGTACAGAGCGATGCGGCGGCGGACCGCAGGCAAACGGCGAAGTCCGGCTGCCGGTCCTCGTCGAGCCATTGGTCAAACGCGTTCCGGAAGACAAGCGTGGCGACCTGCGCCACCAGCCGGGCCCTGCCGGGCTCGGTGCCTCGCTGTTCCAGCGCGTCACGGATCGCAGTGGTGACGGCGGCGTGTTTCGCGCCCTCACGTTCCTGGAGTTCCGCGCTGGCATTGATCACGGCGCGGCGTTCGACCGCATGCGGGAGCCGGCTGGTGAGTCGAGTGCCGACACTGCCGAAGGCGGCCAGCACGGTGGCCAGGGGAGGTGCGGTCTCGGCCTTGAGGATGGCCTCGTGCAACGCGACAGGCAACTGTTCGGAGCCCGCGAAGAGGACTTCGCGTTTGTCAGGGAAGTAGCGGAAGTACGAGCGCCGGGTGATGCCGGCACGCTCGGCGATCTGCGTCACGGTCACGTGGTCGTACCCGTGCTCCGCGTAGAGCTCCAGCGCAGCCTTGATGAGGCGCTCCTGCGTCCCCGGATCCCATCTCGCCATGGCCTGACGTTATCAAGTTACGTCTCACTGTGTCGTCAGTGCTAGCATCTGACATCAGTGATGACACAGTGAGACATGAGTGGGTTCCGGTTGCCCCGCACGCCGCACCCACCGAGAGGAGCCCCATGGCCCGCGACCCTCGCGACCCCCGCGATCCCCGAGACGCACGAACCGCTGAGATCTGGATCCTGGGAGCGACCGGCCGTATCGGTGCCGCCGTCGCCGCCCGCCTGGCCTCACAAGGCGCGCCACTGGTACTGGTCGGACGTGACCGTGACCGCTTGGACCAGGTACAGGCGAGTCTCGGCGGGGACGCAAAGGCGAGGGTCGTGGTCGCCGACACCGCCGAGAAGATCGCGCAGCAGATTGAGCAGCGGCATCCGGCCGTGGTGGTCAACACCCTCGGCGAGTACGCGAAGACCGCCCTGCCGATCGCCCGCGCGTGCATGCCGGGCGGGCACTACCTGGACCTGGCTGCCGATCCGTTCGCCGTCTCCCGGCTCCTCGACCTGGACGAAGAGGCAACTGCGGCCGGCAGCATCCTGGTGACCGGCGCCGGATTCGGCGTCCTGGCGTGCGAGGCGGTCGTCGTCAAGCTGTGCGCGGACCGTCCCGTCCCCAGTCATGTACGCGTCGACGCCCTGGGCTCGGTGGCCATGGAAGCCGGACCGATGGGTGCCGCCTTCGCGGCCAGCGCCATGGACACCCTGACCATGGGTGGACTTCGCTATGAAGACGGCCGTCTCGTGAAGGTCAGGATCGGCGCGGACGTGCAGCACCACACTCTCCCGGACGGCCAGAGCGTGAAGTCGGCGGCGGCCCCTTCAGGCGAGCTCATCGCCGCGCAACGGGCCAGCGGAGCACCGGATGTCAGCGTCACCACCGCCTTGGCCCCCACCAACAAGGCCGTACGGGCAGTCCTTCCCCTTGCTGGGAAGCTGTTCTCCATACCGGCACTACGACGCTTCGCCGTCCGCCGGATGGCCGGCATCCAGCTCAAAGCGACCCCCCGCCCCCGCCGGCACTCCTGGGGGCATGCGGTGGTCACCTGGCCCGACGGGACCCGACGGGAGGGATGGCTGCGTGCCGAGGACGGCATGGACTACACCGCCGATGTCGCCGCCGAAACCGCCGCACGACTGGCCCGCGGCGAAGGCAAGCCAGGCGCCCACACACCCGCAGCGGCCCTTGGCCCCGACCTCGCCACCGCCGCCGGTGGCACCTTCGTCATCGAGTGAAAACGCCTCACCGGCTGGTCAACAGCGCTGCGGTACGCGGGGATCGGCACGGAACGGACCCGGTCGGCGTCGATCTCCGCCGTCCGTGCCGCATCCGCCGCCGGCGTGTGGCAGGGGCGGTCGGCTGACGAGCACCTGGGCGAACTCGCGCCGCGAATCGACGTACAGCCGAGTCGCGTGGTTGAGGGAGGCCGACCGGCCAGACGGTGCCGAGAGCCACATTCCAGCGATCGGCCCGACTGGCGGCGCAGGACCGGCCGGCCCACCGGTCAGGGCCACCCCACTTCCCGGCCCGGTCAGCCGCTCAGCGCCGCGAGCACCATGGACCTGGCCTCCTCCTGAACCCGCTGCAGATGGTCCGGGCCGAGGAACGACTCCGCGTAGATCTTGTAGACGTCCTCGGTGCCCGAAGGGCGGGCCGCGAACCAGGCGTTGGCGGTGGCGACCTTGACCCCGCCGAGGGCAGCGCCGTTGCCGGGGGCCTCGGTGAGCACCGCGGTGACCGGCTCGTCGGCGAGGGTGTCGGCGGTGACCTGGCGCGGGGACAACTTGGCGAGCAGCGCCTTCTCCTCCCGGGAGGCCGGGGCGTCGACGCGCGCGTAGGCGGGCGCCCCGAAGCGGCCGGTGAGTTGCGCGTAGTGCTCCGACGGCGTCCTGTCGGTGACAGCCGTGATCTCCGAGGCGAGCAGGGCCAGGATGATGCCGTCCTTGTCGGTGGTCCACACCGAGCCGTCGCGGCGCAGGAAGGACGCGCCCGCCGACTCCTCGCCGCCGAAGCCGAGCGTTCCGTCGGACAGGCCGTCCACGAACCACTTGAATCCGACCGGGACTTCGACCAATTGACGGCCGAGGTCCGCCGCGACCCGGTCGATCATGCTGGACGACACCAGGGTCTTGCCGATGCCGGCGCCCGTGGGCCACTGCTCCCGGTGCGAGAACAGGTACGAAATCGCCACGGCCAGGTAGTGGTTGGGGTTCATCAGGCCCCCGTCGGGGGTGACGATGCCGTGCCGGTCGGCGTCGGCGTCGTTGCCGGTGGCGATGTCGAACCGGTTGCGCTGCTCGATGAGTGAGGCCATGGCGTACGGGGAGGAGCAGTCCATACGGATCTTGCCGTCCCAGTCCAGCGTCATGAAGCGCCAGGTGGGGTCGGTGAGCGGGTTCACCACCGTCAGGTCGAGCCTGTGCTGTTCGGCGATCCGTCCCCAGTAGGCGACCGAGGCGCCGCCCAGTGGGTCAGCGCCGATGCGTACGCCGGCGGCCCGGACCGCCGCCAGGTCCAGCACGTTCGGCAGGTCGGCCACATAGGCGCCGAGGAAGTCGTGCCGGCCGGTGCCGGGTGCGGCCAGGGCGCGGGAGTAGGGGATGCGCCGTACGTCCTTCATGCCGCTGGTGATGATCTCGTTGGCGCGGTCCTGGATCCAGGAGGTCGCCTCGGAGCCGGCCGGGCCGCCGCTTGGCGGGTTGTACTTGAAGCCGCCGTCCGCCGGCGGGTTGTGCGAGGGCGTGACCACCACACCGTCGGCGAGAGCGGATGTGCGGTCGCGGTTGTGGGCGAGAATGGCGTGCGAGACCGCCGGGGTGGGCGTGTAGCCGTCGGCCTGGTCGATGAGGACGGCCACGTCGTTGGCGGCGAACACCTCCAGTGCCGTGATCCGCGCCGGCTCGGAGAGAGCGTGTGTGTCGGCGCCCAGGAAGAGCGGGCCGTCGGTGCCCCGCTCGGCGCGGTACTCGCAGATGGCCTGGCTGGTGGCCGCGATGTGGTCCTCGTTGAACGCCGTCGCGAGGGACGAGCCGCGGTGCCCCGAGGTGCCGAACGCCACCCGCTGCCCGGGCTCGGCCGGGTCGGGGTGCAGCGCGTAGTACGCCGTGACCAGGCGGGCCACATCGACGAGGTCCTCGGGCCCGGCGACCTGTCCCGCTCGCGCGTTCTGCATTTCCGCTCCTCCACAAGGCCGACCGTTGGCTACCGGCCTCATTCTCCCTCAGCGGCCGACCACCGCACGAGCAGGTGGCGGCTCCGGAGACCATCGACCGTCACCGCCGCCCGGATAGGAAGGTGAGCGTTCGGTTCGATGTGCTGACACGTGTATTGACACGTCCATTACAAAGGCTTTACGTTTCGGCCATCTGAGAGCGCTCTCAGACACCCGTCGTGTGAGACTTGAGGTGTCGCATGCCATCCCCCCGCACCAGACCGGCAGCCGGACTGTTCCTGGCCTCCGTCCTCGTCGCCGTCGGCCTCGGCCCGGCCGCCGTACCAGCGGCAGCCGCCACCGTCCCCGTAGGCTCCGGCAGTTACTCCGACACCCGGCCCGCCGGTACGTCGGGCCCCACCACCAACACCGGAACACCGGTCACGCCCAAACTGACCGCCGCCGCCCGGAACCGGCCCGTCCCCACCAACGACTGGTGGTCCTCCCTCGCCTACCAGCGGTACGGCGACAACCCGTACTCGACCCCCATGTACGGGCATCCCCTCACCTACCAGGCCGCGGCCGGCGGACTCGACGTCGGATATCCGACGACCCCCGCGATCGTCGGTGACGGCCGCCAGTACGAGTACGCCCACAAGCGCGACCTCACCATCGGACTGACGGGCCTCAACTCGCCCGACACCAAGGCCGACGACTGGTCCGACTGGACGGTCACCCCCTACTGGTCCGACGGCACCCGCACCCTGCGCACCACCATCGGCCACGGCTCCCCGTTCGTGTACGCGAAGGGCACAGGCGGCAACGCCCAGATCACCACCGCCGGCACGCCCACGGTCTTCGCCGACCAGGGCAACGTCCTCGGCGTCACCGTCGCCGGACACCACTACGCCCTCTTCGCGCCGACCGGCAGCGACTGGAACGTCGCGGGCTCCACCGTCACCGCGGGCCTCGGCTCCAAGGACTACTTCTCCGTCGCCGTACTGCCGTCCACCGACGCGCTGGCGACCTACAAGAAGTACGCCTACAGCTTCGTCACCGACTCCAAGGCCACCTGGGACTACACCGGCGGCACCGTCAAGGCCACCTACACGCTCACCACCGAGGCGAAGGAAGGCACCGAGCGCGGCACGCTCCAGGCCCTCTACCGCCACCAGTGGCTGAACACCACGGACCCCCTCACCTCGTACACCTACGTCTCACCGCGCGGCACCATGAAGGTCCGCGAGTCGGCCTCCTTCACCACGAGCCAGAAGGCGGCGGCCGTGCTGCCGGGGCTGCCCAAGTCGAACGGCGTGGACACCGCCAGACTGCGCGGTTACCTGAACGAGGTCGTGAACGCGGCCGACCCCTTCTCCGGAGCCTCCGACACCTACTGGACCGGCAAGGCCCTCGGCCGCCTCGCCCAACTCGTGCCGCCGGCCGACCAGATCGGCGAGACCGGCACCCGCGACCGACTCCTCGGCCTGATCAAGGGCAAGCTCCAGGACTGGTTCACGGCGGGCGGCGCGAACGAGTTCAGCTACGACAAGGACTGGAAGACGCTCACCGGCTACCCCGCCTCCTACGGCAGCGACACCGAGCTCAACGACCACCACTTCCACTACAGCTACTACGTGTACGCGGCGGCCGTCGTCGCCCAGTACGACCAGGGCTGGGCCGCCGACTCCGCCTGGGGCGGCATGGTCAAGGCCCTCGTCCGGGACGCCGCCAACCCCAGCCGCACCGACACCACCTTCCCCTTCCTGCGCGGCTTCGACGTCTACGCGGGCCACAGCTGGGCCTCCGGCCACCAGGGTTTCGCGGCCGGCAACAACCAGGAGTCCTCCTCCGAGTCCACCAACCTCAGCGCGGCGCTCGTCCTGTGGGGCTCCGCGACCGGTGACACCTCGCTGCGGGACCTCGGCACGTTCCTGCTGACCACCGAGTCGGAGTCGATCGCGCAGTACTGGTTCGACGCCGACGAGCAGGTCTTCCCGTCCTCGTTCGGCCACGACACAGCCGGCATGGTGTGGGGCAGCGGCGCGGCCTACGCCACCTGGTGGACGGCCAACCCCGAGGAGATCCACGGCATCAACGTCCTGCCCGTGACCGGCGGATCGCTCCACCTCGGCGGTGAGAAGGCCGCGATCCGGCGCAACCTCGCCGAGATGGAACGGGAGAACGACGGCCCGGCCGTCGAATGGCGCGACCTCCTCTGGGAGTTCCAGTCCCTTGCCGACCCGGGCACGGCCAAGACCAAGTGGGACGCGGGCAACGCCGGCTACACCCCGGAAGAGGGGGAGTCGAAGGCGCACACCTACCACTGGATCAACACCCTCGACTCCCTCGGTGCCCCGGATGCCACGGTGACCGGTGACATCCCCACCTCCGCCGTCTTCACCAAGGGAACGAACCGGACGTACGCCGCCCACAATTACGGCTCGACGGCCCGTACCGTCACCTTCTCCGACGGCAAGACCCTCGTCGTGCCGGCCCGTTCCACCGCGAGCGGCACCGGGACCGGTTCACAGGACCCGGACCCCGACCCGGACCCGCCGACCGGCAACACCTTCCAGCTGCGCACCGGTGGCGCACTGACCACGGCGACCGGCGGCACGGCGGGCAGCGACACCATCGCCTCGGGCGGCGGCACCAACCACGACGGCACCCCGTACCAGCCCCTCACCTACGAGGTCCGCGGCGTCAACGGCACGCTCACCCCGGGCGCCCAGAGCGCGTTCCGGCTCCAGGTGGACGCGGGCAGCACGGTCGGGCTCGGCCAACAGGCCCGTATCAGCTACGACTTCACCGGCGACGGTGACTTCGAACGAACGGAGACGTACAACTACTTCGCGACCGACCCGGTCACCGGCTGGGAGGAGTACGCGCAGGCACGCGGTCTCAAGGCGTCCACGGGCACACCGGGCAACCTGACCGGCGGCACCGTGCGCCTGGAGGTGTGGAGCGCCATCGGCGACGGCACGTCGAAACTGCAGACGGGCACGGACAAGTCAGTACTGGTGATCCCGTACAGCTGAACGAACGGAAAACGGCGGCGGGCAGGGGCGCCGGCCCTTGCCCGCTGTTCGCGTGGAAACGCAGTTGGCAGCGTGACCGTCACGGTCACGCTGCCAACGAGCTGCCTCCCGATCGAGAGGCGAGGGCCGACGAGCGTACGCAGCCCCGGTGCTGGTGCTACCTGAGGGTGATCGCGTAGACCTGCACCCGAGGATCGTTCTGCAGGCCGACCGAACGCACCGTCTTCGACGCGTCGAGGTCCGCCGAGGCACCGAACAGCCGCACCGGCGGGCCGTCCACACCCTGTCCGCGCTTGATCCGGTGCGGCATCTCCAGTGTCACGGAGCTGCCCTGCGGTGCCGCTCCCGCCCAGTCGCCCACGGGCACCGGCACTTCGGCGGTGGTCCCGTCGGTGTAGCGGACGGTGAGCATGGTCGTCACCGGACCGTGGTGGGCCACGGCGACCAGGCGCAGCGCGCTGTACGACCCGGCCGGGAGCAGCATGGCCTGACCGCGGGCCTCGACGAAGTTCGGGGCCGTCCCGGACGGATCGGGAGCGTCGTACGTCACGCCGTCCCAGACGACCGGACCCGCCGCGGGCAGCAGATCACCGTCGAAGCTCCATCCTCCTCCGTCGAAGTCGCCCTCGTCGGAGGCCGTGACCGTTGCGGTTCCGTCGTGGTTCACCTCCTTGCCGAGGTCGACGGCACACTGCTCGTCGGCGTCCGCCGCGCAGCGGGCCGCGTCGCGCACCTCGATGGTCGCGACCCGTTCCACGCTCTTCACGCCCTTGGCGGTGGCCGTGATCCGCACGGTGTACGAACCCGGCGCGGTTTTGGCCGGGACGCTCACGTCCACCGACGCGGTCCGCTGGACCGGAAGCCGATGGGACGTCAGCGAGAAGGGCTTGGAGGCCTTCGCGGTCCAGCCGCTGGGAGCCTTCGCGGCGACGCCCACCCGCAGCGTGCCGGGGGACTGGCCCATCACGTCCAGCTTCAGCCGGACGCTCTGGGCGCTGTCAGCCGTCGGCAGGACGTCGGAGCCGGTACGCAGTGAGGCGTCGAGATGGCGGCGGGAATCGGCTGCCGCGCGGTTCACGGACGGCGGCTCGGCGCCCTTGCCCGTACCCCATGCCGACGGCTTGCCGGCCATCTCGAAGGCGAGGTTTCCCCCCTTGGCGACCGCGTCCCAGTCCAGCCAGGTGTTGCGCAGGTTCTTCCCGCCGAACTCGGCCCGCTGCACGTAGCGTTGGCTGTCGCTCGTGCCCGGTGCCTTGACGGTCAGGGTGCCGCCCTGCTGGTGCCCGTAGGCGCCGATGCGAATGACCGCCGACGGGAACTGCGGGCTGGAGACGGCGAGGAAGTCGCCACCGTTCGTCGTCGGGTACAGGCCCAGGGAGGAGAAGACGTACCAGGCCGACATCGTGCCCAGGTCGTCATTGCCGGTCATGCCGTCGGGCCCGTCCGTGAAGAGGGTCATCGCGGCCCGGACCACGGTGGCCGTCTTGGCGGGTGCGCCGGCCCACAAGTACATGTAGGGGGAGTGCAGATCGGGCTCGTTGTTCGGGTTGTAGGTCGGCTTCCCGTAGTAGTCGTACGGTGCCGAGATCCAGTCCTTTCGAGCGGTCTCGGCAGGGTCCGCGAGGAGTTTGTCGTAGGCGAAGAAGGAGTCGAGCCGCTTCTCGGTCGCCCGCTTGCCGCCCATCAGGGAGACGAGCCCGGCCGGGTCCTGGGGCGCCAGCCACTGGTACTGGTAGGCGCCGCCCTCATGGAACTGGTGGCCTGCCTCGACGGGGTCGTAGGGCGTGAGCCAGGTGCCGTCGGTCGTACGCGGCCGGAACTGCTGGATGGAGGAATCCCACAGGTTCTTGTACCACTGGCCGTGTGCCGCGAACATGCGGGCGTCCGAGGCGTGCCCCAGGCCCTTCGCCATGAGTGCCAGCGACGCGTCCGCGGCCGCGTACTCAAGGGTCGCCGAAGCGGGATGGCGGCAGTCGTTGTCGCCGCCCTTGTCCGCACAGTCCTTCCCCGGTTCCAGCCCGCTGGGAATGTAGCCACGGTCCTGGTACGCGGCGACTCCCGCACGGCCGTTGTAGGGGGAATCGTCCGGCGGCGTGCTGAGCGCGTTCTTCCTGAGGAGCGCGTACGCCTCTTCCTCGTGGCCCGCGAGCAGGCCCTTGGACCACGCCTCGACGAGGAAGGGAGTCACCGGGTCGCCGGTCATGATGTTGGTCTCGCTGTTGGCGAGCGACCAGCGCGGCAGCCAGCCGCCGTCCCGCCCCGTCGCGACGACCGACAGCGCGACATCGCGGGCGACCTTCGGCTCCAGCATCTGCAGGAGCTGGTTCTGCGGCCGGTGGGTGTCCCACAGCGACAGGTTCTGGTAAGGCGTGAATCCCGACGCCGAATGGGTCTTCCCGTCGAAGCCCGCATAGCGGCCGTCGACGTCTCCGGCGAGGTTCGGGTGCAGTTGTGCGTGGTAGAGAGCCGAGTAGAAGGCGCGTTGCCGCTCGGCCGACCCACCGCCGATCTTGACGGAGGCGAGCTGCTGCTCCCAGGTCGCGTGCAGCGCCGCGCGCGTGGCGTCGAAGTCGTACGAGTCGTCCGTCTCCGCCTTCAGGTTCTTCCGGGCGCCCTCGGTGCCCGTGTAGGAGAGCCCCACCTTGACGACGACATCACGGTCGGCTTCGGCGTCGAAGGTCACCCAGGCACCGTTCCCGCCCTCGCCGGCCGCGTCGCGCTCACCGGGGGTACGAGTGGTCCCACGCCAGGTGCCGTGCGAGGCGAACGGCCTGTCGAAGGTCGCTGTGAAGTAGACGGTGTGCTTGTCCTTGCCCGCGCAGAAGTTGCCCGCTTCGACACGGCCCTCGACCGTCCGGTCGCCGACGACATGCACCTCGGAGGTGTACACCTTCTGGTTGGCCTTGCCCGTGTTGAACAGGACGTTGGCACGGCCGGTCGAGGGGAAGGTGTAGCGCTGCCATCCGGTGCGGGGGGTGGCGGTCAGCTCGGCGTCGATGCCGTACGTCTTCAACCCGACGCGGTAGTAGCCGGGTTCGGCGTCCTCGTCGTCGTGCGAGTAGGTCGAGCGGTAGGCATCGGGGTCGACGCTGTCGACCGCTCCGGTCGTCGGCATGAGCGGCAGCTCACCCATGACGGAGCAGCCGACGCCGGAGAGATGGGTCTGGCTGAATCCGTGGATCTTGTCCTGCTGGTAGTCGTAGCCGCCCTGGCCGCCGGTGTCCGGGCTGACCTGCACCATGCCGAAGGGGGCACTCGCGCCGGGAAACGTGTTGCCGAAGTTCTGCGTACCGATGAACGGGTTGACCAGTGACGTGAGTTGGGGAGCTGCCGCGGGGGCCTGGGCGATGGCAGGCACCGGGCCCAGACCACCGCCGGCGACAAGCAGTGCGGCGAGGACTGTCGATGCGCGGTTACGCAATCGATGGAGGGGTCTGTGCATGGAAGCGGTCTCCTGTTTCTTACCCGTCATGTGCTGCGCGCGTACGGCTCCCGCGCGGTCCAGGCGCGCGAGCCGCGCTCGCGGGCGCCGGACGCGGTACGCAGATCATCACGGTGAGCCCCTACTCGTAGCGCAGCCAGCGGCACTTGGCTGGATGGAAGCGGACTAGATCATGCCTCTGACATCGTTGTCAATACTCCTGGCGCTGATCGGTGCAGTTGCCGCCGCCGCCCGCGAAACCACACCCCGTGGAGGTCGACAACCGCATGCGTTCCGGGTGGACATGGAGCTGCGGGCAGGTGGGCCTGCCGGGCTCCGGCCCTGGACTAACTCCTCCACGGCAGGGCGTGGTGGGACGTGCCGGGCGCCGTGCTCAACGGCGCTTCGCGAGGCCGTCCAGGGTGAGGTCGAGCAGGCGCTCCGCCTGCTGTCGTCGCGTCCGCCATCGGCTACGCCATCGAGCAGCCCGACGGCGTCGACGTCAGCGAAATCGTCGTCCGACCCACCGTGCAAGCCTGACCGCAGCCTCCGGGCGACTGCGGGCGACGAGGCCCAAGCAGCACGGCGGGTTCGGCGGTTCAAGGCGTGCCGGCTGCTTGGCCACTGCCTTGTCCGGATACCTGGAGCGCGAGCACTGTGCCCCGCACGTGGAGAGGAAGACGACGAGCAGCGCGGTCAGCTCGGTCGCGGTGGGACGGATCGTGACGGGCAGGGCCACCGGTGGCCAATTGGCTCTTTGTCGAGCGGTGCGTCCTGGGCCACTGTCCGCCTCATGGACCACGTTCAACGCGAAACCGAGACGTTCAGCTCGGCCGAGGCGGCCGAGCTCGTGGAGCTCACCCAGGCCCTGATTCGGATCGACACCGTCAACCCACCGGGCAACGAGCGCGCGGTGGCGCAGCTACTGCTCGACCGCGCTCTTGAGTGGGGCCTGGAGGGTGAGATCGTGGAGCTGTCCGAAGCACGGGCGAACCTGCAGCTCCGGCTCCCCGGCGGCACCGAACAGCCGGCGCTCATGTACTGCGGGCATTTCGACACTGTGCCGCTCGGCGGTGCCCCATGGACGCACGATGCTCACGGCGCCCACCTCAGCCCCGAAGGCGTTCTGTGGGGACGTGGCGCGGTCGACATGAAGGGCGGCGTTGCGGCGATGGTGTGCGGTATGGGGGCGCTTGCGCGCCGGTCGGCGCAATTCCCCGCGGAGATCCGGTTCTTGGGCACGATCGGTGAGGAAGTCGACTGTGCCGGCGCCCGTGCCGCGCTCGGATCGGGTGCGATGGACGGAGTCGGCCGGCTCGTCATCGCCGAGCCGACCAACATGGAGCTCGTCGTCGCTCACAAGGGCGCGCTGTTTCTTGAGTTGACAGCGCGAGGGCGTTCCGCGCACGCGGCGATGCCCGAGCAAGGAGTCAATGCCATCAGCCACATGATGCGTCTGCTTGAGCGCATCGAGCAACTGGACTTCCGTGTCGGCGAGCACCCGCTGCTGGGCCGCCCGACCGTCACCATCGGGACGATCACCGGCGGGTCGGTCGTCAACATCGTCCCTGACCGCTGTGTGGCGCAGGTCGACATCCGGACGACACCCGACGTCGATCACGAGGCGCTCCTTGAGGTGCTCGCTCATGTTGTTGACGCTCATCGCGTCGACGGTGTCGAGTTCGAGTTGCGTGTGACCGGTGATTACCCTCCCGTCGGGACCGCGCCCGATGATCCGCTCGTGACTGCTGCCGACCGCGTGCTGCGGGCGTTCGGCGACGGCGCGCCGCGCAAGACAGCCGTCAGCTACTTCTCTGACGGCTCGATTCTCCAGCCGCCGACCGGTCTTCCGACACTGCTGTGCGGTCCGGGCGACCCGGATCTCGCCCATCAGACCGACGAGCGGGTCGACGTCGCCCAACTCGTCCGGGCGGCACGCTTCTTCGCCGAGCTTCCCTACGAGGTGTTCCAGTAGTGGGGGCACCGGGTTATAGAGCCTGCGGGAACGGTCCTGCTTTCAGGGCAGGCCTCTCAGCGCAGAAAGCCTTCATAGTTGCGCTGTTGGAGTTGGCTCTCGACCTGCCTCACCGTCTCCGATCCCACACCGACGATGATTCAGTGATGAACCGGGCATAGGGGGACGAGGGGGCGGCGCCGTCGAGCTGCCCTTTTCGCATGGTGCAGCGCGGGCGTGACGCAATGGGCCTTCAGTAGAGTAAACGTTCTACCTCGCATCGCTTCGAGGGTCAGGACTTACGCTCCGGCGTCCGGGGTGCTCTCGCCTTCTGTGGTCGGGATCGTCCGTCAGGCTAGCAGAGTCCGAGGTAGAACGTTCTGTCTTGACAAGTTCCCGGCGCTGTTGTCATCCTGGTGGGGCAGAACATTCAGTCTCGCCGAAACGGTGTCCAGGCGAATGACCTCGTACACCGTCAGGCATGTCGCACCGATGCGGTCGGCCCACCTGGTCGAGATGGGCCGACCGCAGGACGAGCTGAACCCCTCCTCCTTCATCCGACTGTCGAAAGGTTCGTTGTGAGCACTGCTGTTGCTCCGTCCGGTGTTGCCGGGGCCGCGTCTGCTTTGCGGCGGTTGTATTTTGTCCGGTTCGCGTTTGCGATCATCTGGGCCGCGGTGATGTTGCCGATGGCTTCGAAGCTGAACCCGGTGGTGGTGACCCTGCTGGTGTTGTACCCGCTGTTCGACGTGGGTGCGGCTGTCTATGACGCGAGGGTTTCGCGGAGCGCGGGGTCGCCTGTGCTGCTGTATGTGAATGTCGTGGTCAGTCTGGTCACGGCTGTGGGTGTGGGTGCTGCGTGCGCGTCGGGTATCCCGGCGGTGCTGCGTGTGTGGGGTGCCTGGGCGGTCGTGGCCGGGCTGGTCCAGTTGATCGTGGCTGTCCCGCGTCGCAGCATGGGCGGCCAGTGGCCGATGATCCTCAGCGGTGGCATTTCGGTCCTGGCCGGTGGGTCGTTCATCGCGTCGGCCGGCGCGGACGACCCCTCGCTGTCCAGCGCGGTCGGATATGCCATCCCGGGCGCCGTGTTCTTCCTCATCTCGGCCCTGCGTCTGGGCCGTGCTTCGAGGGACGGGAACTGACATGAGTTCCAGCACGTATGACGTCATCGTGATCGGCGCGGGGCCGGTCGGGGAGAACATCGCCGACCGGGTGGTGCGGGGCGGGCTCAGTGCCGCCGTCGTCGAGCGGGAACTGGTCGGTGGTGAGTGCTCGTACTGGGCGTGTATGCCGACCAAGGCGCTGTTGCGGAGCACTGCCGCGCTCCGGGCGGCCCGGCAGGTGCCGGGGGCGCGTGAGGCGGTGAGCGGTGAGTTGGATGTCGCGGCCGTGCTGCGCCGCCGTGACTCGTTCTCCTCCGAGTGGAAGGACGACGGGCAGGTGTCCTGGCTGGATTCGGCCGGGATCACGCTGTACCGGGGGCAGGGGCGCATCAGTGCCGACCGGGTTGTCGACGTGAGCGGTGAGGACGGTGTCGTGACGTCGTTGACCGCGCGGTACGCGGTCGTCGTCGCGACCGGAAGCGGCGCGCTGCTGCCGGACATTGCCGGTCTGCGGGAGGCGGAGCCGTGGAGCAGCCGGGAGGCGGCCGCCGCGAAGGCGGTCCCCGGCCGGCTCGCCGTCATCGGCGGCGGAGTGGTGGCCTCGGAGATGGCGACGGCGTTCGCCGCACTGGGGTCGTCGGTGACGATGCTGGCCCGCGACGGTGTGCTGCCGCTCGCGGAGCCGTTCGCCGGTGAACGGGTCACCGAGTCGTTGCGGGAAGCCGGTGTCTCGGTGCGCGTCGGCGCGGAGGCCGCATCCGTGCGGCGTGATGACGGTGACGGCACCGTGCACGTCACGCTCACCACCGGCGAACATGTCGAGGCGGACGAGCTCCTCGTCGCGATCGGCCGTACGCCGAACACCCAGGACGTCGGTTTGCACACGGTCGGTCTGACGCCGGGCGCCTGGCTCTCGGTGGATGACACGCTGCGGGTGGTGGGGGACGACGGGGCACTGCCGGCCGGCGGGTGGCTGTATGCCGCTGGTGATGTCAACCGGCGTGTGCTGCTGACCCATCAGGGCAAGTACCAGTCCCGCGCCGTGGGTGATGTCATCGTGGCGCGCGCCAAGGGCGAAGCGGTCCAGGACGGTGCGTGGGGCCGGCATGTGGCAACCGCTGACGAGCGTGCGGTGCCTCAGGTGGTCTTCACCGAACCGGAGATCGCGTCGGTGGGACTGACCGCGGCCGCGGCCGAGGCCGCCGGAATCCGAATCCGCGTCGTCGACCACGACCTGGGCGCCGTCGCCGGATCGGCCCTGCACGCCGACGGATACCAGGGGCACGCCCGCATGGTTGTCGACGAGGACCGCAAGGTGATCGTCGGCTTCACCCTCGTCGGCCCGGATGTCGCGGAACTCCTGCACGCCGCGACGATCGCCATCGTCGGAGAGGTTCCGCTGGACCGGCTGTGGCACGCCGTTCCCGCGTTTCCCACGATCAGCGAAGTGTGGCTACGGCTGCTGGAAACGTACGGCCGCTGACCAGCCTGCCGCCGGACAGCCGAGGTGGCGAGTCCGTGTCCGCCCGCACTGCGAGGCCCGGCGGATCCTTTTCGACGGCACGACCGCGACCGGGGCCGGGGCGAAGACCGCCCACCCACCTCGAACGAAGCGCGGTTCGGTCAGCCCGATGAGCCGTACGCCTTGGTGAAGCGCTGCTGACCGACCCTGCTGACCTGCCCCGATTCCGTTACCTGAAAGGACACTTCATGCGCATCCGCATCTCACGTCGCGTCGCGCTCGCCGCCGGCGCCCTCGCCCTGCTGGGTGCCACCACGGCTCCCGGCGTAGCGATGGCGACCGGTGGACGATCCGATGACTCGGCGAAGCCCACCGTCGTCCTCGTCCACGGAGCGTGGGCGGACTCCTCCAGCTGGGCACCGGTGATGGAGCGACTGCGCAAGGACGGCTATCCCGTGCGAGCCATCGCCAATCCCCTGCAAGGGCTCACCGGCGACAGCGCCTACGTCTCCAGCTACCTGGCCGCCATCGACGGCCCCGTGGTGCTGGTCGGCCACTCCTACGGCGGCGCTGTGATCACCAACGCCGCCGCCTCCGACCCCGATGTCAAGGCCCTGGTCTACATCGCCGGCTTCATCCCGGCGAAGGGCGAGACAGTGGGCGAGCTGGCTGCCAGGTCGTCACCGCCCATCCCACTGATCTCGACCCAGGTCCCGGCCGGTACGGACGTGTCGATCGACCCCGACCACTTCCGGGAAGCCTTCGCCGCCGACGTCGACAGGACCACGGCCGCCGACCTGGCGGCGGCGCAGCGGCCCGCCAACACCAGGGCCGTCTCCGACGCCAGTGTCGAGGAGGCGTTCCGCACCGTGCCCTCCTGGAGCCTGATCACCCGCCAGGACCACGCGATCGCTCCCGACCTCCAACGCTTCATGTCCGAGCGAGCAGGGTCGCACACCGAGGAAGTCAACGCCTCCCACGCCGTGATGATCAGCCGTCCCGGCACGGTCACGCACGTGATCGAGGACGCTGCCCGCAGCACCCGGTGAAACACGTCCCGGCAGGACACCTGCTTCGGCACCGTCGACCGCTGTGGACACCTGTCTCCCACTTTGCTGATCTCTTGGAGAAGCGCCGATGAGAGCGCCGGTGAAGAAGCAGCACCGGACCGGCCGGGACATCCCCGAACCGCACGGCCGTACGGCCGTCGTGACCGGTGCGAACACCGGGCTGGGCTTCGCGATCGCCTCCGCTCTCGCCCAGCGCGGCGCGGACGTCGTAAGGAGTCGGAACGGCTGACACGGGTCAGCTTCCAGCAAGCCTTCGTCGAGACCTGCACAGAGAGGTGCCATGACCGTGGCAACGCACCAACACCTCGGCCGGCTGGCCGACACCCTGCAACGGACCATCCCCGCCGGACGGGTGGTCACCGCCGGGCCGGACTACGACGCCGGCCGACACGTGTGGAACGGCGCCGTGTCCTCGCGCCCCGGCGTGATCGTTCGGTGCGCCGATCCGGACGACGCTCGGAACGCCGTGCTGGCCGCACGGGAATCCGGCGTACCTCTGTCGGTGCGAGGCGGCGGCCACGACTGGGCCGGAAGGGCGCTGAACGACGGCGGCCTGACCATTGATCTCGCGGGCCTGCGCCGGGTGACGGTGGACCCGGTGGCACAGGTTGCCGAGGTGTCCGGAGGGGCCACAGCCGCCGATCTGGCCCGCGCCGTCGAGCCTTTCGGCCTGACCGCCGTGACCGGCACCGCGGGCTCCGTGGGTATGGCGGGCCTGACGCTCGGCGGCGGCTACGGACCGCTCAGCGGCCGATTCGGACTGGCCCTGGACAACCTCGTGTCCGCGGACCTGGTACTCGCCGACGGCTCGGTCGTCACGGTGGACGACGAACGGGAACCGGACCTGTTCTGGGCACTGCGTGGCGGCGGCGGGAACTTCGGTCTCGTCACGGCCCTGCGCGTGCGCCTGCACCGTGTGCCGACGCTGCTGTCCGGCATCGTCATGTACTCCTGGGACCAGGCGGCCACAGTCCTGGCCGGGTTGGCGGATGCCGTACCGGAGACCCCGGACGAGCTGACCGTGCAGTTCGGCGTCCTGCGCGGGCCCGGGGGAGACCCCGTGGTGTTCGTGGCGCCCACCTGGAGCGGCGACGACGCCGCGGCGGGGGAACGCGCACTCGCGCGGCTCGGCAGCTTCGGCACACCCCTTGTCTCCCAACTCGCCCCCACCACCATGCCCGAGAAACTCGCGGTCATCGACGCGCAGTTTCCCTTCGGACGGCACGCCGAGATCCGCCCTCGTTCGGTGCCGGCGCTCACCACCGGAGTGCGCGACGTGCTGCACCTCGCAGGCTCCAGCCTGACCTCGCCCCACTCGGCCGTCTCCGTGCACTGCCTGCACGGAGCCGCGGCACGGGTACCCGTCACGGAGACGGCGTTCGGCAACCGTGACCCGCACCTCATGATCGAAATCATCGCCCTCTGGGAACCGGACGACGTCCAGGCAAAGGGCCACCGCGCCTGGGCCGACGACCTGACCAGTGCCCTTGAGCCCGAAGCGCTACCAGGCGGTTATCCCAATCTGCTCGGACCGGACGAGGCCGCACGGACCGCACACGCCTATGGCCCGAACACCGAACGGCTGCTCGCGGTGAAACGCCGCTTCGACCCGGACCACGTCTTCCGCGCGATCCCCCTGCCGGTCTCGTCCGTGCCACGGCTTGCCTGAGCGCTTCCTCATTCGTAGAGTGAGCGTTACATACAGATGATGGCTGTGTTGGTGGCCGTGCAACGGATGCCTGCGCACCGACACGCTTTTGCCCGGCTCACGCGCCTTTCAGGTGCAGGCCGAATCAAGCGTCGCGACGACTTTCCCGAACAGGAGGCTGTGGATGTCGGCCATGCCGAAGAACGGCGCCCAGCCGGGCGCGGACGCGGGCCAGGGCACTGCCCTCGTCCTGCTTCACGGCGGCGGTCCGGGCGTCGACGCCCGAAGCAACTGGATCACGGTCGGTGCCAGGCTTTCCGCCTCGTTCCGCTGTATCGCTCCCGATCTGCTTGGCTTCGGTACGCAGATCACCGCAGGCGAGGCGGCCGATGGCAGGCTTCAGGGACCGGGGGCCTGGGCGCGGGCCCGAGCTCGACAGATCCTGTCGCTGCTCGATCGCCAAGGGCTTGAGCGTGTGCACCTTCTCGGCAACTCGGCCGCGGGCGGAGCCGCGGCACTGGCCCTCATGGCCGAGGCGCCCGAACGGGTCGGTCGCGCCGTCCTCATGGGCGGTGCCGGCACAGGACCGCTGCCCCGGGCCGTTCCCTTCTACGACCGACCGACAAGGGAGTCCATGCGGGCCACGCTGGGCCGCCTGGTGGCGGACGAGGGCGCCCACCGCGACTTCCTCGACGACCTCACGTACCTGAGGCTGGAGCAAGCCCGGCGCCCCGGTGCCGAGGCGGCCTTCCGCTCCATGTTCACCGACGCGGTCGACGGACCGCCCGCCGTCGACCTCACCACGGTCCGCACCCCGGTCCTCGCCCTGCACGGAGAGCACGACCGGGTCGCACCGGTCGAAGTCTCCGAACGCCTCGTCGGGGCCCTGCCCGCCGGGCGCCTCGACGTCGTACCGGGGGCCGGCCACTGGATCCACGTCGACCGACCGGATGAGTTCTGCACCCTGGTAGGGGAGTTCCTGAACGCATGAATCAACACAGCCCGCACCAGGAGGACCGGGCCGGCGTCCTCGTCGTAGGCGCCGGCCCCGCGGGCCTCACCCTCGCCATCGACCTCGCACGCCGCGGCGTGGCATGCCACCTCGTGGAGGCGAGCGAACAGCGAGCCGTCAATCCCCGGTGCAACACGACATCCGCCCGGTCGATGGAGATCTTCCGACGGCTGGGGCTCGCCGACGACATCCGGCAGGCCGGTCTGCCCAAGGACTACCCGGCATCCATCCAGTACCGGACGACTCTGCTCGGTGAGGAGATCTTCCGCATCGACCTGCCGTCCGCGGGCGACGTGCTGGCCGGTGCGGGGAGAGAACACTGGCCGACGCCGGAGCCGCAGCACAGAATCTCGCAGCTGTTCCTGGAACCCGTCCTGGAACGGCACGCCAACACTGTGCCCGGACTGACCATCGAGCGCGGAACGCGCCTGATCGAACTGCGCCAGCACGAGGACCATGTCGAGGCGGTCGTCGACTCCGGCGGTACCACCCGGGTGCTTCGCTGCGCCTACGTGGTGGGCTGCGACGGGGCCCACAGCACAGTCCGCCGCCAACTCGGCATCCACTACGAGGGTGTCGACGCCCTCCAGAACTTCGTCTCGACCTTCGTCCGCTCTCCCGAACTCGGGCGGCTGGCGGCCCGGAACCGGGCCTGGACGTACTGGACCTACGGGCGCCGGATCTCTTCGTTGATCGCCATCGACGGGGGCGAGCTGTGGCTCAACCACGTCGCGTTTCCCCCGGACCACGACACCGAGGACGAGGACCCCCAACAGCTCCTGAGGGAGGCGGTCGGGGCGCCCGTCGAGCACGAGGTGCTCGGCGTGGTCCGCTGGACCGGACGCCGGCTCGTCGCCCAGAGGTACGGCACGGGGCGCGTCTTCCTGGCCGGCGACGCCGCCCACATCTGGATCCCCGTCGGAGGTTTCGGCATGAACGCGGGGATCCAGGACGCGGCGACGCTGGGCTGGATGCTGGCGGCGGTCCAGCACGGGTGGGCGCCCCCGAGCCTGCTGGACGCGTATGAGCAGGAACGCAAGCCGGTGGGTGAGCAGTTCGCCGGCGCGGTGGGATCGGCGGCGCGCAGTTCGTTTGCGGACGTCTCGCCGGACATCCATCTGCCGGGCCCGGACGGCGAGCGGGCCCGCGACGAGTTCGCCGGTCGCCTCGCGGAGACGGAGCCGCACCGGTACTCACCCGACGGCTTCAGCTTCGGCTACCACTACGCCGGCTCACCGCTGGTGGTCGGTGGAAAGGACCAGGCCGCCATCACCATGGGGGCCTACCTGGAACGGGCTCAGCCCGGTTTCCGGTTGCCGCACGTCTGGCTCGACGACAGCCGGTCGGTGTTCGACGTGCTCGGGCCCGACTTCACCCTGCTGCGGACCGACAGCGGCGTCGACGTGCGGCCCTGGGTCGACGCGGCGCGTGAGCGGGGGATCCCCCTTACCGTCGTCGACCTGCCCGGGCGGTGGCCCGACCGCTATCCCACCGCACTCCTGCTCGTACGTCCGGACCAGCACGTCGCCTGGATGGGCGGAGCGGACGACGCTCGCATCGACGAGCTCCTGCAGACAGTCACCGGGCTGGTGCCGTGACAGGCAACGTCCGCCCTCCCAGCAGTAGAGACCACCAGGAGAAGGCACATGTCATACGCACTGGGCATCGACGTGGGCGGCACGTTCACCGACGCCGTCGCCTCGGACGGTGCCGGCCGTATCGTCTCGGCCAAGACACCGACGACTCCGCCACACCGCGAAGTCGGTGTCATGCGCGCGATCGAGGAGATCGCGGGCGAGCTGGGTATCGGCGTCGGTGAACTGCTCGCGCAGACCGACTACTTCGCCCACGGTACGACCGCGTCGATCAACGCCCTGGTCCAGGGCACGGTGGCCGACGTCGGGCTCATCGCCACCAAGGGCCACCGGGACTCCATCTACATCATGAACGCCGAGGGGCGCACCCTCGGACGCGCAGCCCACGAGATCCAGGACACCCTGCGGCAGCGCAAACCCACGCCGCTGATTCCGAAGCACCGGGCACTTGAGGTCACCGAGCGGATCGACCATGCCGGAAAGGTGCTGGTTCCCCTCGACGAGGACGAGGTGCGCGGTGTCGCACGATCCCTCGTGGACCAAGGCGTCGAGGCGATCGCGGTCTGTCTGCTGTGGTCGTTCAAGAACGCGGCCCACGAGCAACGCGTCCGCGCACTGATCCACGAGATCGCCCCGGACATGTACGTGACGCTCTCGTCGGAGGTCAGCCCCCGCATCCGCGAGTTCGCGCGGACCTCCACGACGGTCATGAACGCGCAGATCGGGCCGCGGCTGCGAACGTATCTGACCCCGCTGCAGAGGCAGTTGGAGGAGAACGGGCTCAAAGGGCCGCTCCTGGTCATGCAGAGCGAGGGCGGGACCATCACGGCCGACCGGGCACCGGAGCACGCCATCACCACGGTCGGGTCCGTCCTGTCCGGCGGTGTCATCGGCGGGATGCGCCTGGCCGAGCAACTGGGGCACAGCAATGTCATCACCACCGACGTCGGCGGGACGACCTTCCTGGCGGGGCTGATCGTCGACAGGGAGCCGGTGATGGCCCCGGGTTCCATCGTGAACCAGTACCCGATCAACGCGGCGACCATCCGGGTGCACACGATCGGATCCGGCGGCGGAGCCCTCGCCTCCGTGGACGCCGGCGGCAATCTGCGCCTGGGCCCGCAGAGCGCCGAGGCCGTCCCAGGGCCCGCCTGCTACGGCAACGGTGGCACCCGCCCCACCAACAGCGACGCGAACCTGGTACTGGGCATCCTCAGCCCGCACGGGCTGCTCGGCGGCAGGAAGCCCCTCCGGATGGACCTGGCGCGCGAAGCGATCCGTGAGCACGTGGCCGAACCGCTCGGCCTCACCGTCGAAGAAGCCGCCATCGCCATCCACGAGGTGCAGAACGCCCAGGCGGGAGACCTCCTGCGCCGATCCGTCGTACAGGCCGGGTACGACCCCCGCGACTTCGTCGTCTACGCCTTCGGCGGTGCGGGACCCGCCCACTGCGCCGGTTACTGCCAGGACCTGGGCGTCAGCGAGGTCGTCGTCCCGCTCGGCCCCGTCGCCTCCGCCTTCTCGGCCTACGGACTCGCGGCCTCCGACATCGCACTGAGCGCCGAACTCTCCGACCCCTCCTCCTTCCCGGTCGACCCATCCGTTCTCGCATCCCACTACGCCCGGCTGGAAGCCGACCTGCAGCGCGCGCTCGACCGGCAGAAGGTGAAGTTCCACGACGTGACGCTGCAGCGGGAGATCGACCTGCGGTACTCGATGCAGGTCAACGAGCTCGCGACCACCGTCCCGGACACCGAATTCACCGAACGCACCTGTGACGAGATCCTGGAGCGCTTCGAGGAGCAGTACGAACGCATCAACGGAAGCGGTGCCGGCTACCGCGAAGCCGGCGTGCAGGCGATCACCTACCGCGCGCGGGCCAAAGCCAGTCTCGGCTTCCCCGTCGTCCTGCCGGACGTCGCGCAGGCCGACGGCCCCGATCCCGCCGACGCGTTCCTGGAGACGCGGTCCGTCTGCCTCGACTCACAGACCGGCTTCGTGCCGACCCCCGTCTACGACTATGCCCGGCTGCGCGCAGGTCATGAGATCGCCGGACCGGCGATCGTCGATGTGCCGACCACCGTGGCAGTGGTTCCCGCCGGTGTGACCGGCCGTGTCGACCGGCTCGGCAACCTCGTGCTGAGTTACCAGTGAGGACAGCTTCCATGACATCGAAGATCCCCGGGGCCGACGAGTTCACCAGCCGTCCCGTTCCGCGCGAGGAACTGCTGAGGCAGATCTCGCCCACTCTGCCCCTGCACCGGCTCGACGACGACCAGGCCGGCCAGGTCAACGCCCTGACCTACGAAGTCGTCCGGCACCGCCTGTGGGCCGTCACCCAGGAGATGGGGGAGACCCTGCGGCGGATGTCGGGCTCGCACGTCGTCACCGAGTCCAACGACTTCAACTTCTCCATCTGCGACGAACTCGGTGAGCAGGTCCAGGTCGGCGCGTACAACGTGGGCCTCATCGGTTCCATGGACCTGGCGATCGTCTGGACCCTGCGCAACCGCAGTGACAACCCGGGCATCACCGAGGGTGACATGTTCTTGTGCAACGACCCGTGGATCGGCGGAGGACTGCACCAGAACGACGCCGCCGTCCTGGCCCCGATCTTCCATGAAGGCAAGTTGTTCGGCTGGACCACGGCCATCGCCCACCAGGTCGACCTCGGCGGGCCGCGGCCGGGCTCGTTCAGCCCGTCGGCCCAGGACGTGTTCGGTGAGGCGGTGCCCACTCCGCCGATCAAGGTGGTCCGGGACGGAGTGCTGCAGCGCGACGTCGCCGACGCCTGGGTCCGCAGGTCACGCCTTCCCCACATGGTGGGGCTCGACCTGCGGGCCAAGATCGCCGCCAACAAGAACGCGGCGGAGCAGATCCTCCGGCTCATCGACAAGTACGGCGCCGACACCGTCAAAGCGGTGATGCGCCGCATGATGGACGACGCCGAACGCCGACTGCGGGCCAAGCTGGAGACCCTGCCCGACGGAACCTGGACCGCCATCGGCTACCAGGAGCAGTCGGGGACCGGCGACCGCGGCCTGCACGCCATCAAGGTCGCGATGACCAAGGAAGCCGACCGGCTCGTCTTCGACTTCCGTGGCACGGCCGGGCAGACCGGAATCATCAACTGCCCCTACCCGGGGCTGCGGGCGGGCATCGTCTTCACGGTGCTGCCGTTGCTCGCGGGCGACATCCCGTGGGCGGCGGGCGGACTCATGCGCTGCTTCGAGATCGTCACCGACGAGGACACCATCACCAACGCCTCGTTCCCGGCGGCCGTGGGCAAGGGACCCTTCGGCCCGGCATGGGGATCGGGCAACCTGGTCGCCGAGGTCATCGCCAAGATGCTCGACGCCGAACCCGACCACCGCGGCGACGTGCAGTCGATCTGCAACGGCACCACCGACCTGTGCGTGGTGTCCGGCGTCGACGTCCGCGGAGGCGGCAGCAAGGGCTTCGTGTCGCCCGTCTTCGACGTCATGGCCGGCGGCTACGGAGCCCAGGTGCACCACGACGGCGTCGACACCGGCGGCCGGCTCATCATCCCCTCCGCACGGGCACCCGACGTCGAGATGACCGAGTACCTCTACCCCCTCGTCGCCCTGTGGCGCCGCGAGCAGACCGACTCCGGCGGCCCGGGCCGGCAACGGGGCGGAATGAGCGGCTCGGTCTGCTACGTACAGCACCCGGACCAGACCGGCACGATGTCCCTCGTCATCTCCGGAACGGGCAAGGCCGCCAACCAGAACGTCGGCCTGGCGGGCGGCTATCCGGGCAACTCCCAGCTCGACCTGGTGGTGCGCGGCATCGACGTGCCCCAGCTCGCCGGGGCGACGACCATCCCCGCCGGCCTGGACGCGCTCGGCGGCGACATCGAGGTGCTGCCCTGCGAGGGGGAGTCGGACCTCGGCTCCGGGGACGCGCTGTACCTGCACTGGCAGGCGGGCGGCGGATACGGCGACCCGCTGCTCCGCCCGGCCGAAGGCGTCCGCGACGACGTACTGCAGGTCCGCGTGTCGGCCGAGGCCGCGCGGGACGTCTACGGCGTCGTGCTCCGCGAGAACGGCGAAGTGGACGTGACCGCCACCGACGAGAGCCGGGAGACACAGCGCCGCCGCCGCGCCGCCGACGCCGGACTGCCCGACACCCGGCTCAAGCCGATCGGCACACCGGACCTGAGCGAGCTGCGCCGGCTCGACGACAACCTCGCGGTCCTCGAATCGTCCGACGGCGTCGGGACGGTGGTGTGCGTCCACTGCGGCACCGAGACCGGACCCCTGGCCGGAGGCGTGTTCGTGGACGGGCTGGCCCGCCGCGACGTGGCGCCGAGCGAGGCCGGCCCGCACATCTGGCACGACCCGTCCGTCTACGTCGACGCGGAGGTCGTCTTCCGGCAGCTGTTCTGCCGAGGCTGTCTGACCGCGGTCAACTCCCGTGTCGTACCCGTGGACCATCCGCTGCCCTACGACGACTACAGGCGCTGGGCCTGAGAGCACCAGCAGAACAGAACAGAAGTAGACAAAGAGACAAGGAGGCAAGGAGACAACGTGAAACCGCACCACGATTACTGTTCATCGGGGGCCAGCGGGTCGCCCCCGCCGGCGACGAGAGGATCACCGTCCTCCGGGCGAGCACCGGGGACGTCCTGGGCAGCGTCCCGAACGGCGGCGCGAGGACATCACGCGTGCCCTGGAACGCTCCGCAACGACTACGCCGACCTCGCCACGGCGATCGCCGAGCCGTTCTTCCAGGCCACGCCGGCGAACGGGCAGGCATGCTTCGCCAGTACCCGCGTACTGGCGCCGCGCAGCCGTTACGACGAAGTGGCGACCCGAAGCCGACGAGCGCGGCATGCGCGTCGCACGCCGCATACACACCGGAACAGTCGGGCTGAACCACTGCACGGTCGACCCGGCGGCGCTGCACAACTACCAGCAGGTGACGTCGATCTACCGGTGACCGCGACAAGCCTGCATGCGAGACAGCGATCGTTCGTACGGAGGGTGGAATCGGAGTGACACGTACTGTGGAGGTCGGGGGCGCGCAGGTGGCCTACACCGATGTCGGTGCGGGCAGCCCGGTCGTGTGGCTGCACGGCTCGGGGCCAGGGGCCACGGGCATGAGCAACTTCGGTGGCAACCTGCCCGCCTTCGGGAACTACCGGAACATCGTGGTGGACCTCCCCGGCTGGGGAAGTTCCCCGCGGCCCGCGACGGACGAGCCACTGATCTTCGACGCGGCGGAACGCGTGTGCGCCGTCATGACGGCGCTCGGGATCGAGCGGGCCCACCTGGTGGGCAACTCCTACGGCGGCGCTGTCGCGATGCGCATCGCGATGCGTCATCCCGACCGCGTGGACCGGCTCGTTCTCATGGCCCCGGGCGGAGTGCTGCCGGCGGACGCGCCGCCGTGGCCTGTCGGGCTCGACCGCCTCTTCGCCTATATGGCGGCCGACAAGCCTTCGCGCGCTGCCATGGCCGAGTTCGTGCGCCTGATGGTCTTCGACGAGACGCTGGCCACCGAGTCCCTCATCGACGAGCGGTACGAGTCGAGCCTGCGGGCCCACCCCGAACTGCCGATTCCCCCGAACTTCGGGGATCTGACCCCCGACCTGCATCTCGTCGCCGCCCCCACGCTGCTCGTCTGGGGGCGGGAGGACCAGACCGTTCCCCTGGCCTGGGCGTCGAAGATCCTTGAGGGCATTCCCGACGCGGAACTCCGTGTGCTGCCGCACTGCAGGCACTGGGTGCAGTACGAGCGCGCACCCGAGTTCAACCACATCGTCAGCGAGTTTCTGCGGGGCGGAGCAACCGCCGCGGCGGAGGGATGAAACCGTGGGTATCCGCAAACTGGGCTACGTCGGACTCAACGTCACCGATGTCGACGCCTGGACCGACCTGCTCGGGCGCACGCTGGGCATCGGCGTCACCACAGCGAAGTTCGGCACGGACGACGTCGCGCTGGCCGAACTCGACGAGTTCAAGTACCGCCTGGCTCTTCATCCGTCCACGCAGGACAGCCCGCGAGAACTGGGCTGGATCGTCGACACACCGAAGGAACTCGACAGGCTCACTCGGCGGCTCACCGACGCGGGGTTCACGGTCGCGGAGGGCTCGGCGGAAGAGATGCGGCTGCGGGGCGCCACGCAACTGCGCTGGTTCACCGACCCGGTGGGATACCGGGTCGAGCTGGCGGTCGGTGAAGCCAAGGCACGCACCGCGGTCGCGCGGCCGGACGGCACGCATCCCGGTGCCACCGGCCTCGGCCACTTCGTGCTGGCGAGCCCCGGACTCGCGGAACTCCGCGAACTCTACGAGTCCGTCCTGGAGTTCGCGCTGACCGACTACCGCGCCCCTGGCCTGTTCTTCTTCCGCTGCAACCCGACCCACCACAGCCTCGCGCTCGCGGTCGCGGAAACGCCGTCGATCCACCACCTTGAGTTCGAGTACGGCTCGATCGACGACGTCGGGCGGGCCTACGACCGGGCCAAGGCCAACGACGCGCCGATCTCGATCAGCCTCGGCCGGCACATGAACGACAAGGCGATCTCGTTCTACGTGCGAAACCCCAGCGGGTTCCATCTGGAGATCGCCTGCGGCGGAATCGACGTCGGGGAGGACTGGGTACCGCACGACTTCGGCGTCTCGGACGTGTGGGGTCACCATCACGCAGACGCCAATCCCTTCGCGTCGCCGACGCCATGACGCGCACTCACCGGGTTCAGAATCTTACTTTCTAACGTTGTACAGACTCTTCAACTGCGGATCCGGCCATGGCAGTCTGAGCACGAACCTCCGGCGGACAACGCTGTCCGGCACGGTCCGCCAGACGCGCGAGCAGCCCCGTCCACTTCGTTTCAGCAGAGGGAGTACGCGCATGGCCCTTGATCGTCGGCGACTTCTCCACAGCGGCGCTGCGGCCCTCGGTGCGGTGGCCGTGAGCGGAGCCGTATCGCCCAGCGCGGCCGCACGCGCGGGCGCGCCGGGCAGCCCGCCAGGAACAGCGCACGCGGCCGGCAAGGGGTCGATCACGTCTGCGGTCTATCCGGACGTGGGTCCCGGAACGGCTTTTCTCGACCACGAGGCGCTGCTGGGGGACCTGCCGGAAGCCGAGTGGTACGAGGCGAACATCCCCTTCGTCGACCTGCCCGACGCCGCGATACGGGACACCTACTACTACCGCTGGCGCGTGATCAAGCACGCGCTGAAGTACACCGGATCCCAGGACGGGTGGATCCTCTCGGAGTTCCTGGGGCCGGTCGGCTACTCCGCGCCGCACGGCGGGATCGTCGCCGCCGCCGCCCACCACATCCGCGAGGCGCGCTGGCTGCGCGACTACCGCTACCTCGACGACTACGTCGGCTACTGGCTGCGCGGCAGCGGCTCAGGGCCCAAACCGGCCACGGACAACCTCAACAAGAACACCACCGACTGGGCCCACCAGTACTCCTTCTGGATCGCGGACGCCGTCATGGCTCGCGCGTCGACGGACGGCAGGTGGGACCACGCCCTGGGCCTGCTGGACGTACTGGAACGTCAATGGGAGAGATGGGCCCCGCAGTTCGACGACACGGTCGGCCTCTACTGGCAGACACCGGTGTGGGACGCGATGGAGTACACCGCGAGCTCCTACCAGAGCGACGACCCGTACCACGGCGGGGACGGGTTTCGCCCCACCCTCAACGCCTACCAGTACGGCGACGCCAAGGCGATCGCCGCGCTCCTGCGGCGCCGCGGCCAACGAGGCGACGCCGCAAAGGCCGACCGCTACGACGAGCGCGCCCGTGCCCTCCGGACGAACCAGGAGCGCTGGTTGTGGGACGAGGAGGGCAAGTTCTACAAGCACGTCATGCGCGACGGCAATCCCCAACGGCACAAGATCGCCGACCGCGAGGAGATCGGCTTCGTTCCGTGGTACTTCCACATGGCACCGGCGGAGAACGCGGCGGCATGGGCGCAACTGGGCGATCCTGACGGGTTCCTGGCGCCTTTCGGCCTCACCACGGTCGAGCGGCGCAGCCCGTGGTTCATGCATCAGGCACTGGACGGCTGCTGCCGCTGGAACGGCCCGAGCTGGCCGTTCGCCACCAGCCAGACCCTCACCGCCCTGGCCAACCTCCTCATCGACTACCCCGCTCAGTCCTACGTCGACCGCACGGGCTACTACACCGCGCTCCGTGCCTACGCCCTGACCCACCGCAAGAACGGCCAACCGTACGTCGCCGAGGCGCACCACCCCGACGAGGACCGCTGGATCTACGACGGCCGCGGGCACAGTGAGGACTACAACCACTCCACCTTCAACGATCTGGTCCTCTCCGGGCTGCTCGGCATCCGTTCCCAGCCCGACGCCACCGTCACCGTCGCGCCGCTGGTGCCGCAGGACTGGGACCACTTCGCCGTGGAGAACCTCCCCTACCACGGACACAACCTCAGCGTGGTCTTCGACCGCACCGGCCGACACTACGGACACGGGACCGGTCTGACCGTGTGGCTCGACGGCGGGCAGATACATCGTCAGGCGGACCTGAAGCCGGTGACGCTCACCATCGGCAACGCCGTGCAGCAGATCCTTCCCCATGAGGTCGACGACCTGGCGAACGTCGACCAGACGGGCTACCCCCTCGCACGAGCCTCCTACACATTTCCCCTCGACAGTCCGGCCAAGGCCATCGACGGACAAGACCTCCACATCGACACACCGTCGTCGCGGTGGACCAACTACGGCAGCCCCAACGCCGGCGACCGGCTGACCGTGGACTTCGGTGTCCCCACACCCGTGTCCGACCTGCGGATCGCCTTCTACGACGACGGCGGCGGTGTCCGCACTCCTGACACCTTCGAACTCGAATATCTCGACGAGGGCGGCAGCTGGCATCCTCTGCCCGGCCAGGAGCGCACCCCGCAGGTCCCGAGCCGAGGAACCCTGAACCGGATCCGGCTGCGGTCGGCCGTCACGACCACCACCCTCAGGCTGACCGCCACACGCACTGCGGGCGGTGCCGTGGGAGTCACCGCCTGGCAGTCGTGGCGGACGCAGGACCCCCGGCTCACCCTTGCCATCGGGACACCGTCGGACGGCCTTGTCTCCGTGGAGCCGGGCAAGGCGGTGCGGATCGCCGCAACGGTGACAGCGGAGGCCGCCACGGTCGTCACCGCCACTCCGGAACTGCTTGTGCCCACCGGCTGGAAGGCCGTACCCACGCGCAGAACCCGCCCCACCGCCCTTGCCGCGGGCAGGACACTGCGCACACTCTGGCTGGTCACCGCGCCCACTGACCTGCCCCGGGACGTGCCACAGCCCCTGCGCCTGCTCGTCTCCTCGCGGGGCAGGGGGAAGCAGCAGTTCACGAGCAGTGTCGTCGTCCGGGCACAGGCCGACTGACCGTGTACCCACGAAGGCTGCGGCTGACGGCCGGCCCGAGGGGGCGTCCGTCGGCGTGCGCCGTCCCGGCGCCGGTCAGGCGTAGTGCCGGTACACGGCCTGTGCCACGCAGGCGGGCTTCTCGCTGCCCTCCACCTCGACGGTGAAGGTCAGAGCCATCTGGACACCGTTGCCCTTGACCTCCTCGACGGAGCCGACCGTTCCGTGCAGGCGGATCTTCGCGCCGACCGGCACGGGGCTCGGAAAACGGACCTTCTCCAGGCCGTAGTTGACGCTCATGGAGACGCCGGAGATCTCCAGGAGGTCGCCGAACATCGGGATGATCAGTGACAGGGTGAGATAGCCGTGGGCGATGGGCCCGCCGAAGGGCCCCTGCTCGGCCCTCTCCGGATCGGTGTGGATCCACTGGTGGTCGTCGGTGGCGTCGGCGAAGGTGTTCACACGCTCCTGCGTGATCTCCAGCCAGTCGGTACGGCCGAGGTCGCGGCCGGCGAGGGAGACGAGGTCTTCGAGGCTCTGGGCGGTGGTGGTCACGGATGCTGCCTTTCCATGGAGTTGAGGGGCGAGGGTGTCGGTCAGGTGGAGGCGGCCCGGTGGGCCTCGCGCACGGCCGGCTTGATGATCTTGCCGGAGGCTGTCCGGGGCAGGTCCTCGGCGAACGCGACGGTCTTCGGGATCTTGTACTTGGCCAGTCGGCCCTCCAGGTGCGCGAGGATCTCCGGGCCGTCGGCGCGGCCACCGGCCGCCAGGACGACGACGGCGTGGCCCACCTCGCCCCAGACGTCGTCCGGCACTCCGACGACCGCGCACTCACGGACGGCCGGATGACTCAGGAGGGCGTCCTCCACCTCGGCCGGGTACACGTTCTCCCCGCCGGATACGAACATGTCCTTGACCCGGTCGACGATGTACGCGTAGCCGTCCTCGTCCGTGCGGGCGACGTCGCCGGTGCGCAGCCACCCGTCGTCGGAGAAGGCGGCCGCGGTGTCCTCGGGGCGGCCCCAGTAGCCGGACATGACGTTGGGCCCCTGGACGAGGATCTCGCCGCGTTGCCCGGGCCCGGCGGCGCCGCCGTCGGCGAGGGTCACCCGGGTGTCGGTGAAGAAGTGCGGCACGCCCGCCGAACCCGCCTTGGCCGAGGTCTGCTCCCGGTCCAGGAACAGGACGCCGGGGGACGCCTCGGTCAGGCCGTACCCCTGGCTGAAGGCCAGGCCGCGCGCGAGGTAGCGGTCGATGGTGCGCGCCGGCACCGGAGCACCGCCGCAGCTCACGGAGCGCAGGCTGGACAGGTCGGCCGTCTCCCAGCGCGGGTGGACGGCCATCGCGTCGTACATCGTGGGCACGCCGAACATGTACGTCACGCGCCTGCGCTCGACGACCTCCAGCACGGCACCCGCGTCGAAGGCCTCAAGGAGCACGACCCGGCCGCCCTTGAGCAGGGTCGGCAGGCAGGTCATGTTGAGTCCCGCGGTGTGGAACAGCGGGGCGACGACGAGGGTGACCTCGTCACCGGTCAGGTCGGTGTCGACGAGGACGTTGACGCTGTTCCAGGTGATGTTGGCGTGTGAGAGGACGGCGCCCTTGGGGCGGCCCGTGGTCCCGGAGGTGTACATGATGACGCAGGGGGCGTCCGGGGCGACGGCCTCGTCCAGCGGCTCGGTACTGCTGCCGGCCAGCAGGTCCTCGTAGCCGAGGGTCCCGTCGACGGCCGCGCCGAGCGTGACGCGGTGCCGGACGCCGGAGTCCGCGGCGGCCACCGCGGCCGTCCCGGCCTGTTCGGCACCGTGCACCAGCACCGTACTGCCCGAGTCGCTGAGGTTGTACGCCAACTCGGGCGCGGCCAGCCGGGTGTTGAGCGGTACGAACACGGCACCGAGGACGCCGGCGGCGAACAGCGTCTCCAGGAAGGCCGGATGGTTGGGGCCCAGGTGGGCGACGCGGTCGCCGCCGGCGACCCCCAGGGCGCGCAGCGCGTGCGACAGGCGCAGGACCCGCTCGTGCAACGCACGGTAGGTGATCTCGGTGTCCCGGTGGACCAGCGCCGTACGATCCGGTGTCTTGCGGGCCCGGCGGGCCGGCCAGGAGCCGATGCCTTGGTTCAACACGGCCTGCCCCCTCAGCCCTTGACCAGGCCGAGCAGACGGGCGGCGTTGTCCTTCAGGATCTTCGGCCGGACCTCGGGCTTGATGTCGAGCCGCTCGAAGTCGGCGAGCCAGCGGTCGGGGGTGATGACGGGATAGTCCGAACCGAAGAGCACCTTGTCCTTGAGCAGCGTGTTGGCGTACCGCACCAGTTGCGGCGGGAAGTACTTCGGTGACCAGCCCGACAGGTCGATGTGCACGTACGGCTTGTGCGTGGCGACGGCCAGGGCCTCGTCCTGCCAGGGGAAGGAGGGGTGCGCCAGGATGATGCGCAGTTCGGGGAAGTCCACGGCCACGTCGTCGACGAGCATGGGGTTGGAGTACCTCAGCCGGATGCCGCCGCCCCCGGGCACACCGGCGCCGATCCCGGTCTGCCCGGTGTGGAACAGCGCGGGCACGCCGAGTTCCTCGATCGCCTCGTAGAGCGGGTATGCCATCCGGTCGTCCGGCGAGAACGCCTGGATGCTGGGGTGGAACTTGAAGCCGCGCACCCCGTGCTCCGTCACCAGGCGGCGGGCCTCGCGGACGCCCGCACGACCCTTGTGCGGGTCGACACTGGCGAACGGGATCAGCACGTCGGCGTGGGCGGCGCAGCTCTCGGCGACCTCCTCGTTGGCGATCCGTGGATGGCCGGTGGCGTGCTCCGCGTCCACGGTGAAGACCACCGCCGCCATGCGTCGTTCCCGGTAGTACGCGGCCATCTCGTCGATGGTCGGCTGCCGGTGGGCGTGTGCCTTGAAGTACTCCGCGGAGGCCCCGAAGAGTTCCGGGCTCAGTGCGCCGTGGCCGGTCCGGGAGATCTCCGCGTGGGTGTGCATGTCGATGGCGGTCAGGGCGTCGACATCGATGACCGGGTCGCTCATGTCAGGCCTCCGGTGCCTTGGGAGCCGGGATGCCGTACGTCTGGGGTTCGGCCCCGACGCCGTCGTGCCACCGCTCGCCGATCGCGTCGGCGCTCCAGCCGCCGTCGGCGAAGGCGACCGCCGTCTCCGTGGGGTGGGCCCACAGGGCCAGCCGGTCGCCGCCGATGCCGATGGCCTGGCCCGTGACGTCCTTGGCGGTGTCGGAGGCGAGGAAGGTGATCAGGCCCGCCACGTCGTCGACGGTGCCGAGGCCCTCGTCCTTGCGCAGCCAGTCCGGCAGGGGAGCGCCGGTGCGTTCGGCCTCCTCGATGGCCGGCGCGAAGGCGGGGATGGTCTTGGTCATCGCGGTGGCCGCGACGGGGACGACCGCGTTCACGGTGATGCCCGCCCGGGCCAGTTCCAGTGCCCAGGTACGGGCCATCGCCACGATGCCGGCCTTGGCGGCGGCGTAGTTGGTCTGGCCGAAGTTGCCGCGCTGGCCGGCGGGGGAGGAGATGAGTATCAGCCGCCCGCCCTCTCCCTGCTCGCGCATGCGCACCGCGGCGGCCCGGGCGCAGGTGAAGGTGCCGCGCAGGTGGACCTTGACGACGGAGTCGAAGTCGTCGTCCGTCATCTTCCACAGCACCCGGTCGCGGAGGATGCCGGCGTTGGTGACGAGGACGTCCAGGCGGCCGAACTCCCGTACCGCCGCTTCGGTGAGCTGCTCGGCGGCCTCGCTGTCGCCCACGGCCGCCACGACGCCGACGGCCTTGCCGCCGTCCGCGGTGATGGCACGGACCGCGGCGTCGGCCACGTCGGCGTCGATGTCGTTGACCACGACGGCGGCACCCGCCGCGGCCAGGGCGCGGGCGTACGCGAGTCCCAGTCCCCGCCCGCTTCCGGTGACGACCGCGACCTTGCCTTGCAGATCCATGGCTGTGCCTCTTCCTGATGGGCTGATGACTGATGGGCTGATGGGCGGTGATGCGGGCCGGGCCACCACTGCGATGGATCGACAGAGATCGACAGGAATCCTGTCGGTTGGACTCAGTGTTCTCTTCCGACAGGAATCCTGTCAATGACTTAGGGTGGTGGGTTGTGAGACATGGAGCGGCTGTCAGTGGAGGCACGGGGATGACGCAAGCGACGGAGCCCGCGGTGGACACCGGGGAGGGGACTGATGCGGGGCCGTCCCTGCTCTATCTGCTCAAGCGGACCGAACTCGTCGTGCGCGCGCGCCTGGAGGAACTGCTCAAGCCCGCCGGGGTCACCGCCCTGCAGTACACGGCGCTGACCGTGCTGGAGCGCCATGACGGCGTGTCCGCCGCCCAGTTGGCCCGGGCCTCGTTCGTCACGGCGCAGTCGATGGCGGACATGGTCCGCGCACTGGAGAGCCGTGAGTTCATCCGGCGTGAGCCCCACCCGCGTAATCGGCGGGAGAAGGTCATCCTGCTGGCCGACGCCGGACGCCGGCTGCTCGCCGACTACGCCGAGCCGGCCCGCAGCCTGGAAGAGCGCATGGTGGAGGGTCTCCGGCCCGCCGACGTCGAGCGTTTCCGTGCTGCCCTGAAGAGCGCGCATCGCGCGCTGGCCTGACGTGTGCGGGGGTGCCGTGGGGCGGCCCCCGTGTCACGACTTGGAGCGGGTCACCTCGTCCAGCCGGCGAGCCCGCGCGGCCTGTTCGAAGGGGGTGTCTCCGTGCGCCCTGCGGTCGCCCAGTGAGGCGTAGAGCTCGGCGATGGCGGTGGAGTCGTGATGGGACGCCAGTTCGGCCAGTTCGGGTGAGACCGTGGCAAGGATCTGCCGGAACCGGAGCTCGGCCAGCGGTCCCAGGCGGTCGTAGATCTGCAGGAAGACCTGCTGGGCGCGAGGCCGGTCCCAGTCCGACGGCAGCAGTTCGGCCGGCAGGTCCGGGTCGGTCTCCGGGAAACGCCGCCAGGCCACGCGCAGTTCGGTGCGCGTGCGCAGCGCCTGGGCCGGGCTTATGAGGCCGGCGTCCAGGCTGTCGAGCACCGTCTCGTAGCGTTCGGTGAAGGCGTGGTACTCCAGGGTCAGCGACGTCAGGTCGAACGCCGAGACCGGGTCGCCCTGCCGGGCCCCGCCGGGCACCTCGGTGCAGCGCAGCACGGTCGCCGTGTCGATTCCGAGGTCGCGCAGCAGGGACTGCGCCTCCGCGCCGAGAGAGTGGGGCGACACCCATACGCCGTCGTAGAGCGCGGCGAACCCCAGCAGCCGCAGCCGTGAACGCAGCGTGGTCCGCAGGCCGCGGTCCTGCTCGGGGACGGAGAAGGCGACCACCGTCCACTGTCCGTCCCACTGGGGCGCCGTGGTGCCGAACGTCAGCATGTGGTGCGTGCGTTCGACGATCACCTCGGAGGTGCGGGCCGGGATCCCGTACGCCGTCGTGCGTCCGCTGCGGGAGGAGTCCAGCAGTCCGCGGGTCACCAGCCGGCGCATCGCCGCCCTGGCGCCGTCCGACGTCACGTCGAAGTCGGCGAGCAGTCTCACCAGGGCCGTCGCGGGGATGTGTTCGTCGCGCCAGTACCAGAAGTCACCCAGCAGGGACGTCAGCAGGAGTTGGGGCTCCGCCCCGTTCTGTGCCCGGGGCAGATCGGCTTTCGGCAGGCCCTTTCCCATGGCACCTCAGTCCCCTCGGTGATCATCGCGGCGAATCGAAGTATGGCACGACCCTTGCTATAGGCGACACCTCGTGCGACGCTCGCCATCGATACCGACAATGACGCGGATCTCTCCCCATGCAAGGGAACACCTTCATGCGTGACTTTCGAGGCCACCGACAGTGGCGAACATATGGCACTCTCACCACCGCCTTCATCTCCGCGCTGGCCCTCGCGGGCTGTGGCGCGTCCGAGACGGAGGGCGCCGCCGCCCCGTCCGTTTCCAAGGTGCCCGCGCTCCACGACGCCCTGCCGAAGGCGGTCAAGGACTCCGGCGTCCTGCGGTTCGCGGGTGACTCGCACCCGCCCTTCCGCTCGGTCGGCGCCGACGGTTCCGTGACGGGCATCGACAAGGACCTGCAGAAGGCGCTCGGGCAGGTGCTCGGAGTACGCACCGAGATCAAGATCGTGAACAATCTCCCCGCGGCGCTCCAGGGCATGCTCAGCGGGCGCTACGAGGGCTTCAACGGGCCGGTGCAGGCCACGGCCGAACGCGAGCGCCAGTTCGACACCATCACCTGGATGACCAGCCGCACGTCCTACGTCGTGCCGAAGTCCTCCAAGACCGAGGTCACCTCCGCCGCCGACCTGTGCGGCAAGAAGGTCGCCGTGGTCAAGGCGAGCATCGTGGAGGGCCAGCTGGCCAAGCTGTCCAAGTTCTGCGCCGACCAGGGCAAGCAGCCGGCGCGGGCGATCGGGCTCGACGACACCAACGCCACCCTGCTGGCCGCGCAGTCCGGCCGCGCCGACGCCGCCGGGATGACCCAGGCCGCCGCCATCGACGTCACCAAGACCCAGTCGGACAAGTACGGCTACGTCTCCCAGACCGAGGAGCAGGGCGCCACCACCGACAACCTCGCTCTCCTCGTGCCCAAGAAGAGCGGGCTCGGCCCGGTGATCCAGAAGGCCTTCCAGGCGCTCGTCGACAACGGTGAGTACCGACGCATTATGGAGGACTCGGGACTGAAGGACGTGATGGTCGACAAGCCCACCCTGAACATCGCCAGTAAAGAGAGCTGAACCGTGGCCGGACCCCTCTCCCTGACGGAACGTCCCACCGGTCCGAAGACCGACGACGTCGCCCTGTCCAGGCGGCGCGTACGGCCCTGGCGGGTGGTGGCCGGTACGGTGCTCGCGGTCGTCGCCGTACTGCTCGTCCACTTCCTGGTGACCAACCCGCGCCTGGAGTGGGACGTGGTCGGGGAGTACCTCTTCGATCCGTCGGTGCTCTCCGGGCTCGGCACCACGGTGTGGCTCGCCGTCGCGGCCACCGTCATCGGCTCCGTCCTCGGAGCACTGCTGGCGGCGGCGCAGATGTCGCAGTTCCCGCCGGTCCGCTGGGCGGCCACGCTCTACATCGGCGTGTTCCGCGGCATCCCGCCGCTGGTGCAGCTCATCTTCTGGTTCAACCTCGCCTATCTCGTCCCACGCATCTCCCTCGGCATCCCCTTCGGTCCGGAGTTCGCCTCCTGGGACGCCAACGAGGTGATCACGCCGGTGACAGCCGCCGTCATCGGGCTGTCGCTGGTCGAGTCCGCGTACCTGGCGGAGATCATCCGCGGCGGGCTGCTGGGCGTGGAGCAGGGACAGCGCGACGCGGCCCGCGCGATGGGTTTCACGCCTGGCCAGACCTTCTTCCGCGTCGTGCTTCCGCAGGCGATGCGCGTGATCATCCCGCCGGGAGGCAGCCAGTTCATCAGCGTCCTCAAGGGAACCGCGCTGGTCTCGGTGATCGCCATGGCCGACCTGCTGCACTCGGTGCAGGTCGTCTACAACCGCACCTACGAGATCGTTCCCATGCTCATCGTGGCCTGCCTCTGGTACCTGGCCGTCGTCACCCTGTTCACCATCGGACAGCGCTGGCTCGAACGGCACTTCTCCCGGGGCCACACCACCGGCGGCCTCACCCGCCGCCCGAAGAAGACCTCTCACGGGGTGTCCGTATGAACGGAGTGTCCGCATGACCGGTGAACCCGCCCTGCGTGTGCGGGGCATCCGCAAGAACTTCGGCGACCACGTCGCCCTCGACGGAGTGGACCTCGACGTCGCCGACGGAGAGGTCGTCACGGTCATCGGGCCCTCGGGGTCCGGCAAGTCGACCCTGATCCGGTGCGTGCACCAGCTGGAGACCATCGACTCCGGCGCGATCTACCTGGATGACGAACTCCTCGGCCACGAACGGCACCGCGGCGCCCTGCGACCCCTCGGCACCCGCCGGGTGGCCGCGCAACGCAGCCGGATGAGCATGGTCTTCCAGCAGTTCCACCTCATCCCGCACTTCACGGTGCTCAGGAACATCACCGAAGCTCCGGTACGCGTCCACGGCAGACCCCGGCAGGAGGCGGAGGCCGAAGCCCGCGAACTGCTCGAACGGGTCGGCCTCGCCGACCGCGCCGACCACTACCCGCGCCAGCTCTCCGGCGGCCAGCAGCAGCGGGTCGCGATCGCCCGGGCCGTCGCCGCCCGGCCCCGCGTCATGCTCTTCGACGAGCCCACCAGCGCCCTCGACCCGGAACTGGTCGACGAAGTGCTCGCCGTCATGCGGCAGTTGGCCGCCGAGGGCATGACCATGGTCGTGGTGACCCACGAGATCGCCTTCGCCCGCGAGGTCGCCGACCGCTGCGTCTTCATGGAGGCCGGCCGCATCGTCGAGAGCGGCAGGCCCGACGACATGTTCACCAACCCCCGCACCACGCGCCTGCGGTCGTTCCTCGCCCGCCACCGCGACAGCCTCGCCACCCCTCAGGAGCACGTCTCGTGATCACCGTTGCCTCGGTCGGGGACCTCATTCTCGACGAGCCCGACCCCGCCTCGTTCCTGGCCCCCTCGGCACACCTGCTCCGCGCCGCGGACGTCACCATCGGGCACGTCGAGGTCCCGCACTCCACCACCACCGTCCAGCAGAGCACCGACGTCCCCGCGCCGCCCGCCGACCCGGCGGCCCTCACCGCGCTTGCCGAGGCCGGCTTCGACATCGTCACGCTGGCCGGCAACCACATCTACGACGCGGGCGACACCGGCGTCGCCGACACCGTCGCGCACGCCCACCGGGCCGGCCTGGCCACCGCCGGAGCAGGCGCCGACCTCGACGAGGCCCGAACGCCCGCCGTCGTCGAACGCGGCGGGCTGCGCGTCGGCGTGCTCTCCTACAACTGCGTGGGCCCGCGCGAGTCCTGGGCCACCTCGCGCAAGGCGGGCTGCGCCTACGTCCACGTCCTCACCCACTACGAGCTCGACCACGCCAGTCCCGGCGGCCCACCGAAGATTTACACCTTCGCCGACCCGGACAGCCTGGCCGGCCTCCAGGCCGACGTGGCACGCCTGCGCGAGCGGGCCGACGTCGTCCTCGTCGGACTCCACAAGGGCGTCGGCCACACCCCCGCCGCCGTCGCCATGTACGAGTCACCGGTGGCCCGTGCCGCCATCGACGCCGGCGCCGACGCCGTCTTCGGCCACCACGCCCACATCATGCGGGGCATCGAGACCTACCGGGGCCGCCCGATCTTCCACGGCCTCGGCAACTTCGTCACCGTCACCCGCGCGCTGACCCCGGACGCGACCAGCCGCTCCAGCGCCGAGCTGACGCGCTGGGCCCACCGGCGCAAGGAGCTGTACGGCTTCGCCCCCGACCCGGACATGCCCGCCTACCCCTTCCACCCGGAGAGCCGCAACACCGCGATCGCCGTCTGCCGCTTCGACGGCGAAGGACTCGTCCAGGCGGGCTTCGAACCCTGCTGGATCGACGACCGGGGACGCCCGGTGCCCTGCGGCGACACCGAGGAGGGCCGACGGGTCACCGACTACATCGAGCACATCACCCGCGCCGCGGGCCTCAACGGCCGGTTCGTCCGCGACGACGGCCGTGTACTGATCGAGCTGAACACCGAGAGGGCATCATGAGCGACCAGCCACTGGCCGGACGGACCGTCATCGACCTGACCACCGCGCTGGCCGGCCCCTACGCGACCCTGCTGCTCGCAGGACTCGGCGCCACCGTCATCAAGGTCGAGAACCCGGCCACCGGCGGCGACTCCTCACGCAACAACGCGCCCTACGTGGGCGGTGGCGAGGGGCTCTCCGTGACCCGGCGCGGCCCCGACGACATGTCCGTCTCGATGCTCGCCCGCGGACGCAACAAGCTCAGCGTCACCCTCAACCTCAAGGACGAACGCTCCCAGCGGGTCTTCGCGGACCTCGTACGCGACGCCGACATCCTCGTGGAGAACTACACCCCCGGCGTCACCGGACGCCTCGGCATCGACTACGCCGCCGTCCACGCCCTCAACCCACGCCTCGTCTACACGTCCATCACCGGATTCGGCAGCCAGGGCGGACCCGGCTCCGGCAAGGCCATGGACTCCATCATCCAGGCCCTGTCCGGCGTCATGCTCACCGCGGGGGAGCCGGACGAGGGACCGGTACGCTTCGGCCTGCCCGTCGGCGACATGCTCGCCCCGCTGTACGCGGTCATCGGCACCCTGTCGGCCCTCATGCAGGCCGACCAGACCGGCGAGGGCCAGCACGTCGACGTATCGATGCTCGGGGCACTCACGTCCCTGGTCGCGTGCGAGCCCTTCGACGCCTTCGAGGCGGTCGGCATGCCGCAACGCACCGGCGCGATGGTGCCCCGCCTCGCCCCCTTCGGCATCCTGCCGACCGCCGACGGCCACCTCGCCCTGTCCGCGCCCACCGACGCCTTCGCCCACGGCGTGCTGCGCGCCGTCGGCCGCCCCGACCTGATCGACGACGCCCGCTTCCACAGCCGCGACCAGCGGGTCCGCCACGCGGACGAGATCCACGCCCTGATACGGGAGTGGAGCAGCGTCCGCCCCACCGCCGAGGCGATCAGCGCGTTCACCGCGGAGGGCGTGCCCGCCGCCGAGGTGCGCGAGCCCCGGGACGCCGTACGGGACCCGCTCGTGCGGGAGCGCGAGGAGGTCGTACCGGTGATCCACCCCACGCACGGCCCCGTCGAGGGACTCTCCACCACCGGCGTCCCCATCCGGTTCTCCGCCGCACGCGCGGGCTTCGACCGGCCCGCCCCGGCGCTCGGCGAGCACAACGACGCGGTGTACCGCGAAAAGCTCGGCTACAGCGCCGAGGACATCGCTGAACTGGCCGCCGAGTCGGTGATCTGATCCCGCCGCACCCCGGCCGTCGTTCCACCGCACACCCCGCACCACCTGGAGGCACCCCCATGTCCGCTGCCCTCGCGCAGCTCACCTCCCACGGCACCGACCGCCGCACGGCCGCCGACGACTGGCGAGCACGCCACCACGGCGCAGTGATCGGCTACGTCGGCGCCGACGTCCCCGTCGAGTACATCACCGCGGCGGGCCTGCTGCCCCTGCGCCTGTCCGGCAGCCCCGGCACCCCGAGCACGGCAGGCGACCGGTACCTCGGAACCGGCCTCGACCCCGTCGCGCGCTCCGTCCTCACCCGCCTGCTCGACCACGACTTCGGACCACTGGACGGCATCGTCGTCTCCCGGGACTGCGAGGCGTCCCTGCGGCTGTTCTACGCACTGCGCGAACTGCGGCGCGTGGACCTGGCCTCGGCGCTGCCGCCGGTGCACCTGGTCGACGTACTGCACCTGCCGCACCGCACGACCACCCGCTATGTGCGCGCCAAACTCCGCCAGTTGCGTGCCACCGTCGAGACCTGGGCAGGACGGTCGATCGACGACGCCGCACTCGCCGACGCGATCGCCGTCCACGAGCGGCTGCGCGACCTGCTCACCCGGGTCGCCGCACTGCGCCGGCTGCGCCCCGCGCGACTCACCGGCGCCCAGGCGCTGTCCGTCGTCGCCGCGACGACGGCACTGCCCGCCGACCGCGCCACCGCACTGCTCGAAGAACTGCTCACCGAGGCGGACCTCCTGCCCGAGCACGAAGGACACCGCGTGTTCGTCACCGGAAGCCCGCACGACACCGCCCACGTCTACACGGCCCTGGAGGACGCGGGCCTGCTCGTCGTCGGCGAGGACCACGACTGGGGCGACCTGCTGTCGCTGCGCCGGACCGCGGCCCCGACCGAGGACGCGCTCGCCGAGCGCTACCAGTACAACGGGCCCACCGCACCCCGCGCGTCGATCCGCGACCGCGCCGAGCACACCCGGCGGGCGGCACAGGACTGCGGCGCCGAGGCCCTGGTCTGCTACGCCCGGGTGCACGACGACGCCCCACGCTGGGACTACCCGGCCCAACGGGCGGCGACCGGACTGCCGTCCGTCCTGCTGAGCCGGCAGCCGTACGGCGCCCTGGACGACGAGGCCGTCCAGGCACTGACGGGGCTGCGCCCGCACGCGGCGGTGGCCCGGTGAACGCCCGACTCGCCTCCGCGTCGGCGGCGACCGCCTACCAGCGGCAGTGGTTCGCCGACCTCAGGAAGGAAGCGGCCCAAGGCGGGGACCTCGCGCTGGTCAACGCCGACGCCCCGCAGGAGATCTTCCGCACGATGGGCATCCCGTACGTCGTCAACCAGTGGTGGTCCTCGATCGTCACGGCCAAACGACGCGCCCAGGACTACCTCGGCCTCCTGGCTGAGCGCGGTTACCCCGACGACAGCGAGCAGTACAGCTCCATCCCGCTGGCCTCCGCCTTCGACCCCGACCCGGCCGACGCGCCCTGGGGCGGCCTGCCCCGGCCCACCATCGTGCTCGCGGAGACCACGGGCGACGTGTCCCGCAAGATCTTCGACATCTGGGACACCCAGCCCGGCGTCTCCTTCTACCCGCTGGAGAGCGCCGCGGAGAACGACGTCCCGACGCGCTGGTGGGAACTGATGCCGCGCGACTGGGAACAGGCCGTCGGCAGCGACCGACTGGACCTGATGACCGGCGAACTCGAAGGGCTCATCAGGTTCCTGGAGCAGACCACCGGACGGGTCTTCTCCGAGACCCGCTTCGCCGAGGTCATGGACCTCGTCAACGAACAGCAGGAGTGGAACCGCCGCACCCGCGACCTGATCGCCCGCGCCCGCCCCTGCCCCCTGCCGGTCAACGACAGCATCCCCAGCGTGATGATCCCGCAGTGGCACCGCGGCACCGTCTGGGCGCGCGACGCCGCCCGCGCCTTCCACGACGAGGTGGCCGAACGTGTGTCCGCGGGCACCGCCGTCTGCCCAGGTGAACGGGCCCGGCTGATGTGGATCGGCCGCGGACTCTGGTTCGACCTCGACTTCTACCGCCGCTTCGAGGAGAGCCACGGCGCGGTCTTCGTCTGGTCCATGTACCTCGCCATCGCGGCCGACGGCTACCTGCGCTACGGCGGCGACCCGCTGCGTGCCCTCGCCGCCCGCTTCGCCGCCTTCTCCGACCAGCTGTACACCCCGCCCTGGTCGGCGGAGTGGTACGTGAAGGAGGCACGCCACCACGGCGTCGACGGGGTCGTGCACCTGGTCTCCGAGGACGCGCGGGGCAGCTACTTCACCACCCGCGCGCTGGAAGCCGCCGGAATCCCGGTACTCGAACTGCACGCCGACAACGTGGACGCGCGCAGCGCCGACGGCGACGCCCTCACCCGCACCGTCGGCGACTGGCTCGAACGGCGTGTCCACGCCGGTGACTGACCCGGCGGCGCCCTCGATGCGGGCGGTGCTCTCCGGCGCCCTCGCCGCGCTGTTCGTCGGCTCCCTCACCAACACGATCGTCGGCATCGCCCTGCCGACGATCGCCGGCGAACTGGGCGGCCAGGACCAGGTGCCGTGGGTGGCGAGCGCCGCCCTGCTCACCATGACCGTGGCCGCCCCGCTGTGGGGCAAGGCCGCCGACCGCAGAGGGCCCCGACCCCTGCTCCTGGCCGCCCTCGGCGTGTTCGTGGCCGGTTCCCTGCTGGCGGGCTGCGCACCGGCGATGAGCGTGCTCATCGCCGGACGCGCCTTCCAGGGCGCGGGAGCCGGCGGCATCCTCGCGCTCACCAACGCCCTCGTCGCCTCACTGGTGCCGGCCAGGCAACGAGGGCTCTACACCGGCTGGTTCGGGGTGGCGTTCGGTACCGCCTCGGTCGCCGGACCGCTCATCGGCGGGCTGTTCGTCGGCCTGCCCGGCCTCGGCTGGCGCTGGTGCTTCCTCGGCGTGATACCCGTGGCCCTGGTCGCCGCGCTCCTGGTCCGGCTCGCACCGCACCACGTCCCCAAGACACCCCTCGGCGGTGTCGACGTCCTCGGCGGCGCGCTGCTCGCGGCCGGTACCTCGGGCCTCGTCGTGCTGCTGTCGGCGGGCGGCAGTGCCTGGCCGTGGTCCTCCCGGCCCACGTTCGCGCTCGGCGGTGGTGTGCTCCTGCTCGCGGTGGCTTGCGTGCGGCACGAGCGGCGTGCCGCCGACCCGATCCTGCCGCCCAGGCTGTTCGCCCGACCCGGCCTCGCCGTGGCGTGCGCGACGAGCTTCCTGGTCGGCGCGGTCATGTTCGGCGGCGTCATCTATCTGCCCCAGTACCTCCAGGTGGTCCGGGGCCACGACGCAACCTCGGCGGGCCTGCTGATGCTGCCTCAGGTCGGCACGATGATCACCGCGTCGGCGCTGTCCGGATACCTCATCAACAGAACCGGTCACTGGAAGGTCTTCCCCGTGGTCGGCTGCGCCCTGGTGACGGTCGGCGCCGTCCTGCTGTCGCCGATCGCCCCGGACACCTCCCCGTGGTGGCTCGCCGGTGCCATGGCCGTACTGGGCCTGGGTACCGGGCTGACGCAGCAGGTGCTGGTGCTGGTCGCACAGAACGCCGTCGACGCCTGCGACGTCGGGGTGGCGGGAGCGGTGGCCACCTTCAGCCGCACCCTGGGCGGGGCCGTCGGCGTGGCCGCCTTCGGCGCGATGATCTCGGCCCGGCTGCGCTCCGGTCTGCCGCCGGGCCAGGACTCGCGCGCACTGCTCGGCACTCCCGAGGCCGTCGCCGCGCTGCCCGCCCAGGTCGCCGACTCCGTACGGGCCTCCTACACGGCGGGGCTGGCATCCGTCTTCCTCGTGGCCGTACCGCTCGCGGCGGCCGCCCTCGCCGCCGTGCTGCTGGTCCGCGAGACCCCGCTCGACCCGCGCGGGTAGCCGTACCGGACCGCACAGGGCCCTGCCGGACGCTCGTCCGGCAGGCCCTGTGCGATCCACGAAGGTCGGCCGACGTCAGCCGACGTAGGGGCGGTTGAAGACCGGCGGCTGGTAGTGCAGGTAGCGGCCGTGGTCTTCGCCGGCCGCCGCGGTGAGCCGGTTCAGGTTGCCCGCGGTGGCCGTGTCGGACCAGCGCCCGGTGGTCAGCCGCTTCGCCATCACCGTGATCGCCGCGACCTGTTCCCCGGTCGTGAAGGTGCAGTGCCCGACCGTCCGTACGTAACTCTGCCGCAGCAGCGCCGTCTTCCCGGCCTTGTGCACCGCTGCTCCGTAGGACTGCTGCTGGGCGACGGTGGAGATCTGATCGCCGATCGCGTTGACCGTGAGCACCGGGATCTTCAGGTCGCCGTCGAAGACGATGCCCTTCTCCAGGTACGTCACCGCGGACGGGTCGGCCGTGATCCTCGGCGCCCGGGCCAGGGTCCGCAGGTCCGCACGCAGGTCGAGGCCCGCGCGGGAGTACAGCTCCCGGACCGTCCGCTGCTGCTCCGCGCTCGCCGCGGAGAACTGCCGGGCGTAGTCGACACCCGTGTTCCACGACGGGTTGCCGCCCGCCAGCGTCTCGATGGACCGCCGGCTGCTCATCGACTGGCCGATGTACGGCTGGAAGCCGCCGGCGAGTGTGAGGTACATGCCCTCCTGGATCGCGTCCGTGTCGCCGGGGGCGGGCATGGGCGTCGCGCCGCCCGCGGCGTCCTGACCCCAGCCCGGCAACTGCCCGATCGCCGCGGCCAGCGCGATCCGGGCCCGGCCCGCCGGGGCCGCCTGGGCCGTGCCGAGCGCCGACTGCCAGTCGCGGGTGGCCTGTTGGGTGTCCGCCGGGATCTTCGTGACGGGCAGTGGGCTGCCGGCGAAGAGCAGTTCCTTGAGGGTGAAGACGGTGTCCAGTTTCTGATTCCACTGCCCGACGGAGCCGCCGAGGCCACCGCAGAAGGGAACCGCGGCGTCGAAGGCGTCCGGGTGGACCTGCGCGACGCCCGCCGAGACGAACCCGCCCATCGAGCGTCCCGAGGCGATGGCCCACCGGGGGTGGCCGACGGCCTCCTCGAACCGTTCGAGTGCCGATGCCTGGTTGTCGATGGCGGCGGCGATGCGCCAGCCCGTGACGTCGCGGGTGGTGCCACCGACCGCGTAACCGCGGTCGGTGAGTTCCGCGGTCAGCGGCTCGCCGGGCGCGCGGCCGGCGAAGTCCAGGTCGACGATCACGGTGCCGTTCCAGTGGTCGGGGACCACGAACCGGTAGGGCGTGCCGTCGGCCAGTTCACCGCCGGCGCAGGTCACCCCGGCGGGGCTTCCGGCGGGGCACGGTCCGGTGCCGCGCGCGGCGGCTCCCGCGGCCGGGGCGGCGAGCGCCGCCACCCCGGCTGTCGCCAGACACACGGCGGCGGCGTTACGCAGCCCTCTTGCCATCGTGGTTCTCCTCTTCGGCGTGGTGATTTTCCATACGGGGGCATGGGGCATGTCGTGCGGTGAACGCCGTCGTCCCGCCGGAGTTCACCGCACGACCGGGAGGGTGATCGACGACGCCCGCGCGGGCTCGCGGTGCACCGTGTACACGGGGGCCGGGCTCACTTCGGTGCGGTTGCTCTCCCGTACGTCGGCCCCGGTGATCGTGACCCGCAGCCGGTGCCCGGCGGACACCACCGACGAGAGGGGCAGCATGTCGAAGTCGACGCGCTCGGCCCGGCCCGCGGGCATCGGTTCGGCGTCCCGCGCGTCGCCGCGGTGCCACGGCGTGCCGAGCACGTCGTAGGGCGCCCGCTGTGTGCTGCGCAGAGCCAGGCGGAGCCGGCCGTCGGTGAGGATGCGCACGGTGCCGTCCGGGGCGACGTCGGAGAGATAGGCGAAGACGTTGCCGTCGGGTGCGGAGGACGACAGGTGCAGCGAGACCTCGGGATGGCCGGTGAGTTCGACATCGTCCTTCAGCGGCGCGGTCGTGTAGGTCAGCCCCTTCTCGTCCTGCGGGCAGGTCTGCGCCAGACCGACCGGCTCCGGGCAGCTCACCGAGTAGTCGACGGTGTACGCGTCACCGCCGCCGCGCCTGTGCGGCGGCCCGGAGCGGCCCAGCGTGCCGTCGTTGACCGAGCCGACGGTGCCGCTCGCGGCGCCGCCCAGGTAGTAACGCGTCTGCCGCGCACGCGGGTTCGGCGGCCACTGCGCCGCGTCGCGCCACTGTCCCGTGCCGTGGGAGGAGCCCGTGTAGTAGTGGACCGGCGGCTCCTGCATGATCCCGTTGTCGATGCCCTTGAGCCAGTGGTCGAAGAACCGGTGCTGCTCGGCGACGATGTCGAACCCCTCGCTCCCGCAGTGCGGCCACGGGCCGACGAGAACCTTGTGCGGGTTCGTCAGAGTCGCCGCACTGACCAGGGTCTCCTTGCGGAAGTCGTCGTCCCAGCCGTCGAAGCTGTAGACGGGGACACCGGAGCGCTCGATCGCCTCCTTGTACGTGGCGACGCTGTACTCGCGCCACGGCCGGGTACCGACCGAGGTGACGTGGCTGTCCCGGTAGGGGGCCGCCCGCCACATGTCCCGCAGGGAGGTGTTCGCCTGGTGCTCCTCCACCGCTCGACGCAGCAGGGCGCCGCCGCTGTCGGCGTCGACCGGCAGGTTGCGCAGATCCTCCTCGCGGGTGCGGGCGGGGCCGGCACCCCAGTTCGCCCGGATCCCTCCGCGCTGGAAGGCGTCGTACTTGTGGAACGAGTAGTTGCCCGCGAAGACGGCCTTGAGATGGGGTGCCCCCACGGTCGCCGCCTGCATCGCGGCGTCGCCCGTGTTGGAACAGCCGAACACCCCGACCTGACCGTCGCTCCACGACTGCGCGGCCAGCCACTCGGTGACGTCGTACGCGTCGGCGGCCTCCGTACGTGAGTGATAACCCGTCATGGTGCCGAAGGAGGCGCCGTTGCCCCTGCGGTCCACGTACGCCAACGTGTAGCCGTACTTGGTGAGTTCAGCCATCCCGCTGGTGACACCACGCAGGCTGACCGATCCGTCCGGGGCACGCGACGCCCTGCTGAGCTGGTGCTCCCAGATGACGGGGAAGGGCCGATCCACCGCTTTGCCGTCGACGGCCGGACGGTAGAGGTCGACGGCAAGCCAGGTGCCGTCCCGGGTGGGCAGGTACTGCGAGGTGCGCACCCACTCGTCGTAGAGGACGGGAGCGTATCCGGCGTACTCGCCGGGTCGCGACACTCTTTCGCTCGCGGTGGCCGCGGTCGGTGTTCCGGCAGTGGCGGTGGCGATGGCCAGCAACGCCGTGAGCACAGTCGTCAACCGTTTCAGTCTCACTGTCTACCTCTCTGTCGCGGCTTCCTCGCACGCCTGGGACAGGATGGTCTTCAATGATGGCGACCGTCAACGGTAGTGTCGCCTATTTTTCCTACGCTTCGTAAGCGGGCGCCGACCCGCAGGGTTCTGCTTTCGGCACGGGTGACCGGCTCGGGATCGGCGTCGAGTCCGCCCGTCCGATCAGCGGGTGGTGGCGTGTGTCCGCAGGAGTCCTTCGACTCCGTGCAAGAAGGTTTCGCAGACCATTTCGGGGTCGAACAGGCAGCCGGCGGCCGTGGCACCGTCGCGCATCATCACGAAGTGTTGTGCGGCGGCTTCGGCGGGTGCTTCCCGGATTTGGGCCAGCAGGCCTGCGACGGTGTCGAGGAACCATTGGCGGTGGGCGAGTACGGCCTGGTGTACCGGGTGGTCGGAGTCGGGGTACTCGGCGACGGCGTTGATGAATGCGCACCCGCGATAGTCGGGGGACTGGATGCCCTGGGCGATGGATCTGCTGAGTGCCCTGACGGTGTCGGCGGCCGGAAGTCCGCCGGCGACGGCCGTGTCGGCCCGGCTGCGCTCGGCCTGGTGAGCCTCGTCCAGGTAGGCGACGACGAGGTCTTCCTTGCTGGGGAAGTGGCGGTAGAAGGTCGCTCGTGTCACCTGAGCCTCTGTGACGATGCGGTCGACGCCGACGGAGTGGATGCCTTCCTCGTAGAAGAGCCGGCAGGCCGCGTCGAGCAGTCGGGACCGTGCTTCAGACGGCCGGCCGGGGGATACGTTGCGCACCATGCCAAGGATTGTAGCAGATAGAACGTTCGGTCTTGATAGTGCCGAGGGGGGGAGTGGTGGACTTGGGTGGGCGTGAGTTGCTTGCGCCCTGCTCGCTTCGGGGTATAGTGAGCGTTACATACAGGTCGGCGATACATGCAGACCACTCCTGATCGTCCATGGATGTGGCCCTTGAGAGTTCCTCTCGGCGACCTGAGGAGATCTGCAGTGTCGCCCACGATGGCAGTTACACAACCGCAGTGTCAGTTGGCGCGTGCCTGAAGAATTCCTTCGACGCCGTGCAGGAAGGTTTCGGAGATCAGCTCGGGGTCGAAGAGGCAACCGGCTGCCATGGCGCCGTCCCGGAGCATGACGAAGTGCCGGCCGGCGGTGTCGGCGGGTGCGTCGGCCGTTTGTGCCAGCAGGTCTGTGACGGTGTTCAGGAACCATTGCCGGTGAGCCAGGACGGCTTGGTGGATCGGGCGGGTGGCGTCGGGGTATTCGGCCGCTGCGTTGAGGAAGGCGCAGCCGCGGAACCCGGGGGACCGGATGCCTTCGGTGATGGATTTGGCGACGGCGCGCACCTGGTCGGGCGCCGACTGGCTGCTGGCCTGCGCGACGGCGACCTGGCCGCGGATGCCCCGGTCCGCCAGATCGAGGTAGGCGAGGACGAGGTCTTCCTTGCTGGCGAAGTGCCGGTACAGCGTTGCCCGGGTTCCCTGTGCTTCCGCGACGATCCGGTCGATGCCGACGGAGTGGATTCCCTCGGCGTAGAAGATCCGGGTTGCCGTGTTGAGCAGCTGGGCGCGTGCCTCCGAGGTGCTGCCGCCCTCTTTACTCCGACTCATAGTGCTCAAGCGTACCAAACGGTAGAACGGTCGGTCTTGACAGTGACGCATCATCTGTCTTTAATGAGTGAGACCGAACGTTCTGTCTCGTCTAGGGGGGGTGGGCAGACCGGTTCCCCTTCGTTGAGCACGGCCATAGCCGTGAATCGCATCCCGTCCCGGCGTGCGATCACCAAGGAGGACTTCCGGGCGCCTGCTTGCTTTCCATCCGTTACTCGAAAGGAATTACTGTGCGACTTCCTGTCCCACGTCGCGCTGCGATCACCGCCGGTGCCCTCCTCCTGCTCGGTGCGACGACGGCTCCTGGGATGGCGTGGCGACCAGGCAGCGATCTGAATTTCAGAAGCCGGCCGCCATCTCCGTACGCGGTGCGGGGGCGAACTCCACCAGCTGGCCCGTGACAGGGCGACTGTGTCCCGCCCGGACCAGGGGTGTTGCTCAGGTAGGTTCATATCAGTCGCGTGTGGCCGCGGGGCACCCTGCTTCGGAGAAGGCAGCCTGTGGCTGTGCGCTGTTGAACTGGCCAGTCTGCTGCCGCAGTTGACACATGTGCTAGTGGTATCGGCCGATGTCTCTGATCCTGTCGTGGCGATCCGATCCGCGCCCGGGAGGGGGACGGCTCACCGCGTGGTGGCACAGCCGCTGTGTGCGCCGCTCCGACGATGTCCCCAACCGCGACCAAAATCGTGAATCGCGGAAGAGCCCGTCATCCAGGTACCTCCTCCCGACCGCCCTGGTAGCGTGCGCCGGCATGTCATCGGAACTGGAACGCCCTCCACGCCAAGCGGACGAGCGCACCGCGCTCATCGGCTGGTTGGACCTGCAGCGGCAGATCCTGCGCTGGAAATGTGCAGGGCTGAGCGACGAGGACGCGCGCCGCGCGGTCATCCCGACCTCACCCGCCATGACGATGGCCGGTCTCATCTCCCACATGCGCTGGACCGAGCACCTATGGCTGGAAGTGCTGTTCCTCGGCGGTGACAAGAAGCAGAACCCCGCATTCGACGAGTCGAGCAAGAACGCCGACTGGCACACCGACGGCCGCCCCCTCGCGGAACTCCTCGCGGAATACGAGGCCCAGTGCGCCCGCAGCGACGAGGTCGTTGCCGCGGCCGGCCTGGACGACGTCGGCCGCCACCCCGACTTCCGCGACGGCAGCGCCAACCTCCGCTGGATGCTGATCCACCTCGTCGAGGAGACGGGGCGACACGCGGGGCACGCGGACATCGTCCGGGAGCTGCTCGACGGCACGAAGGGCTACTACTAGCGCAGCTCCGCGAGACGGGCCCTTCCCTGAGGAGCCAGGCCGACACGCTTCACAGGTCCTCGTGCGGTTGCGCGTCCATGCGCCGGCCGGAGCCTGATCCGTCACCCGTCACTGGCCCAATTCGGCGCCCGGACGGCCGAGGTGGGAAAGGATGCCCGGTCCTGGCTCCGGAGTGATGTCGTGTGCGGTGACCTCGGTCCCGCACGCCTCGCAGGTGAGCTGGACGTGTGCCTCGCCGGTGCAGTCACGGTGGCGGTAGCGCGCGGGCGGTCCGTCGGGAGCCATGTAGGCGTCTCCCCAGTCCCTGATCGCCATGAGGATCGGGTAGATGTCATGGCCCTTGCGCGTCAACCGGTATTCCACATGGGCGCCGTCGGCCGCCTGCCGCCTGTCCAGGATGCCGTGCTCGACCAGCCGCCCGAGGCGGTCCTGCAAGCGACTCCTGGAGATACCCAGCGCGCTCTGAAACTCGTTGAACCGGCGAACGCCCGCGAACGACGCCTTCAGCACCAGCAGCGTCCAACGGTCGCCGAGGATCACCAGCGGACGCGTGATCGAGCACGGCAGGTCGGCAAGGTCTTCGTAGCGCACGCCAGAACTCTACCCCGGCAGTTCCAAAACGAGACCACTCCGGATAGTGTTCGGTCTCGAAACGAGACCACTTCGCGGAGGCGTCCCCTTGAACCCGACCAGCATCGGCACCGACCTGCACGAGGCACTGAACCGGCTCCTCACCGAGCGCTTCACCTGCCGCCAGTTCCGGCCCGATCCCGTCGCGGCGACGACCATCGAGCGACTCCTGCGCCTGGCCCAGCGCACGCCCTCGTGGTGCAACACCCAACCTTGGCACCTGCACATCACCGAAGGCGCCGCCACCGAGCGGCTGCGCACCGAACTGCTGGCCCACGTCCAGAGCCACCCGGCCTCGCCCGACTTCCCGTTCCCCGCGCAGTACACCGGCGCCTACCGGCAGCGCCGGCGCGAGTGCGGCCTCCAGCTGTACGGAAGCCTCGGTATCGCCAAGGGCGACCAGGAGCGGACCCTGCGGCAACTGCTGCGGAACTTCGAGCTGTTCGACGCACCGCACGTCGCGATCATCACCACCGAAGCCGACCTCGGCGTCTACGGCGCCGTCGACTGCGGCCTCTACATCAACTCCTTCCTGCTCGCCGCGCAGAGCCTCGGGGTGGCCGCGGCGCCCCAAGCCGCCCTCGCCACCTACTCCGACTTCCTCCGCGACCACTTCGACATCCCGGACAACCGGCGAGTGGTGGCAGGCATCTCCTTCGGCTACCCCGACCACGACCACCCGGTCAACGCGTTCCGCACCACGCGTGAAGAGCTGGAGAACGTCGTCACGTGGCACACCGCCTGAGACGGCGCACGTCACCAGGTCATCGAGAACGTGGCTAGCGACCGCCGTCCTCCCCCTCCCCCTCCCTCTCCCCTCTACGTCTTCGACCTCACCGCGGGCCGAGGTCCAGGTCCAGGTCCAGGTCCAGGTCTAGGTGTCCAGGTCTCCATGGGTCACGCGGATCTTGGACTGGCCGTGCGGGAGTTCCTCCCAGTCGTCCATGAAGCGCGCCCGCAGTCCGTGGCGCTCGGCCAGGGCCGTGAGCGTCTCGGTGCGGTAGTAGAAGTCCTCCCGCAGGACATGGTGCTCCTCACCCTCGGTCCGGTCGAAGGTGAAGTCGAACCAGCCGCCCGGTGCGAGCACCCGGCCGACATGGGCCAGGCATTCGTCGATGACGGCGAGCGGCGAGTGCGAGAAGACGCTGTGCGCGTGCACCACGTCGAAGTGGGCGTCGGGCAGGAACCGCAACGTCAGGTCGCGAACCGGGGTCAGCCTGGGGAGCTGCTGTTGCAGGCCCATCTCCACGACGGTTTCCTGGGCGGCGCTGAGGATGTCGGGCGAGATGTCGATGCCGTAGTAGTGCCCGGGCTCCAGGTGCCGGATGAACCGCCAGCCGCCCCGCAGGTTGCCGCAGCCGATCTCCAGCATGCGGTGTTCGGGGCGCAGGCCGTGGCCGAGCAGGTAGTCGAACTGCATCGCCCCGAGCGCGAGCCATCGCTCACGGCTGCGGCTGCCGACCGCCGTGTCCGGGTCGGCCCGGGTGTCGGAGCGCATCACGGCACGGTAGTAGGAGACGTGGTCGGTGTGACGGTGGCGCAGCCACAGGTCCCGGGCGGCGCGGGTCAGATAGCGGGGCACCCGGTTCGGGTGATGCAGGGCGTATCCGATGCGGTGGCCGAGGGAGGCGCGGTTGGCGGTGAGGTTCTTCTTCGTGGGCATGTGGTCGCTACCGTTCCGAGGGGTACAAGGTCTGGTTTCAGCCTCGGTGCGGGAGCAGGGCGGTGGGCTCGGTCAACAGGCTGCGGTCCTGCTGAGGTTCGGGTGACGGCGGCGTCAGCCGATCGGTTGATGTGGCGCCGCGTCCGAAGCGTTAGACACGGAGGACAAGGATGACGATGAGGACGATGGCGATGGGGACGGCGATGGGGATGGGGACGAGGATGAGGATGAGGACGAGGCACAGCGATCCGGACGAGCGCTGGCTGGACGCAGTCGTGCACGCCGCGTTCTTCCTTCTGCTCGGCTCCTCGTTCGTCCGCTTCCTGACCCGCGACCAGGGCGGGGTGTGCACCGGGTGGGTGGTGGCGCTGTTCGCGGTCTTCTGTCTGCTGTACGTCCTCGGTCGCTTTCTGGCTCCGGCACCGCCCTCCGGCTCGCCGCCGACCAGGCGCCATCTGCTCTGGCTGGGCTCGGTCTCCGCGGTCTGGGTCGTACTCCTGGCCCTCGCGCCGAGCGCCACGTGGTGCGCGATGCCCCTGCTGTTCGCGGGTCTGCACGCGCTGCCCCCGCGGATCGCGGTGCCGGTGGCGGCCGTACTCACCGCGCTGGTCGTGGCCTCCGAAGTACGCGTCGCCGAGGGCGCGTTGAACCCCAACATGGTCATCGCCCCGCCCGCTGTCGCCGCGGTCGCCACCGCCGTGATGGTGCATCTGCAGCGTCAAGGGGCCCGGCAGCGCGACCTGATCGAGGACCTGGTCCGTACGCGTCACGAACTCGCCGCCACCGAACGGCGGGCGGGCGTCCTGGCGGAACGCCAGCGGCTGGCCACGGAGATCCACGACACCGTCGCGCAGGGCCTGTCCAGTCAGCGGATGCTGCTCCAGGCCGCCGGGCGAGTCTGGCGGACCGACCCGGACGCGGCCCGCGAGCATGTTCACAGGGCGTCGGAGATCACCTCCCGCAACCTCGCGGAGGCCCGTCGGTTCGTGCACGACCTGGCGCCGGCCGACCTCGCCGACGACACCCTGCCGGGCGCGCTCGCCGTACTCGCCGAACGAGAGAGCGGTCCCGGGCTGACCGTGGAGTTCAGGCTCGACGGTGAGCCGGGCAGGCTTCCGGAACGGGTTGAGGCGGCGCTGCTGCGGATCGCCCAGGGGGCGCTGGCCAACGTACGCGAACACGCGGCGGCAACCCGGGCCGCGCTGACGCTGACCTGCCTGGACGACCAGATTTCGCTGGACGTCGCCGACAACGGGCGCGGATTCGAGGCGGGCCCCTCGCGCGAATTGTCCGGGCCGGCCCCGGACAGTGCGCGCGGGCACGGACTGCCCGCGATGCGCATCCGGGCCGCACAGGCGGGCGGCACGCTCACCGTGGAGTCCACGCCGGGCGAGGGCACCGTCGTGTCGGCGGCGATCTGCCTGGCACCCCTGGCCTCCGTACCACTGCCACCCTCGACCATCCCCAAGGAGCACGTCCTGTGACGCCCGTCCGGCTGTTGTTGTGCGACGACCATGCCGTGGTACGTGCGGGGCTGCGCGCCCTCCTGTCCAGCGCCGACGGCATCGAAGTGGTCGGTGAGGCGGCCACCGGCGAGGAGGCACTCGCCATGGCTGCCCGGCTGAGCCCGGACGTCGTACTGATGGACCTCCAGCTCGACGACGGAATGGACGGCGTGACCGCCACCCGGCGCCTGACTGCCGAGGGTGGCGGGACGGGCCCCCGGGTCCTGGTGCTCACGATGTTCGACACCGACGCCGACATCACCCGGGCCATCGAGGCGGGCGCCACCGGCTATCTGCTCAAGGCCGAACACCCCGATGAACTGTTCACAGCGATCCACCATGCGGCGTCCGGCCGCACGGCCCTGTCGGCCCCGGTGGCCGACCGGTTGATGACCCGGCTGCGCAGCCCGCGTCCCACCCTGTCCCCGCGCGAGCACGAGATCCTCGGACAACTCGCCCGCGGCTCGGGCAACCGGGAGATCGCCCGAGCCCTGTTCATCAGCGAGGCGACGGTCAAGACCCATCTCGGGCGGATCTACGGCAAGTTGGGGGTGGAGACGAGGGCGGGGGCCGTGGCGGCCGCCAAGGAGAGGCGATTGCTGGAGTGACCGGTGTGGTGGCGGCGCGGCCACTGCGTGGAGTCCGAGGCCGAAAGGGAGCGGAAAGGGAGCCGAGGGGGAGCCGAGGGGGAGGGAAGCGTCGGCCGCAGTGTGAGATGCGAGCATCGATCGGGACTGCGGGTGGGGACCCCGGTGCCCTCGAAGCGGCGCCGCCCGAGTGAGTCGGCTCGACTCAGGACGACGGGGCTCCCGGGTACGCCTTCTTCGGTGCTGCATGACGTACTCCTTTGCGCCGGCGCCGAGGTAGAAGCCGAGGCGGTTGTCGTCCTGGGCGCTGGATGTGGTGGTGTTCCAGCCCGGCAGGAGGTTCAGGCTCACCCAGAGCATTCCGTGCTGGGCCGCCAGGAGCGAGAGGTACTGCAGGGTGTGCAGCTTGTCGCCGCTCATGGAGCCGGAGTTGGTGAATCCCGCCGCGAGCTTGTCGTTCCAGGCGCGGGTCATCCACTGCTTGCTGCTGGCCTCGGCGAAGGCGTGGAACGCCCCCGACGCGGTGCCCATGTAGGTGGGGGTGCCGAAGATGATGGCGTCGGCGGCATCCATCAGTTCCCAGTCGGCGTCGCTGAGGGAGGCGACGTCCACGCGGTGGACGTGTGTCCCTGCGATGGAGCGCGCGCCGTCGGCCACGGCGCCGGCGATCTGCGCGGGTACGCCGCGTTCGGCGAGCGGCGGCACGGAGGAACGGAGGAACGGACCGGTGGCACCACCGGCACCGCGCTCCGTGCCGACTCGACAGGCACCCCCCGCTCCGGCGAGAACGCGGAAAAGATTCCGCGGTGAGGCAACGGTCTCGGCCTCTCATGGCCTCTTTTGAACATCTAGGAGGTGCTCATGGGGGTTCGGAAGCAGGCCGGGGACAGAGAGTTCCAGGCCTTCGTCGTCGGCCGCTGGCCGCGGCTGATGCGCACGGCATTCCTGCTCACGGGGGAGCAGCACGCTGCGGAGGATCTGGTCCAGTCGACGCTGGAACAGGTCTATGTGGCCTGGCACAGGGTCGCCTCGGCCGACGCCCCGGAGGCGTATGTACGACGAGTGATGATCAATGCGCATGCCCGCAGGTACCGCAGGAAACTGCGGGAGTTCCTGGTGCCCAGGAGCGAGGACGCGGGCCTGACACATGAGGTGGCCGACACCGGTGACCGGATCGCCCAGGCCGACGACCGCCACGTGCTGCTGAAGGCGCTGGCCGAACTGCCGGCACGGCAGCGGGAAGCAGTGGTCCTGCGCTACTGGGAGGATCTCACCGAGACACAGACGGCCGAGGCGATGGGCTGTTCGGTCGGCACGGTGAAGAGCAACGCAGCCAAGGGGATCGCGAAGCTGCGCGCCATATCGGGGCTGGCGGAGACGGTGACGCTGGGAGGACGAAAGTGAAAAGCGCGGACTGGGAGACGAGTCACAACATGACACAGCACGACATCGCACTCCTGCTGGCCGACGCGGCCGACGAGGTGGAGATCGGCATAGCCCCCGCCCAGGCGGTGATTCGGGGCGGCCGCCGCCGCAAGGCCCGTCGCTGGGCGGTCGTGGCGGCCACCACCGTGGTCGTGGCCGGCTGTACGGGGGCTCTGGCGCTGACGGGGCTGTCCGGTGACGGGGACCGGGGGGTATCGCCGGCGAGCCGGCCGGTCGCCAGCCCGGAGGGCCCCGAGCCGCACATGCGGACGACCCTGGCGAGCGGCACCGACGCGGGAGCGCCGTGGAGGGTGTACATCGACGTGTGGAAGGCTCCGGCGGACACGGCGGAGGCCAAGGCCACCCTGGCGGCGATGGCAAAGTTCGGCGAGCACCCGGAGGACGTCTCCACGGCCTCCGAACTGGTGGGCAAGGTCGCGCACTTCGTGTACCGGGTCACCGGTGAAGAGGCGAGGACCACCCAGATCGCGGACATGGTGCTACCTGAGGACGACGTCCAGTCCGGCGGCGAGTACGGGACCGTGTCGCTCCCGCTGCTACCCGAGAACGACACGGCCCCGCGCCTGGTGACCGGCCAGGTCGCCAAGACCGCCCGGGAGGTCACCTGCACCTGGAAGGACGGCACGACTACCAAGGTCGGCCGTGCGTCCGCGGCCACCGAGGCGAACGCCGCCGTTCCGGTCATTCACAGCCTCAAGGATTCGCCCGACGACTGGTTCGTCTGCCTGGCGCCGAAGTCCACCGAGTTCGAGGGGATCAAGGTGACGAAGTAGACGAAGCGGGAGACCGGGTGCGGGGAGTCGAGGCCGGACGACGGTTCGCGACGCCCGGCGGCCCCCGGAGCCCCGTCCGGGCCGGGGCTCCGGAAGACACCCGCGGCACCGGGGGCCCGCGGGCAAACAGTCCCTGGCCGCCGCCGAGGAATCGGGCGGGGCCACAGCCGGTGGGACGGCGTCCTGCCCACGCGGACCCTCCTGGTCGAATGGCCGGACGGCCAGGACCCCGACGGACTACTGGATATCGAATCTGCCGCCCACCCAAAAGTCGAGGCACCGCCCCAAGCCTCTAGGGACCGTATTGAGTTCCGATCAATGGGTGGTTCGGGTGAGGTCCTTGAGCCAGATCATCGAGGCGCGTAGGTGGAGGCCGGCGAGGTAGCTGTCGGGAGACTTGTCGTACCGGGTGGCGATGCCACGCCAGGCCTTCATCTTGTTGATCAGCCGCTCGACGGTGTTCCTCTCCTTAGCACGTCAGAGGGCCATGCCTCCCGTTGCGTCGATGACCTGGCCGGTCACCCAGCGTGCGTCGTCGGAGGCGAGGAAGGCCACGATGTCGGCCATGTCTTCCGGCCGCCCGATCCGGCCGAGGGCGGCAAGAGACGCCGCTTGCGCCTCGGCATGCGGATCGCCCAGCAGGGTGGCCGCGCTGGCATCGGTGAGGACGGTTCCGGGGGCCACCGAGTTGACCGTGATGCCCCGGGGACCCAGCTCCTTGGCGAGGGCGAGACTGAAGTTGTCCAGGGCTCCCTTGGTGGCGCCGTAGGCGATCATTCCCGGCGTGGCCAGGCGGGCCACGGAGCTGGAGATGTTGATGATCCGGCCCCCGTCGCGCAGGCGCGGCAGTCCCTGCTGCGTGACGAAGAACGGTGCACGCACGTTCACGGCGAAGACCTTGTCGAAGGCGTCCTCGGTCAACGACTCCAGGGATGCGAAATCCCCGATGCCGACGTTGTTGACGATGATGTCGAGCTTCCCGTCGGGCACGTGCTCCGTGCCCGCGGCGTCGAAGGCGGCCCAGAGGCGGGCCGCGTCGCCGCGTTCGCCCAGCCCCGCCTGGAGTGCGAAGGCCCGTCCTCCGTTCTTGCGGATGTTTTCGACGGTCTCGCTCGCCGCCGTCTCGTCGCGGGCGTAGGTGACGCCGACGGCGGCGCCGTCCTGGGCGAGCCGCTCCGCGATCGCCCGGCCGATGCCCCGGCTGCCGCCGGTGACCAGTGCGACCTTGTCCTCAAGTGCTCTTGCAGACATGGCGGAAGACCGCCTCCCGTTCATCGAATCGTCTCTTGAGTGCTATGGAGTGCCTGGACCAGCGGCTTGTGTTCGGGCCACCACCGCTGGACGGCTTCGACAGCCGTCGTCGGGCTGACGTTGAAGCAGAGCTTCGCGCCGGGTGCCAGCTCGTGGGTGGTGTTGACCAGCACCTCCAACAGCGGGGTCAGCTCCGGGTCCAGCCGGACGCCGGCGCCGATCAGCACGATGTCGTAGTCCTTGGCGGTCAACGCGGCGCGAAAGACCGCCTCGGCCGTGCGGCCGTAGTCGAGCAGGCAGACATCGACACTGAGGCCGAGCTCCTCAAGCCGAGCCCGGCCCGCGGCCATTCCGGCCCGGACCGCCTTGGCGTCGATTTCAGGGAACGCCGCCCGTGACGAGGGCGCGTCGTCCACCAGCGCTGGATCCAGTCCGACGTTGAGCATGGACGGGGACATGTCGGTGTACCTCCGGTGACCTGGGGTTTCTCGGACCCACGGTAGGCGCCCGGAGGTCGGGCGGCCCTCCCACATTTCTGGGATACCGTGGCAAGGGTGAGTTCCCCGATGGTCCGGCGCGAGACCGTGCGCGACATCGAGGCGATCTGCGGTCTCGACCTCGACTCCCGAATACTGCGCCGCCGGATCGCCGACCGGCTGACACGCCTCATCCCGGCCGACTCCTACTGCTTCAGCACGATCGACCCGATGACGCTGCTGACCGCCGACCAAGTCAGCGCCGGGCTCGTACCGGAGGCGGCCGCGGCCGCCGCGCACAACGAGTACCTGGTGGACGACGTCCTGAAGTTCGCGGCGCTGGCCCGCTCCGAGGTGTCCGCGGGCACGCTCGGTGCGGCCACCGGCGGTGATCCGGAATCCAGCCACCGCTACCGGACCGTGCTGCCGATGATCGACGCACGGCACGAGCTGCGGGCGGGCTTCGTGGTGGACGGCCGCTGCTGGGGCGTCGTCGCCCTCTTCCGCGGCGGCCGGCGGCCCGACTTCACCCCGGCCGACGTCGGCGTCCTGCGGCGGCTGTCCGCCCCGGTCGGTGCGGCCCTGCGCCGGGCCGCCCACCGGGCACCCGACGACACCGCTGCGGGCCCGTCCGAGGCCGGAGTGCTCCTGCTCGACCAGGAATTGCGGCTGTTTTCGGAGAACCTGGCCGCGAAACTCTGGCGGGACGAGCTGGGCCCGTCGCAGGCGGAACTGCCGTCCGCGATCCTGGAGGTGGCCGCACGGGGAAGAGGCGCTGAGCTGCCGGCGTACGGACGCATCCGCGGCCGCTCGGGCCGGTGGCTCTCCGTCCAGGCCTCGCCGCTGAGTGGTGGCCCGCACCCGGCGGCCATCGCCGTGACGGTACATCCGGCGCCGGCCGCCGACGTGGCCGAGATACTGCTGCTCGCGTACGGGCTTACACCGCGCGAGCGGGACGTGCTGGCGCGAGTCGTCGCCGGTCTGCCGTCGCGGACCATCGCCGTGGAACTGCACATCACCGCGGCGACCGTGCAGGACCATCTGAAGAGTGTGTTCGCGAAGACCGGTGTCCGCAGCCGCAGCGAACTGGTGGCGACGGTCCTGGGCCTGTGACCGGACGAGTGATTACTGAGTTTTTCGGATTACTGAGTTTTTCGTTAGGGACCGTATCCAGTTGTGATCAATCTGCGGGATTCGACCTCGCGGCACGGCGTGAGCCGGTAGACGCGGTGTCATGACGCAGGTGCAACTGAGCGACGCTGAATGGGAGTTCATCGAGTCCCATCTGCCGATCGGCCGGTTCGGTCCGTATCCCGAGCGGTTGCGGCAGCAGTTCGAGGGGGTGATCTGGCGGTTCAGGACCGGTGGGCAGTGGCGGGAGATGCCGACAGGACATCGGACACCGACCCCGGACGGCAGGAGCGGCGCCGCGTCCGGCGCCGGCTGCGGCTGAAGGCCGCTTCGCTGGGCCGCTCCCGGGGCGGGCAGACCAGCAAGATCCACCTCGCCGGCGACCGCAGGTGCCGCCCGCTGGTGCTGCTCCTGACCGCCGGGCAGGCCGCCGACAGCCCTCAGTTCATCCCCGTCCTGAACCAGATGCGCGTCCGTCTGCCCGTGGGCCGTCCGCGCACCCGGCCGGACGCCGTGGCGGGCGACAAGGCCTATTCCTCCCGTGCCAACCGCGCCCACCTGCGCAAACGCCGCATCCGTGCGGTCATCCGGAGAAGAAGGACCAGCTGGCCAACCGCAAGAAGAAGGGCTCCCAGGGCGGTAGGCCCGTCGACTTCGACGCCGAGCTCTACAAGGAGAGGAACACCGTCGAGCGGCTGATCAACAAGATGAAGGCCTGGCGTGGCATCGCCACCCGGTACGACAAGTCTCCCGACAGCTACCTCGCCGGCCTCCACCTACGCGCCTCGATGATCTGGCTCAAGGACCTCACCCGAGCCACCCATTGATCGGAACTCAATACGGGTCCCTAGCAGACCCTCGACGCACTCCAAGACCTGCTGAGGTGCTGGACCGGCACCAGCAGCACCTGCGGTCGCCCCCTTAAAACCAGCAGAACCAGAACCTGACGGAGTGCTACTAGACGATGGTGCAGGTTCGGGCGTCGTAGCTGGCCTTTCGGTCATTGCCGTCGGCGTCGGCGAAGTGGTAGACCCCGTTGACACGTGAGATCGCGATGTCCCTGTACCGGCCGTCGTACTTGTCGACCGTCCCGTCGCCGTCCGTGTCCCTGAGTCGCTTGCCCGCGGCGGCCCAGGTGTTCTTCCCTACCGAGCCGTCAGCGGCAGTGGGGCTCATGTAGTTGGCCTGCCACGAATGTGTGGCAAGGGTGGTGTTGTGGCCGAAGTAGCCGTCGATCTGGTCCCTGTGGCCACCGCTGGAAGAATCCGCCCAGAAGACGATCTTCTGCCACAGGCACGTGGCATTGGAATTCCGGTTGTAGCCCCCGAACTCGGCGACGACGCCCTCGTCGGTCCAGTCGTCCGTGAAGGTTCCGGTGCCCTGGATGTAGGCGTTGCCGTTGTAGGAGTTGGACGCCGAGGCGGGAGCGGCCATGGAGACACTGATGCCAAGGGCGAGGAGTGTGGCGGTCAGGGGAACCGCGGTCCTGCGCAGGACGCTGCGGATCTTGCTGGAGGAAGCCATGGGTCTCCGGATCAAAAGAGCAGGCCAATGGGCTTGCTCGGACGGATGAAGCCGAGTTGGTCTACGACCTCGGCAGGAGATGAGAGGCTTTTGTTGTGGTCGGTGTCAGCCCCGTACGACGGGACGGTAGCCCGGTCCGGTCGCTGAGTGTGCCGGTCGTTTGCCCCACAAGTGACGGATGACGAAAGGCCGTTGCTCAACTGCCTGGGTACGGAAGCCGAGACGGACGGCGGCTCAGAACCCCGCGTTCCCCCTGGAGGGGAGCATCACGGCAGGCCGCCAAAGCCCGAAGGACCAGATCGGTGATCTGGTCCTTCGGGTTGTGCAGGTTGCACGGGCTATGCGGGTCGCGCGGGTTGTACGTGTAGGAGTTCCTCGGCGCCTACCAGCGGGGCGTGGCCTGTACGGTGACTCGCTGGATGGCCTTGATGGCGAGGTCGGGGCGGTCGACGTGGACGTAGTGGCCGGTTCCTGCGGCGGTGCTGATCCTGCTGCGGCCGGAGAGCTCGCGTCACTCGTGCCGGCCGTCGCTCCGCATCTGCTCCACGGCGGGCCCGTAGTCGGGGACCTCGGAGTACTGGTGCGCACACGGACGGGCTCAGCCACCGCGCCAGCCACCGCGCCTCCAGCGGTCGGATCGGACGTCCCCCCACACCCGACCGCCCCGACCACCGAACCGGCGAACCTATGCGGTCACGGCACTCACCACGGCGGCGCAGGGTGAAGGTGTCCACGCCCACGTATTATTCCTTGACACGAATATTCGTCATCGGGAATACTCGGATCCATGGACGCACTCCTCACCGCACTGGCCGACCCGGCCCGCTGGCGGCTCGTGGGCCTGCTGGCCGAGCGGCCCCGCTCGGTCGGCGTCCTCGCCCAGCTCGCCGGGGCTCGGCAGCCACAGACGACCAAACACCTGCAGACGCTCGAACGCGCCGGCGTCGTCACCTCCCGGCGCACCGGCCAACGCCGCATCTACGCACTCCGGCCCGCTCCCCTCCGGGACCTCGCGGCCACGCTCAGCCGGCTTGCCGACACCTCGACCCAGGCCGACGGCCTACGTGCGACGTACGACCACTACGGGGAGAGCCTCCACGCGGAGCGGGCTGTCGCGGGGGAGTCCGGGTGGGCCGACGGCCGCTCGTTCACGTTTCACCGGCCGCTCGCAGGCAGCCCGGAGCTGGTCTGGCGGCACCTGACCGATCCTGCGCTGCTCTCCCGGTGGTGGGCTCCCGACGGCCTCCGCGTCTCCGAGCTCCTCTTCGAGGTGCGACCGGGCGGCCGGATCGTCCTTGAGTACCGCGATGCCGAGGACGCCGACGACTCTGACGCGGTCGCCGGGCGGGCGGAGGGCGCCGTCGAGGACGTACGGCCCGCCGAGCGCCTCGTCTACCGGACCTCGCCGGTACTCCCCGATGGCAGTCCCGCCTTCACTGCTCACGTCGACCTGGGACTGTGCCCCAGCGACACCGGCACGGACCTCGATGCCCACTGGCGGATCACCGGCAGCGCCGTCGACTCCGCCGACTTCATCGCAGGCATCGAGATCGGCTTCGGCCAGAGTCTCGACAAGCTCGCGGGGATCCTCGCCGCGGCGCACGACACCGACACCCACACCGACACCCACACCACCAATGCGAGGAGCGCGAAATGACTGACTCGACCAGCCGCAGGGTGACCGCGAATCTTGCCCTCTCCCTCGACGGGCGCTATCACGGCCCTGGAGGACCCGGCGATTTCAGCATGTTCGCGCCGTACGTGACCTCCGAGGTCGCACGGCGCCAACTCACCCGCATATGGGAGGGCGCGACGACGGCGGTGCTTGGCCGACTCAACGCCGAGGGATTCTTGGGGTACTGGCCCTCGGTCGCCGAGGACGAGAACGCCGACCCCCGTGATCGCGGCTACGCGAAGTGGCTGGTCGACTCGGAAAAGGTGGTCTTCTCGACCACCCTGACCGAGGCGCCGTGGGAACGCACCCGCGTGGTGAACGCCCCGGCCGCCGACATCCTCGCCGAGCTCAGGACCACCGGTGAGGGCGACATCCTCGTCAACAGCTCCTCAAGTGTCATCAAGCCGCTGCTCGCGGCAGATCTGGTCGACCGGCTGTACCTCATGATCCTCCCTGAGATCGCGGGAGACGGGCAGCGACTGTTCGACGACGGCCTGCGGGCTACGAAGTGGAAGCTCACCCACCAGGAAACCGGCGACCTGGGCGAGATGGCCCTGGTCTATGACCGGGCCCGCTGACCCGGCCGATCCGCGCTGCGGTCCGCTCTTTCGCCGGCACCCAGGGATCTTGCTCCTCCTCGGCATGACCCTCTGCTGAGCCGACGGCGCTCAGCGCCCAAGTAGGCTCCATGGAAGCCGACTTCGCTGCGGATGCTGGGAGGAGCGTTCCCCGCCACCTGGCAAACCGGCAGCTCAGGGCAAGATATACAGACAACTGCAGTGCGACGGGACACCGGGTCGCGCCTGTATCTCGTTCGTGCTCGCGTTGGAACGCCGACGCTTGGAAGGCCGGGCGGCCGCGCCGGGAACAGCCGGTTCGGTCGTCATGGTTGCATCGACCGAGGGACCGGCGCCGCACGGGCGGGGAAAACGGAGACCACAAGGCCGTCGTCCCCACCGGGATCCGGGCCCCAGGATCGCGGCAAGCTCGCCGCACATTTACACAAAAATGTATTTTTTCAGGAGGTTCTTTCATGGCTGACCGACCCTTGACGCTCATGGCAGTACACGCGCACCCCGACGACGAGGCCACCGGAACCGGAGGGGTCCTCGCGCAGTACGCGGCGGAAGGCATCCGCACGGTTCTCGTGACGTGTACCGACGGCGGCTGCGGTGACGCACCGGGGGGTGTCAAGCCGGGTGATCCCGGGCACGATCCGGTGGCCGTCGCCTTGATGCGCCGGCAAGAACTCGAAGCGAGTTGTGACGTTCTGAAGGTCAGCGATCTGGAGATGCTGGACTATGCCGACTCCGGAATGATGGGCTGGTCGAGCAACGACGCCCCCGGATCCTTCTGGCACACCCCGGTGGAGGAAGGCGCCGCCCGACTCGCGGAACTCATGCGGCACTACCGACCCGATGTGGTCGTCACCTACGACGAGAACGGCTTCTACGGGCACCCCGACCACATCCAGGCCCACCGCATCACGATGGCGGCGCTGGAGAGGACCACACTGACACCGAAGGTGTACTGGACGACGGCGCCCCGCTCGATGATGCAGCGTTTCGGGGAGACCATGCGGGAGTTCCACCCGGACATGCCGGAGCCGGATCCCGCCGAGGCCGCCGCGATGGCCGAGATCGGCCTTCCCGACGATGAGATCACCACGTGGGTGGACACCACCGCGTTCAGCGGCCAGAAGTACGATGCGCTGGCCGCGCACGCCAGTCAGGGCGAGAACATCTTCTTCCTCAAGATGGGCAAGGAGAGGTTCGGCGAGTTGATGGGCATGGAGACCTTCGTACGTGTCAAGGACACCACCGGCGCGGCCGTACCCGAGAACGATCTCTTCGCCGGACTGCGCTGATCCGTACGTCCGACCGGGGCCCGGGATAACTCATCGGCGAGCCTCCGCGGCAGGCGTACGGCTCAGCGCGTCGCGGAGCTCAGGGGCGAGGGCCTGAAGGTCGTGGCGGTCGTGGTGGTCGCAAGCCGATAGGTATTCGGAGATTCGAGGAGGAGACGGCCCGGCGCGCCTGGCAGGTCAGGCGAGCCGGGTGATCCTCCGCAGGAGGGGCCGCGGTTGAAGGCCGCGTTGCACCGGGAGCAGATATGCGGCGGGATTTCCGGCCTTCCGGCCTTTGACCTGTTGTTTGTGCGTGTGGCGGACGTTCATGAACGCGAGCGCCGCACAGACCGCCGTATCCGCCACGGGCCGGCCGAGGAAGTCACCGGCGACCGTAGGGCCGAACGCGCCCATCACGGCAGGCATTTCGAACTTCACGTTGGCCAGACCGTACACCGGGCCGATGCCCTGCGCCGGTGACGTGGCGATGCTCGGCCCGGACCTGGTCGCGCAGCACGGCCCCGCGACGACCGCTGCTCCAGCTCCTGGCCGACGCGCTGCAGTTGTCGCGGGGCTGAGCTCGGAGTGCTGCGGCCGGTGATGAGGTATCCGTCGACCTGCGGACGCCGGTCACCCGCCGCGCCGATCCGACCCGTGACCGGACCCGACAGACTGACCGTCTTCGCGGCCCACTCCTGCACAGCCCGGCCGCGATCCACCGTACCGGCGCCTCAGGCATCACGACCTGGTTCACGAACCGGAAGGACTACGGCAGTGCGGCCTTGGCCAGGGCCGGGAGTGTGCGGGGCTGGTGGCGGGTGGGGGAGCAAGGCGGTGCTTCGGCCCTGCGGCGGAGGGCAGCTACCGGACGCCGGACTCCGCTCCTGCGGCACCGCCTGAACTGGAAGCGCGCGTCGATGGCC
>NZ_LIPP01000121.1 GCF_001418335.1 Streptomyces aurantiacus | reverse complement strand
GTGGGGCGGCGCGTGGGGCGCGGGTGCACACGAGGGCAGAGGACATCCGGCGACGGGTCGCCCGGGATCGCGTGACACCCTGGGAGGGTGAGCATTCAGCAGTCCCGCAACCCCGTCGGCGGCCATGTGCCCGTCGCCGGAGGCCTCGCCTCCGTGGGCCTCTCGTACGCGCGCGAGCTGGCCGCCGAGGCTGTCCAGGTCTTCGTCGCCAACCCGCGCGGCTGGGCGACACCGCCCGGGAACCCGGTCCAGGACGAGGCGTTCCGCGCGGCCTGCGCCGCCGAGTCCCTTCCCGCCTACGTCCACGCGCCCTACCTGATCAACTTCGGCTCGCACACCGAGGCGACCGTGGAGAAGTCGGTGGAGTCCCTGCGGCACTCGCTGCGACGGGGGCGCGCGATCGGGGCGCTGGGCGTGGTCGTGCACACGGGCTCGGCGACCGGCGGCCGGGAGCGCTCGGTCGCGCTCCGGCAGGTACGCGAGTATCTGCTGCCGCTGCTCGACGAGCTGACCCACGACGACGACCCGTTCCTGCTGCTTGAGTCGACCGCAGGCCAGGGCGCCTCGCTCTGCTCGCGGACCTGGGACTTCGGACCGTACTTCGAGGCGCTCGACGCCCATCCGAAGCTGGGTGTCTGCCTGGACACGTGCCACATCTTCGCCGCGGGACACGACCTCACCGGGGCCGGCGGGATGCACCAGACCCTCGATCTGCTGGTGGACACGGTCGGCGAGGGCCGCCTGAAGCTGATCCACGCCAACGACTCCAAGGACGTGGCGGGCGCACACAAGGACCGCCACGAGAACATCGGCGCCGGCCACATCGGCGAGGACCCGTTCCGCGCCCTGATGACCCACCCCGCCACCGAGGGCGTACCGCTGATCATCGAGACGCCCGGTGGCAAGGAGGGCCACGCGGCGGACGTGGAACGCCTGAAGAAGCTGAGGGACGGCTGAGGAACTGCTGGGGGGGGCGGCTGACCCCCGGGCGGGTCAGGGCTCCGGGGAAGGCGGCAGAGTTCGGGGCCGTCAGAGTTCGGGGCCGTCCCCGGGCTTCTCCTGGTACGAGTAGCGCTGCTCGCGCCACGGGTCGCCGATGTTGTGATAGCCGCGCTCCTCCCAGAAGCCGCGGCGGTCGGCCGTCATGTACTCCACCCCGCGGACCCACTTGGGGCCCTTCCAGGCGTACAGCTGCGGCACGACGAGCCGCAGCGGAAAGCCGTGTTCGGCGGTGAGCAGTTCGCCATCCTTGTGGGTGGCGAGGATCGAGCGCTCGGCCGCGAAGTCGTCGAGGCGCAGATTCGAGCTGAAGCCGTACTCCGCCCAGACCATGACATGGGTGGCGGCCGGCGCGGGCGGCGCGATCTCCAGGATCGTACGGGCCGGAACGCCGCCCCACTCCGCGCCGATCATGCTGAACTTCGTGACGCAGTGCAGATCGGCCACCACCGTCGTGTACGGCAGGGCCGTGAACTCGTCATGGGTCCAGCAGTGCTTCTCGCTGTCGGCGGTGGCGCCGAAGACCCGGAACTCCCAGCGCTCGGGACGGAACTTCGGTACGGGCCCGTAGTGCGTGACCGGCCAGCCCCGCTGCAGTCGCTGCCCCGGCGGAAGCTCCGACTGCGCGGCTTCTCCAGATTCACGACCCACCGGCTGACCCATGCCTCCATCCTGACAGACCGAGGACGGTGGACATGACCAGGTCCGTACTCATTCGGTCAACTGCGACAACTGCGATATCAACGACAAGTTGGACTAAGCCAGTACTTACTTACTAAGCATGCACTTACTGGACGATCTTCGACGCCGGTGCAATCATGCGGCGCAACCCGCCAGTCCCCTCGCCTGGAAGGAGCCTCTGCGATGCAGGGCGACCCCGAGGTCATCGAATTCCTCAACGAGCAGCTGACCGCCGAGCTCACCGCGATCAACCAGTACTTCCTGCACGCGAAGATGCAGGAGAACTTCGGCTGGACGAAGCTCGCCAAGTACACGCGGAGCGAGTCCTTCGACGAGATGAAGCACGCGGAGCTCCTGACCGACCGCATCCTCTTCCTGGACGGCCTGCCGAACTACCAGCGGCTCTTCCACGTCCGGGTCGGACAGACGGTCACCGAGATGTTCCAGGCGGACCGCCAGGTCGAGGTCGAGGCGATCGACCGGCTCAGGCGCGGTATCGAGGTGATGCGGACCAAGGGCGACATCACGTCCGCGAACATCTTCGAGTCGATCCTCGCGGACGAGGAGCACCACATCGACTATCTGGACACCCAGCTGGACCTGGTGGAGAAGCTCGGCGAGGCGCTCTACATCGCGCAGCTCATCGAGCAGCCGGACAGCTGACGTCGCGCTCCGCTGGGTGCGTGGATGTGCGGATGCGTGGATGCGACTCTGCGGGTTCGTTGTGGCTGGTCGCGCAGTTCCCCGCGCCCCCAAAAAACGGCGCGGCGCCGAATGGCTACGCGGCCTCTTCCAGCACCGCCGGCTCGCGGCTGGGGCAGGCGCCCCGGCCCAGCAGTGCCTGAATGCGTCGTACGCAGGATCCGCAGTCGGTGCCCGCCTTGCAGGCGGACGCTATCTGGCGGGGGGTGCAGGCGCCGTCCCCCGCGTGTTTCATCACCTGTGCCTCGGTCACTCCGAAGCAGTTGCAGACGAACACGCGGTTCCACCTCCCGACGGGATTCGCTGGGTCGTGCCATCCCGATGACCGGTGAGGCAAACCTAACCTTACCCGCCGAGTCCGGCCCGTAAAAGTGGAGTGGGGCGCGGATCGTATGTGATCCGCGCCCCAGTACACCTGTCCGTAACGACCGAACCGGCTGTTGATCTCCTACTGGTCCCGGTACATCTCCGCCACCAGGAAGGCCAGGTCAAGGGACTGGCTGCGGTTCAGGCGGGGGTCGCAGGCCGTCTCGTAGCGCTGATGCAGATCGTCGACGAAGATCTCGTCGCCGCCGCCCACGCACTCGGTGACGTCGTCACCGGTGAGCTCGACGTGGATGCCGCCCGGGTGGGTGCCGAGACCCTTGTGGACCTCGAAGAAGCCCTTGACCTCGTCGAGCACGTCGTCGAAGCGCCGGGTCTTGTGGCCCGAGGCGGCCTCGTAGGTATTGCCGTGCATCGGGTCGGTGATCCAGGCGACGGTCGCGCCCGAGGCGGTGACCTTCTCGACCAGCTCGGGCAGCTTGTCGCGGACCTTGTCGGCGCCCATGCGGACGATGAAGGTCAGCCGGCCCGGCTCACGGTCCGGGTCGAGCCGCTCGATGTACTGCAGCGCGTCCTCGGCCGTCGTCGTCGGGCCCAGCTTGATCCCGATCGGGTTGCGGATCTTCGAGGCGAACTCGATGTGCGCGCCGTCCAGCTGACGGGTGCGCTCACCGATCCACACCATGTGGCCCGAGACGTCGTACAGGTGGCCCGTGCGGGAGTCGATCCGGGTCAGCGCCGACTCGTAGTCGAGGAGCAGCGCCTCGTGGGAGGCGTAGAACTCGACGGTTTTGAACTCCTCCGGGTCGGCCCCGCAGGCCTGCATGAAGTTCAGCGCCTGGTCGATCTCGCGTGCCAGCTGCTCGTAGCGCTGCCCGGACGGCGAGGTCCGCACGAAGTCCTGGTTCCAGGCGTGCACCTGGCGCAGGTCGGCGTAACCGCCGGTGGTGAAGGCGCGGACCAGGTTGAGCGTGGAGGCGGACGCGTTGTACATCCGCTTCAGGCGCTCGGGGTCCGGGATGCGGGCCTTCTCGTCGAAGTCGAAGCCGTTGACCGAGTCGCCGCGGTACGTCGGCAGGGTCACGCCGTCACGGGTCTCGGTGTTCTTGGAGCGCGGCTTGGAGTACTGGCCGGCGATGCGGCCGACCTTCACGACCGGCACGGACGCCGCGTAGGTGAGGACGGCGCCCATCTGGAGCAGCGTCTTCAGCTTGTTGCGGATCTGGTCGGCGGACACGGCGTCGAAGGCCTCGGCACAGTCGCCGCCCTGGAGCAGGAACGCCTCGCCCTTGGCGACGGCTCCCAGCCGGGCGCGCAGCTGGTCGCACTCGCCGGCGAAGACCAGCGGCGGATACGACTCAAGGTCCGCGATCACTTCGCGCAGAGCCTCGGCATCGGGGTACTCGGGCTGCTGCGCCGCGGGCAGGTCTCGCCAGGTGTTGCTGGCGCTGGTCTTGGCAGTCACGGTCACGAAGCCAACATTACGGGGTCGTGTCGGGCATCCACCCCCGTGCTCATCAATTGAGACAGGTCCCGCTCGATCGAAGACCCACGTGCCACATGGGGTAGTCTGCGCCGCATGTTCGCGCACTCGACCCAGAACCAGAACTGGTGGTGGCCCGCTCTTCCGGCGGCCCACTGACTGCGCGTACGCAAGACTTCGCGAAGGCCGCCCGAGGGGCGGCCTTCGGTGTTTCCGCGACCGGGCCGTTCCTGAAGCTGAGAAGCCGAGAAGGAAACCGGACCCATGAACCTGCTCGATCTGCTGGACGATCCCCGCCCGTTCGCCCTGCTGCGCCGCCGCACGCCGGGCCGCGCCGCCGAGAAGGGTGACACCGTCGAACTGCTGCTCGGCCCGGTCACCGAGTACGAGCGGCTGGCCGACATCCCCGAGGGCCTCGCCCTCGTCCCGTACCGCCAGATCCGCGAGCGCGGCTTCGACGTCCACGACGACGGCACCCCGCTCTCGGTGCTCACACCGGAGACGACGTACGAACTCTCCCTTGAGCAGGCCCTGTCGGAGCTGCCCGCGCACGACGTCCGGGTCGAGGGAGGTGGGTTCGACGTCGCGGACGAGGAGTACGCGGAGATCGTCGGGCGGGTGCTGCGCGAGGAGATCGGGCGGGGCGAGGGTGCGAACTTCGTCATCCGGCGGACGTACGAGGGCGAGATCCCGGGGTTCGGACGGGCCGACGCGCTGGCTCTCTTCCGGCGGCTGCTGGTCGGCGAGCGGGGCGCGTACTGGACGTTCGTCGTGCACACGGGGGAGCGCACGCTGGTCGGGGCCAGCCCCGAGGTGCATGTGCGGATGTCCGGCGGGACCGTCGTGATGAACCCGATCAGCGGGACGTACCGCTATCCCGCCGAGGGGCCGACTCCGGAGGACCTGCTGCGGTTCCTGGCCGACGGCAAGGAGATCGAGGAGCTCTCCATGGTCGTCGACGAGGAGCTCAAGATGATGTGCACGGTCGGCGACATGGGCGGGGTCGTGATCGGGCCGCGGCTCAAGGAGATGGCCCATCTCGCGCACACCGAGTACGAGTTGCGGGGCAGGTCGTCGCTGGACGTGCGCGAGGTGCTGAAGGAGACCATGTTCGCGGCGACCGTCACCGGGTCGCCGGTGCAGAACGCGTGCCGGGTGATCGAGCGGCACGAGGTCGGTGGGCGCGGGTACTACGCGGGGGCCCTCGCCCTGATCGGGCGGGACTCGGGCGGCGCCCAGACCCTCGACTCCCCCATCCTCATCCGGACCGCCGACATCGACGGCGGCGGACGCCTGCGGGTGCCGGTGGGCGCGACGCTCGTCCGGGGGTCGGACCCGGCGAGCGAGGTCGCGGAGACGCACGCGAAGGCGGCGGGCGTGCTGGCCGCCCTCGGCGTACGCCCCGGGCGGCCGGGCGGGGACGAAGCGCGGCCGAACCTCGCGGACGATCCGCGGGTGCGGGCCGCGCTCGACGGGCGGCGGGCTTCGCTGGCCCCGTTCTGGCTACGGATGCAGGAGCCGTCCGCCGAACTGGCGGGCCATGCGCTGGTCGTGGACGGCGAGGACACCTTCACGGCGATGCTCGCGCATCTGCTGCGCTCGTCCGGTCTCGCGGTGACGGTACGGCGGTACGACGAGGCGGGGCTGCGGGAGGCGGTCCTCGCTCACGAGGGGCCGCTGGTCCTTGGTCCCGGTCCTGGCGACCCGTCCGACATGACGGATCCGAAGATGGCCTTCCTGCGCGGGCTCACCGCGGAGGTGGTCCGCGGGCACCGGCACGGCGTGCTGGGTGTCTGCCTCGGGCACGAGCTGATCGCGGCGGAGCTGGGCCTTGAGATCGTGCGCAAGGAGGTCCCGTACCAGGGCGCCCAGACGGACATCGACCTCTTCGGGCGGACGGAGACCGTGGGCTTCTACAACAGCTTCGTGGCGCGCTGCGACGACGAGGCCGCGGTCGAACTGGCCGCGCATGGCGTCGAGGTCGCCCGGAGCGGGGAGCAGGAGGTGCACGCGCTGCGCGGGCCCGGCTTCGCCGGGGTGCAGTTCCATCCGGAGTCGGTGCTGACGCTGCGCGGCGCGGATGTCGTACGGGAGTTGGTGGGGCGGGTGTGGGCGGGCACCGGCACGTTCCAGTA
>NZ_LIPP01000120.1 GCF_001418335.1 Streptomyces aurantiacus | reverse complement strand
TCACCCGTTCGCCACTAATCCCCACCGAAGTGGTTCATCGTTCGACTTGCATGTGTTAAGCACGCCGCCAGCGTTCGTCCTGAGCCAGGATCAAACTCTCCGTGAATGTTCACCGGTAATCCGGTTCACACCATGAGAGCGGAACAGTCGACCGGAATAAGGAAGACTGTTCACAGCGTCCTCGCTGATGCGCCTACCGTGCTTGCGCCCGGCAGGACTTTTTCAAAGGAACCTCCACCCACCACCAAACGGTGATGGACGGGGTATCAACATATCTGGCGTTGATTTTTGGCACGCTGTTGAGTTCTCAAGGAACGGACGCTTCCTTCGTACTCACCCTCTCGGGCTTTCCTCCGGGCGCTTCCCTTCGTGTTCCCAAACTCTATCAGTGATTTTCCGTCCCTCTGACCACGGTTCTGCAGACATGCGGAACCAGGCGTTGAGATGGGATCTGACAGGTTGGTTGCTGCCAGGCAAGAACGCTTAGTCGCGTCACTCAGCCTCAAGCAGGACCTACAACAGTACACGGGGCTCCGGAGTGGGCGCAAATCGTTTGTGCTGTGCGCTACGACCGCCAACCGGGTCCACTCGCGCGGAACCGTCACTTCTTATGACTTACGCTGCTCAACAGTGCGCCGTCCGGGACAGGCAGTGACGGCCCGTATTAATCCCCGCCCCGGGAGGCTTCCCATGACCATCGTGACGTCCCCTCTTGCAGGACGCACCATCGGACTCGCAGCTGTACCCGACCCGGTCTTCTCCGGGGCCATGGTGGGCCCCGGTACCGCGATCGACCCCGTTCGGGAGGCCTCGGAAGCCGTCGCGCCCATCGACGGCGTTGTTGTCTCTCTGCACCCGCACGCCTTCGTCGTGGTCGACGGCGAGGGTCATGGAGTGCTGACGCACCTGGGCATCGACACCGTTCAGCTCAACGGCGAGGGTTTCGAGCTGCTCGTCAACAAGGGCGACACCGTGCAGCGCGGGCAGTCCGTGGTGCGCTGGGACCCGGCCGCCGTCGAAGCGGCCGGCAAATCCCCCATCTGCCCCATCGTGGCACTCGAAGCCACCGCTGAGTCCCTCTCCGACGTCAGTGTCGACGGCGAAGTCAAGGCCGGCGACGCTCTCTTCAGCTGGCGCTGAGCTCATCGCCGTCGGTGACGGCAGACACGGCACAACATCTCGGCGGCAGGGCCCGCCACTCAATCGGAGACGGGTGACATGGAGACAACGCTGCGAGGCGTCGGCGTGAGCCACGGTGTGGCGATCGGCGAGGTTCGGCACATGGGAACGGCAGTGCTGGAACCGCCTGCCAAGCAGATACCGGCGCAGGAGGCGGAGCGCGAACAGGGGCGCGCCCGCAAGGCAGTGGAAGCCGTGGCGGCCGACCTGATGGCGCGCGGCACGCTGGCCGGCGGCGAGGCGCAGGCCGTTCTTGAGGCCCAGGCCATGATGGCTCAGGACCCGGAACTCATGGCGGATGTCGATCGGCGTATCGCGGTCGGAAGCACCGCGGAGCGAGGAATCTACGACGCGTTCGCCGCGTATCGCGCCCTCCTGGCGAATGCCGGTGAGTACCTCGCGGGGCGGGTGGCGGACCTCGACGACGTGCGGAACCGTATCGTCGCCCGGCTGCTCGGTGTTCCGATGCCGGGGGTCCCCGACAGCGACGAGCCGTACGTCCTCATCGCTCGTGACCTCGCGCCGGCCGACACGGCTCTGCTGGACCCCACCCTCGTCCTCGGTTTCGTCACCGAGGAGGGCGGGCCCACGAGCCACAGCGCGATCCTGGCGCGGGCTCTCGGTGTGCCCGCCGTGGTAGCGCTCCCCGGAGCCGGTGAGCTGGCCGAGGGCACGATGGTCGCGGTGAACGGCAGCACCGGTGAGATCTTCGTGAATCCGAGTGCGGAGAAGAAGGCCGAGCTGGAGGCCGCTGCGGCCGCGCGGAAGGCCGCACTCGCCGCGTCGACCGGGCCCGGGGCCACCTCCGACGGACACAGGGTTCCGCTGCTCGCCAATATCGGTGGTCCCGCGGACGTCGCGGCGGCGGTCGAGGCCGGTGCCGAGGGCGTGGGCCTGTTCCGCACCGAGTTCCTCTTCCTCGACGACAGCAAGAACGCGCCGACCGAGGAGAAGCAGGTCGAGGCGTACCGCGCGGTTCTTGAGGCCTTCCCCGAGGGGCGGGTCGTGGTGCGTGTGCTCGACGCGGGCGCCGACAAACCGCTCGACTTCCTGACGCCGGCCGACGAACCGAACCCGGCGCTGGGCGTGCGGGGTCTGCGGTCGCTGCTGGACCACCCCGACGTGCTGCGTACGCAGCTGACAGCGCTGTCGAAGGCTTCCGAGGGGCTGCCCGTCCACCTGGAGGTCATGGCGCCGATGGTCGCCGACCGCGCGGACGCCAAGGCATTCGCCGACGCGTGCCGTGCGGCGGGCCTGCGGGCGAAGTTCGGTGCCATGGTCGAGATTCCGTCGGCCTCCCTGCGGGCGCGCTCGATCCTCCAGGAGGTCGAATTCCTGTCGCTGGGCACGAACGACCTCGCGCAGTACACCTTCGCGGCCGACCGTCAGGTGGGGGCCGTGTCCCGGCTCCAGGATCCTTGGCAGCCCGCGCTGCTCGATCTGGTCGCGATGTCCGCCGAGGCGGCCAGGGCCGAGGGCAAGAGCTGTGGTGTCTGCGGCGAGGCCGCCTCGGACCCGCTGCTCGCGTGTGTGCTGACCGGTCTGGGTGTCACCTCTCTTTCCATGGGTGCGGCGTCGATTCCCTACGTCCGCACGGCATTGGGCAAGTACACGCTGGCGCAGTGCGAGCGGGCCGCGGTGGCTGCGCGTGCCTGCGACAGCGCCGAGGAGGCGCGCACGGCGGCTCAGGCGGTGTTGTCCGGCGAGTAGTCGGGATACCGCGCCGCCGGTGCTGAGTGGTTCAGTGCTGAGTGGCTGTGATCGAGGGGCGCCCCGCCGAAAGGTGGGGCGCCCCTCGTGTGTTCAGTGCGTGTGTGCGGTCGTATGGCCGTCGTCGCCCAGGTCCGGCGGCGCGCAGTAGTCGACGCCTGATTCCGGAGAGACCAGGTCGCCTGATTCGACGTCCGTGCAGTAGGCGTCGAAGACTTCGCCGGCGGTGAGGGGTCGCAGCCACTCACCGCGCAGGCGCCAGCCGTACACCCGGTCGGTCGTGTCGGGCGTGCTGGTGCGCATGACGAGGCCGCCGGCCGTCCTGGTGGCGATGCCGAGGGCGAGGACGGTGGTGAATTCGAGGGCCGCGGCCTCGTCGAGCTGCGGCGTTCCGTGCTCGTCGTCGTCGGTGCGCAGGACGGCCATGAGTGTTTCGGGCTCGGTGGAGACGCTGCACACGAGGTGCCGCGCGCCGGGGCCCGAGACTTCGAGGATGCGGACGAGCAGCTCCGAGGCTCGTAGGAAGGCGGCTCGGCCGATGTCCTCGCCGCAGGAGGCGCAGTTGCCGATCCGGGACAGGAGTGTGGTCGCGTACTCCCAGGTGGCCTGGCGGACTGCTTCGTCGATGAGGTCGGGGACGAGGGCGTCGAAGGGCTGGCCTTCGTAGGAGACGGTCGCGCCTGTCGCGGCGAGCTCCGCCGTGAAGCGCGTGCGGCTGGCAGCGGTGTCGGGGTCCAGCTCGTGCTCGGCGCAGAACGCCGCGTACTCCTCGGGGTCGAAGAGCGCCACCGTGGTGTGGCCGCCCTGGGACGCGAGGGTCCGGAGCAGCGATTCCACCTGTTGGAGATAGCTCGCGTGGTCGTCGAAGGCGAAGGTACGGTAGCGCCGCCGCATCGCGGTGAAGTCCTGCTCGTCGGTCAGCAGGCCGATGGTTCCGGCGATTTCGCGGCGCAGGACGCGTCGCATGGTCTGGTGCTGGGTGTGCGCCATCTTTCCCCCTGTGCGCAGTGATCAATGTTCACTCACCGTAACCGTCGGCACTGACAACGACCGTCGGCTCAGGGTTCACAGGCGGGGTGGTGGCGAAGAAGCGTTGGTCAGGTTGGTGTTGGCGGTCAGGCGCGGTTGCGGGCCAGTTCCTCGTAGAAGCGGAGCAGGTCGACGTTGTCGACGGAGCCGGGGTTGACCGCCTTTTCGAGGGGGGTGCCCTGGAGGAGGCGTTTGACCGGGACCTCGATGCGCTTGCCGGTCAGGGTGTGGGGCACGCCGGGGACCTCGATGACCTCGTCGGGGATGTGGCGGGGTGAGAGATGTTCCCTGATGGTCTGCTTGATGCGGCCGAGGAGTGTCTCGTCGAGTACGGCTCCTGGGGCGAGGTGGACGAAGAGCGGCATCCAGTAGCCGCCGTCGGGCTGTTCGATGCCGATGACGAGGGACTCGCGGATCTCGGGAAGGCGTTCGACCGCTTCGTAGATGTCGGCCGACCCCATGCGGACGCCCTGGCGGTTGAGCGTGGAGTCCGAGCGGCCGTGGATGACGACGGAGCCGCGCGAGGTGACGGTGATCCAGTCGCCGTGGCGCCACACTCCGGGGTACGTGTCGAAGTAGCTGTCGTGGTAGCGGCTGCCGTCGGGGTCGTTCCAGAAGCGGATCGGCATGGACGGCATGGGGTTGGTGACCACGAGTTCGCCGACCTCGTCGGTGACGGGTTTGCCGCTCGGGTCCCAGGACTGGAGATCGGTGCCGAGGCCCGGGGCCTGGAGTTCGCCGATGTACACGGGCAGGGTGGGGACCGCTCCCGCGAAGCAGGAGCACACGTCGGTGCCGCCGCTGACGGAGGCGATCCACAGGTCGTCGCGTACCTCGTCGTGCAGCCAGCGGAATCCGTCGGGCGGCAGAGGCGAGCCGGTGGTCGCGACGCACCGGACCCGGGAGAGGTCGAAGTCCCGGGAGGGGTGGAGGTCCGCCTTGCGGCAGGCCATGACGTAGGCCGCCGATGTGCCGTACAGGGTGGCGCCGGTGCGTTCGGCGACGCGCCACTGGGCGCCGATGTCCGGATAGCCGGGGCTGCCGTCGTACAGGACGATCGTGGTGCCCGTCAGGAGGCCGGAGACGAGGAAGTTCCACATCATCCAGCCGGTGGACGTGTACCAGAAGAGACGGTCCTCGGGGCCCAGGTCGCAGTGCAGGCCGAGCTGTTTGAGGTGCTCGACGAGGATGCCGCCCTGGGACTGGACGATGGCCTTGGGCAGGCCCGTCGTGCCGGAGGAGTAGAGCACCCAGAGGGGGTGGTCGAAAGGCACCTCTTCGTAGACGGGTGCGATGTCCGACGAGGTGAGGGCGGACCATTCCAGGGTGCCTTCGGGGTGCTCCGTGCCGAGCAGCGGGATGTGGACGACGGCGCGCAGGGTGGGCAGTTCGCGGCGCAGTTCGGCGACGGTGTCCCGGCGGTCGTGCTCCTTGCCTCCGTAGCGGTAGCCGTCGACCGCGAAGAGGACGACGGGCTCGACCTGCTGGAAGCGGTCGAGGACGCTGCGGGCGCCGAAGTCCGGGGCACAGGACGTCCATACTCCGCCGACGGCGGCGGTGGCGAGGAGGGCGACCACGGCCTGCGGAACGTTCGGGACGTATCCGCTGACGCGGTCTCCGGGGCGTACGCCGAGGGCGCGCAGTTCGGCGGCCAGGGAGCCGACCTGTCGGCGTAGTTCGGACCAGCTGACGGGGCGGGGCTCGTGGGTCTCGTCGACGTACAGGAGGGCCGGTTCGTCCGCCCGGGTGTTGGCCGCTCGCAGGGCGTGCTCGGCGTAGTTGAGGGTGGCGCCGGGGAACCACTGGGCCCCCGGCATCGAGCGGTCGCCCAGCACGCGCGCGTAGGGGGTGGAGAACCGTACGTCGAACCAGTCGGTGACGGCTTTCCAGAACGTGTCGAGTTCGTCCACGGACCAGCGGTGCAGGTCGGCGTAGCCGCCCTCGGCCGGGGCACCGTGATGTTCGGCCGCCCAGGCCTGGAATCGGGTGATCTGTGCCTGGGCGATGCGTTCCCGGTCGGGCTGCCAGAGCGGCGAGGGGTTCGATGAGGTCATGGGTCGGCTCCCGGACTGCGCGCGTCGTGTACGTGTACCGCGCACGGACTGAGGTGTGCGGGTCACGCGGCTGAGACGGACGATGCCATGTGATCGACTTCCGCACCAGGGTTGGGCCCACATAGTCCGGCTCGTGAACATGTGGTCCCGCCATGGGTGAACGGAAGTTGAACGACTCACTCGTAGGCCCATTCGGGTGGCAGGCTGAGCAGCATGAACGGTCGTGACCTGGTGCGTTCGATGAAGGCGGTCGGTTCGGCGGGGGCGGGCCAGGGCTTGCTCACCGTACGGGCCGCATGGCGCAGGAGGCGTGCCGACGCCGCGGGGCTGCCGGCGCGGGGCCCCGAACGCGCGCGGGTCCCCGGGCCCGTGCTGTCCGCGGAGCCCACGCCCGGCGGGGGCGTCGTCCGGTTCACCCGCTCCGAGCTGCGCATCACCGTCACCACCGGCGGAGCCGTCTTCTGGGCCTGGGACGGAGCGGGGCCCGAGCCCTCGTACGCGCTCGCGGACGGCGCGCCCGAACCGGACTGCCGGGCCGTGCTGGAGCCGGACAAGGACGGTGCCTGGCGGGTGGTGTCGGAGCGGATGACGGTGGTCGTCTCCCGGTTCGGCGCCGTGGAGGTGCTCACGCCGGGCGGGGTGAGTCTGCGGCGCGATCTGCCGCCGCGGTGGTGGGAGCCGGCCGGTGGTGGTCGGGCCCGCTGGATGCAGCGGTCCGAAGTGGCCGCGGACGCGCGTTTCTTCGGCCTCGGCGGGCGGGCGTCGGGGCCCCGGCTGCGCGATGGGACGTACCGGCTGTGGAACACCGACCCGGGGCATGCCTTCGGTCCCGGGGACGACCCGCTGTACCTCACCATGCCGGTGCAGATGGTGGTCGCCGACGCGGCCACGCACCTGGTGTTCCACGACAGCTCCTGGGACGGCACCGTGACGGTGCGCGAAGGCGAGGAGGGCGCCGGGTCCGGGCACGACCGGGCCGGGACGAGCGAACTGCGCATGGACGGTGGACCACTGCGCTGCTGGGCGATGGTGGGCACTCCCGCGCGCGTGCTGCAGACCTGGGCGTCCCTGACCGGTGCCGCGGCACTGCCGCCCGCTTGGGCGCTGGGGCACCATCACGCGCGGTGGGACTTCGGGAACGAGCAGGAGGTCCGGCGGATCGTCGGCGGGTACCACGAGCGCGGGCTGCCGCTGGACGCCGTGCACCTGGGCATCGACCACTTCGACGCGCAGCGGGTGTTCACGGTCGACCGGGACCGCTTCCCGAAGCTGCCGGTGCTCGCGGAGGAGCTGCGCCGGGACGGAATCCGGCTGGTGTCGGTCGTGGGTCCGGCGGTCAGGGCCGAACCCGGGGGCGGTAACGCCGTGTACGACAGCGGGAGCGCCGAGGACGGCTTCGTGCGGGACTTCGCGGGAGAGGTCGTGCGTGGTGTGGGCCGTCCGGGCGAGGTGGTCCATCCGGACTTCACGCGCGCGCGTACGCGCCGGTGGTGGGGCGGGCTCTACGAGGAGCGGCTCTCGCAGGGGTTCGCCGGCTTCTGGCACGACCTGAACGAACCCGTTTCCTTCACCGCTTTCGGCGAGTCCACGCTGCCCCGTTCGGCGCGGCACGACCTGGAGGGCCGCGGTGGCGACCATCGCGAGGCGCACAACGTGTACGCGCTCGCCATGGCCCGTACGGCCTACGAGGGCCTGCGCGAACTGGCACCCCAGGCGCGGCCGTTCCTGCTGTCACGCTCCGGCTGGGCCGGAATACAGCGCTACGGAGGGACCTGGTCCGGGGAGGTGGCCACGGGGTGGCCGGGTGTACGGGCGTCGCTGGCCCTGGTGCTGGGGCTCGGTCTCTGCGGGGTGCCGTACTCGGGGCCCGACGTGGGCGGCTTCGACGGGCACCCCTCCCCCGAGCTGTTTCTCCGGTGGTTCCAGCTGGGCGCGTATCTCCCGTTCTTCCGTACCCACGCGGGGCCGCGGGCCGGCCGCAGGGAGCCCTGGGAGTTCGGTGACGAGGTCCTCACGCACGCGCGCGTGGCGCTCGTCGAGCGGCGGCGGCTGCTGCCGTACTTCATGACACTGGCGCATCTGGCACGGCGTACGGGTGCGCCGTATGTGCGGCCGCTGTGGTGGGGCGCCCCGGAGGACCGGGCGTTGCGTGACTGCGAGGACGTCTTCCTGCTCGGTGACTGTCTCCTGGTGGCTCCGGTGCTGGAGCCGGGCACGGACCGGCGTGCCGTGCGGCTGCCGCGGGGCCGCTGGTACGACGTGGTGACCGAGAAGGCATACGAAGGGCCCGCGCAGGTGCTGATCGACGCCCCCTTGTCGCGGATTCCGGTACTGGTCCGCGCGGGCGCCGTGCTGCCCGTACGCGGCGACGACGGCTCTCTGGAGCTGGAGGTGTGGGCGCCCGCCCACGGACGGACCGGGGGCGGGCTGGTGGTCGCCGACTCCGGGGACGGCTGGGAGGAGCCGGAGATCCAGCGCTATGTGACGCGCCGGCAGGGCAAGCGTGTGGTGGTGGCGCGAGAGGGGGAGGACGGGCCGGGCGAGCCGTCCCTTCCCGTACGGGTGCGCGGACTGGGGACCTGATGGCCCAGCTCGCAGGGGCCCGGCGGTATCGATGAGAGCCCGCCGGCCGACGGGTCGGCCGGCGGGCCTCTTCGGGCGGTTCCGAGGGGTCCCTCAGATGTACCGGCCGTCGAACCACGCCTTGGCCGCCATCGTGTGCAGTGGAAAGGCGAGTTCGGTCGATCTGCGCAGCAAGTGCCAGCCCGCGGTCTCGTCCGTCGCGACGGACGGCGGCAGTTCGGCCGCGGGACGCTCCGGGAGGGCTCCGAAGAGCAGCAGGTGCCCGTCGGGTGAGCTCAGCGCGTCGACGAGCCGTACGTCGCGGCTCGCCGCGACGATGCCCGTCTCCTCCTTGAGCTCACGGACGACGGCCTGGCGCCAGTCCTCCCTGTGGTCGATGAATCCTCCGGGCAGGGCGACGCCCCCGCGCGCGGGGGCGATGGTTCGGGTGATGACGACCAGGGCTGCCCCTTGCGTGTCGTACACGGGCTGCAGAGCCACCGCGACCGGCAACGGGTTGCGGTAGGCCACGCCGCCGCAGGAGGCGCAGGTACGGGGCCAGCCGGAGACGCCTTCTCCGTAGGGGGCACCGCAGCTCGAACAGTGAGTGCCCGGCGTGGAGTTGGCGGAGGGGATCTGGGATGGAGACACGCCCGGGACTGTATCTGATGATCACATGGACGTTTTGGCTGGCCGCCTCAGTGGGACCTGACCAGGGACGCGGCCGACACCGGGAAGTCGAAATACGTGTCGGGGTAGGCCTCGGGCTTGTAGGTGAAGTGCCACCATTCCTCGGCAAGGTTCACGAAACCGAGGTCTTCGAGGGTGTCCTTCAGAAGGAGCCTGTTGACGCGCTGCTGCCCCTGGACCCGTGGGTCGAGCGTGTGCGACAGGGTGTCGAAGCAGTCGTAACCCGTGCCCATGTCCACGGAGTTGTCCGGGAAACGCTCGCCCTGGGGTGCGAAGCAGGGCACGAGGGGCTGCCCGGGGACGTACGGCGGGGTCGGCTTCGCCGGAATCTTCACGAGCGTGAGGTCCATGGTCGAGCCCCGGCTGTGGCCGGACTTCTCGGCGATGTAACCGTCCTCGAACAGACGGGTCTTGTCGACGTCGGGGTAGAACTCGCCTTTCATGGTCTGGTCGTCGAGGTCCTCCGCCCAGCGGACGAAGTGGTCGACGGCTCGCTGGGGCCGGTAGCAGTCGTACACCTTCAGGGAGTAGCCCTGGGGCAGCAGTTGCCGCTGAGCCTTGTGGAGGGCCTCGGCGGCGGGTCTGGTGAGGATGCAGAGCGGCTCCCGGTAGCCGTCGATGCGCTCGCCCACGAAGTTGTGCGGGGTGAAGTAGCGCATCTCCTGGATGATCGTGCGGTCCACCGAGCGGAGGGCCACGAAGTCCTCGGGGGCCTTCGGCTCCGGCGTAGCCCGCGCGGTGGTGGAGGCGGCGGTGACGGCGAGCAGGGCGGCGAGCGCGGTGACGAGACCGCGTACCGCTGTGGTGAGTCGGGTCATGACCCTTGCGTCTATCAGGTGCGGGTTCCCCGGGGGAAGTGATCGGATACAGTCCGCGCCCGATCAGCCGACCGGACCGGGTTCCCGGAGAGTGATTCGAGTGGCTTTGGTCCCGGTGATTCTGATGGTTCTGGTGGTTCTGGTTCTCGACGGCTCACTCCCGATCACTGCCTGTTCCGGGCCACTGTCCCATCCGCGTCGCCCGTGGCAGACTTCTGACATACCGTCAGATCAGGTGTCGTCGTCCAGTGCCGTGGAGGAGCCTTGTCGCGCACTCGTACGCCCGTGGTCCCCGGCTGGTTCGCCGGCGAGGGAGACGACTTCCGGCTCCTCGGCACGCGCTGCTCGGCCTGCGCGTCCGTGTTCTTCCCCCGGGAGGACTCGTTCTGCCGCAATCCCGATTGCCCGGGCGGCGAACTGGAAGAGGTGCCGCTGTCGAGACGGGGCCGCGTCTGGTCCTACACGGACAGCCGGTACCGGCCGCCGTCACCGTACGTGTCCGATCGGGAACTCGAATGGCGGCCCTACGCGTTGATCGCTGTGGAGCTGGAATCCGAAGGTCTCGTGGTGCTCGGTCAGACGGTTCCCGGGGTGTCCGTCGCCGATCTGACGGTGGGCATGGAGGTGGAGGTCGTCCCGGGCGTGCTGAACGAGGACGCGGAGACGACCTGGACGACCTGGCACTGGCGGCCGACGGGGGTGACGGCATGACGGGTGACGTGGCGGTGCTCGGCGCGGGCATGCACCCCTGGGGCAAGTGGGGGCGGGGATTCGTCGAGTACGGGACGGTGGCGGCGCGCGAGGCACTGGCCGACGCGGGCCTCGACTGGCGGCAGGTCGACTCGATCGTCGGCGCGGACACGGTGCGTGGCGGCTATCCGGGGTACGTGGCGGGGGCGACGTTCGCCAAGGCGCTGGGCTGGCAGGGGGCGCGGGTGGCGAGCGTGTACGCCGCGTGCGCGTCGGGAGCCCAGGCCGTCGACGCGGCGCGGGCGCAGATCCTTTCGGGCCTCGCGGACGTGGTGCTCGTGGTGGGTGCGGACGCGGCACCGAAGGGGTTTTTCCGGCCCGCGGGCGGGGACAGGCCCGACGATCCGGACTGGCTGCGGTTCCGCGTCCTGGGCGCGACGAATCCGACGTACTTCGGGCTGTACGCGCGGCGGCGGATGGCGGTCCACGGCGACACGGTGGAGGACTTCGCCCAGGTCAAGGTGAAGAACGCGGCCATGGGGGCGCTGAATCCGAACGCGCGCTACCGCAAGCGGGTCACGGCCGAGGAGGTCGCCGCGTCGGCCGTGGTCGCCGATCCGCTGCGGTTGCTCGACATCTGCGCGACCTCTGACGGCGCGGCGGCGCTGGTGCTGTCCGGCATGGAGTTCGCGCGCCGGCACGGGGCGGTGGATCCGGTGCGGATCCGCGCGGTGTCCACGGTGACACCGCGCTATCCCCGCACCGTGCTGGACCTGCCCGACATCGCGACGGACTCGGCGGGCTCGACGGTCGCGGCGGGGCCGGTTGCTGACACGTTCCGGGCTTCGATCGCGCGGGCCGCGTACGAGGAGGCGGGGATCGGCCCGGAGGACCTTTCGTTCGCCGAGGTCTACGACCTGTCCACGGCCCTGGAGTTGCAGTGGTACGAGGATCTGGGGCTGTGCGGCGAGGGCGAGGCGGCCAAGCTCCTGCGGGAGGGCACGACAGCACTGGGCGGCCACATACCCGTGAACGTCAGCGGTGGGCTCGCCTCCTTCGGGGAGGCCGTGCCCGCCCAGGCCATCGCCCAGGTCTGCGAGCTGACGTGGCAGTTGCGGGGCACCGCGGGTGACCGGCAGGTCGCGGGGGCCCGGGTCGGAGTCACCGCGAACCAGGGGCTGTTCGGGCACGGGTCGGCCGTGATCGCCGTCAGGTGAGGTGGCGGCCGTCCGGGGGAGGCGGTCCGTCCCGGTCCGGAGCCGTGCGTGCGCCCGGCCGGGCGTCCGGTGGCTGCCGGTCGGCCGAAGACGTGGGACCGAACCGGTGTCGGAACCGGTGTCGCCCGCAACCTTGACGCTCTCACAGTGCCGGGGAACACTTCCGGTGTCAGTCGGCGTCGTCGCTTTCCGGCCTATTCATACACTGTGTCGCGCGGGCCCTCGTCCGTGCCAACGGGCCATTCCGCACAGGCGATTCGACTGCTACGGCACGCTCGTCACGGACGCCGGGCGGGGCGCGGTATTCCCCTGCCTTCGGCTGAAGTAGCCATGGGAACGCACCCTGCACGGTGGGCCGGGGCGAATTCGCCCCGGGCCTGGGCCTAGGAGCCGCCATGAGCAACGGAGACATCTTCGTCGGTGAGGTCATCGGCACAGCGATTCTGATCCTCTTCGGCGCCGGAGTGGTCGCCGCCGTCGTACTCAACTACTCCAAGGCCAAGGACGCCGGCTGGATCGTCATCGCCTTCGGCTGGGGATTCGGTGTACTGGCCGGTGCCTACACCGCCGCGCCGCTGTCCGGCGGACACCTCAACCCGGCGGTGACGATCGGCATCGCGATCGACACCGGGGACTGGGACCAGGTCCACTTCTACATCGCCGGGCAGATGGTCGGCGCGTTCCTCGGCGCGGTGCTGTGCTGGCTCGTCTACTACGCGCAGTTCCAGGCCAACTCCGACGACGAGATCGCGCAGCCGACGCTCGGGATCTTCTCCACCTCGCCCGAGATCCGCAATCCCGTGGCGAACCTCATCACCGAGATCATCGCGACCGTCGGTCTGGTCCTGCCGGTCCTGGCCTTCGGACTCACCGAGGGCCTCGGCCAGTCCGGCACCGCGATCCTGATCGTCGCGTTCCTGGTGGTCGGCATCGGCCTGTCGCTCGGCGGCCCGACCGGATACGCCATCAATCCGGCCCGTGACCTGGGACCGCGCATCGCCCACACCATTCTGCCGATCCCCAACAAGGGTACGTCGGACTGGAGTTACGCGTGGATTCCGGTGGTGGGGCCGCTGATCGGCGGAGCGCTGTCCGGGCTCATCTTCAATGCGGCCTTCTAGGGCCACGGCATCACCAGTGCCGTGGCATCACCAGTGATGCCGTGGCAGGTCCTCCGCAGAATCCGACGAAGGGGACGTCATGACGGACAAGTTCGTCGCCGCGATCGACCAGGGCACCACGTCGAGCCGCTGCATCGTCTTCAACCAGGACGGCGCGATCGTCGCCGTCGACCAGCGTGAGCACCGCCAGATCTTCCCCAAGCCCGGCTGGGTGGAGCACGACGCCACCGAGATCTGGTCGAAGGTGCAGGCCGTGGTCGCGGGCGCGATCGCGAAGGCCGGGCTCCGCGCCGACCAGCTCAGCGCGCTGGGGATCACCAACCAGCGCGAGACGACGGTCCTGTGGGACCGCGCCACCGGCAAGCCCGTGCACAACGCGATCGTCTGGCAGGACACCCGTACCTCCGCGCTCTGCAACGAACTCGGCGGCCCGGACGGGCAGGACCGATTCCGCGAGCAGACCGGGCTACCGCTGGCCAGCTACTTCTCCGGACCCAAGGCGGCCTGGCTGCTCGACAACGTGCCGGGGCTGCGGGCCCGCGCCGAGCGTGGCGAGATCGCCTTCGGCACGATCGACTCCTGGCTGATCTGGAACCTCACCGGCGGCACGGACGGCGGCCGGCACGTCACCGACGTCACCAACGCCGGCCGCACCATGCTGATGAACCTCGAAACGCTGCAGTGGGACCGGTCCATCCTCTCCGCGATGAACGTCCCCGAAGCGGTCCTCCCCGAGATCAAGTCCTCGTCCGAGGTGTACGGGACCGCCGTGGGCCAGCTCGCCGGGGTCCCGGTGGCGTCCGCGCTCGGCGACCAGCAGGCGGCGGTGTTCGGCCAGGCCTGCTATGACGTGGGGACGGCCAAGAACACCTACGGAACGGGCAGTTTCCTGCTGCTCAACACCGGGAACCGGCCCGTGCCCTCGAAGAACGGGCTCCTGACCACCATGGGGTACAAGATCGGCACGGAGGCGCCGGTCTACTGTCTGGAAGGGTCCATCGCGATCACGGGCGCACTGGTGCAGTGGTTCCGCGACCAGCTCGGCATCATCCGTACCGCCGACGAGATCGAGACCCTGGCGGCGAGCGTCGACGACAACGGCGGCGCGTACATCGTGCCCGCGTTCTCGGGTCTGTTCGCGCCGTACTGGCGGTCCGACGCGCGCGGAGTCGTCACCGGTCTCACCCGGTACGTCACGAAGGGGCACTTGGCGCGGGCCGTTCTGGAGGCGACGAGCTGGCAGACGCGTGAGGTCGTGGACGCCATGTTCCAGGACTCCGGGGTGCCCATCACGACCCTGAAGGTGGACGGCGGCATGACCAAGAACAACCTGCTCATGCAGCACCAGGCGGATGTGCTCGACGTGCCGGTGATCCGCCCGAAGGTCTCCGAGACGACCTGCCTGGGAGCGGCGTACGCGGCCGGTCTGGCGACCGGGGTGTGGAACGACCTCGACGAGCTCAAGTCCCACTGGCAGAAGGACGTCGAGTGGACACCCTCCATGGAGGCGTCGGTCCGTGACCGCGAGTACCACAGCTGGCGCAAGGCGGTGGAGAAGAGCTTCGGCTGGCATGAGGACGACGCGGGCTGAGCCGCGTTTTCGTGCTCCACGCGGGCGTGGAGCACAAGTGCCGTACCACGCGCGCGTGCGGCTTCCTCGCGCCGTGCCCGAGAACTGCGGCCCGTACCCCGGTCGGCGGGGGTACGGGCCGTACTCGTAGCCGGGCCGTACTCGTACCCGCTCCGACGGCGGCCCTCGTGCTTCAGGTGGTGAGGGTGTGGCGGCGGCCGGCCGCGTACGTCATCGCGTGCTTGACCACCTCGATGAGGACCTGTTTGACCGACTCCCGGCCGCGTGCGTCGCACAGGACCACGGGGACCGCGGAGTCGAGGTCGAGGGCCTGGCGGACGGCCTCCACGGGGTAACGGGAGGCACCTTCGAAGCAGTTGACGCCCACCACGAAGGGTATGGAGCGCCGCTCGAAGTAGTCGACCGCCGCGAAGCAGTCCTCCAGGCGGCGGGTGTCGGCGAGTACGACGGCGCCCAGGGCGCCGGTGGCGAGCTCGTCCCACAGGAACCAGAAGCGGTCCTGGCCGGGTGTGCCGAAGATGTACAGCACGAGGTCCTCGCGGAGCGTGATGCGGCCGAAGTCCATGGCGACCGTGGTGGTGTGCTTGCCCTCCACGCCGCTGGTGTCGTCGACGGGACGGCCGGCCTCGGTCAGCAGTTCCTCGGTGCGCAGCGGCTTGATCTCGCTGACGGCACCTACCAGGGTGGTCTTGCCGACACCGAAGCCGCCCGCCACGAGGATCTTGAGAGTGACGGGCTCGACCGGGGCCTTGCCGCGTTCAGTGCGCCCGAAGATCATCGATCTCTTCTCCTGCTTCAGTGGTGTCACATGCTTCGGTGGTGCCGCCGGCGGCCGGGCTCTTCGGTTCACAGTGCTCGGAGGCCGCTGATCACGTCACGCAGAATGCTTTCGTCCGGCAGCTCCGCAGGAGGGACCGGACGCGTCACGTTCACCAGCTCGTCCTCCACCAGGTCGCCGATGAGGACGCGTACGACCCCGATGGGCAGGTCGAGTTCGGCGGCGAGTTCGGCGACCGACTGGGGAGCGTCACGGCAGAGCTCGACGATGTCCACATGTTCCGGGGACAGCGAGTGGTCCGCCTCCGGGTCCTCGGCGTACTCCGTCGTCACCACCACGGCGATCAGGTCGAGGCGGTGCTGGCCCGGGCTGGTGGTGCGGCCGCGTGTCATGGCATACGGACGGACCACCGGTCCGGCCTCGTCGTCGAACCAGTGGGGCGTCCCCTGTCCGTCTCCGCTCATGCCGTCCCACTACCCGCCCGAGGGCAGTTCGGCGCGCGGAGCGGCGGCGAGGTGCACGCCGACCCTCTTCACCAGGAGGGTCATCTCGTAGGCGACCTGCCCGACGTCGGAATCGGCGTCCGAGAGGACCGCGAGGCAGCTGCCGTCACCGGCCGCCGTGACGAACAGGAACGCCTCGTCCAGTTCGACGACGGTCTGCCGGACGCTGCCCGCCGCGAAGTGGCGGCCGACGCCCTTGGCGAGGCTGTGGAATCCGGAGGCGACGGCGGCCAGATGTTCGCTGTCCTCCCTCGTCAGGTCGGTGGAGACCCCCGTGGGGAGGCCGTCTCCGGAGAGTACGAGAGCTTTGCGGATGCTGGCGACGCGCGCCACCAGGTCGTCGAGGAGCCAGTTGAGTTCCCCCGTCGCCATGGTGGTCGTGGTGTGGCCGGCGGCGTTCGGTGCGGTCATCGGCCGTCTCCCTTAGTCGTTCCTGGTGCTGTGCCGTCCTGGGCGCCGGCCTGAGCCTCGTCGCCCGCGGCGTTCTCCTCGCGGCCACGCTGCCAGCCGCGCTGGAGCGAGGCCATACGGCTGCGTACTTCGTCCGCGTCACGCTCCGTGGGGTCCGTCGTGCGGGCCGGGTCGCGTGTGGCGTACCGGTCGGGGTCTTCCTTCAGCTGCGGGGCCAGATTGGCCTGCCGTACGCGCCGGGGCAGCGCGCCGGGACCGCCGCCTCCGGCCGGGGCGGCGGGATGGGTACCGCTCGGTTCGATCCCGCGACGCGAAGCACGCTGGGGCAGGGCCGGGGCTTCACCGTCCCCGCCTTCCCTGGCTCCCGGTCCGCGCATGATCGCTGCGCCCGGCTCGGCCACCCGGCCTGCGCCTGCGCCTGCGCCCGTGCCTGCGCCTGTCGTTCCGGGGTGCTCGCCGCGGCGGTCCGCGCCCCGGTCCGTACTCCGGTCGCTTCGGCCCAGGGCCGGGCGACGTTCACGGTCCGCCGGGTCGGTGCCCGTACCCGCGGGCCAGTCGTCGGCCGCGCCCCGGCGGGCGGCGAGCGCGTCCTCGGTCTCGCGGCGTGCGGGCCCCCGCCGGGCGCCCCTCGAACGCTTCGGCAGCTCTTCGAGCACGCCGGAGCGCTCGGACGTCTCCTGGGCCGGCTGGGACAGTTCTGTCGCCTCGCCGGTGTCCGCACGGTCCGTCGCCTCGTCGCGCCGCGACGTGGTCCTGGCCACGGGGCGCCCGTGGGAGCTGACGAGCTTGGGAGCACGGCGACGCGGCAGCGGGGTGTCGAGCTGGTCGTCGCCGTCGGAGGAGCGCGACGGCTCGCGCATCTCGTCCCCTGGGGTCCCGGCGACGGAGCGGCGCGGGCGGAAGATACCGCCGCGTTCGGCGTCCTCGTCGTCGAGAGCGCCGGGGAAGCGTTCGAGGGCGTCCAGGTCCACGGGCGCCTCCAGTTCGACCGGTCCGTCGAGGATCGACGCCGACAGGCCGGGCAGCGAGACCGGCACCTGGGACAAGGCGGCCCTGCGGCCCTCGTCGGCCTCGTCCTTCGAGAGCTTCGAGGGAAGCGCCCGGTCGAGCCGGAACCCGACGCCGTTGGTGTCGGGCACGTCGTCCGAGAGCAGCGCGTCGGGCACGAACACCACGGCGGTCGTCCCGCCGTACGGAGAAGGCTGCAGGGAGACGCGTACGTTCTGTCGCTGGGCGAGCCGGCTGACCACGAAGAGCCCGAGCCGGTCGGTGTCCGAGAGCTCGAACTCGGGGGTCTCGGCGAGCCGGAGGTTGGCGTCGAGGAGGGCCTCGGCGGCCATGCCGAGCCCGCGGTCGTGGATCTCCAGGGTGAAACCGTTGGCGACGCGCTCACCGAGCACCTGTACGGCCGTGTGCGGCGGCGAGAACACCGTGGCGTTCTCCAGGAGTTCGGCCACGAGGTGGGTGAGGTCGGCGACGGCGGACCCGGTGACGGCCATCCGCGGCAGCCGCCGGACCTCGATGCGCTCGTAGTCCTCGACCTCGGCGACGGCGGCGCGTACGACGTCCATCAGCTGGACCGGCTTGCGCCACTGCCGGGAGGGCGCCGCTCCGGAGAGGATCACCAGGCCTTCCGCGTGCCGGCGCATACGGGTCGTCAGGTGGTCGAGGCGGAAGAGGTCGGCGAGTTCGTCCGTGTCCTCGGTCCTGCGCTCCATCGTGTCGAGCAGCGTGAGCTGCTTGTGCAGCAGGACCTGGCTGCGGCGGGCGAGGTTCACGAACACCTCGGCGACGCCGCTGCGCAGTTCGGACTGTTTGACGGCGGCCTCGACGGCCGACCGTTGGAGGCTGTTGAGCGCCTGGCTGACCTCGCCGATCTCGTTCTTCTCGTACTCCAGGCGCGGGACCTCGGTCTCGACGTCGACGTGTTCGCCCGCGGACAGGCGACGCATCACACTGGGCAGCCGGACCCCGGCGGTCTCGTGGGCCTCCTGGCGGAGTCGGCGCAGGTCACGAATGAGGCCGCGGCCGATGCGTACCGACATGAAGAGGGAGACCAGCACCGCGACCAGGCCGAGCACGCCGGCGATGGCGGCCTTGACGATGACGCCGACCGCGATGGGCCGGACCCGGTCCTGGAAGCGGTCGCCCGCCTGGGTGTTGACCTTGTCGAGACCATCGAGGACCTCGTCGGCGAGGCCGTCCCAGCTCTTCGCGGTGACGCCGCGGGGGGTGTCCGGCGCGGAGGCGAGGACGGACTGCTCGGCCACGCGCAGGGGTGCGGTGGACGCGTTCTTCCAGTAGCGCTCGTAGCGGACGCGCTCGGCGGAGGGCAGTTGCGGCAGGTTGATCTCGTACATGAGCGTGCGCTGGGCGACGAGGTCGGAGATGTCGAGGGCCTCGACGCGGGTGACCTTGCCGACGACAAGGGCGGAACCGAGCAGGGCGTCCTCGCGGGCGAGCAGTTCACGGGCGCGCGACATGTTGACGAGGGCACGGCCCTCCTTGTCGACGTCCACGTTGTCGAGGACCTGGAGGTTGGCCAGGAGGATGTAACAGGGGTCCACCAGGCGGTTGTAGAGGTCGAGGGCCTGGGCGCGGGTGACCGTGTTGTCCTCGACGCTCTGGCGCAGCGACCTGACACCGTCGAAGGCGTCCAGGATCGCGGTGAGGCGCTCGGTGGAGTCGGCACCCATCTCGTCCCGCACGTCGCCGTTCCGGGCGTTCCTACGGATCTTCGACACGGCCTCGTCGGTGGCGGTGCGGGTACGGCGCAGGTCCGCGAGGGCGTCGGAGGCCCGGGGATCCGCGAGGTAGACGAGGGTCTGGCGTCGCTCGTCCTGGAGCACGCTGATGACGTCCTCGGTGGGATAGCCGATCTCCTGGACGATGAACGTGGTGTCGAACAGCTGGTTGACCTCACGGCCCGTGAGTACGGTGGCGAAGCCCCAGATCCCGGTCAGGGAAACCAGCGGCACGAGAAGCAGCGCCACGATCTTCCGGCGGATGGACTTCCCGCGAAAGCGCATGGCCTCCCCCAGCTCGGCCCCCACAGGCCGGGGGCACACATGTACGTCAACAAACGGCGTGAGCCTACTACCGACACACAGGTATCTCGAAGGCCTGTCCGGGCCGACCCGGTACACATCGGGAACAGGACATCCCCAGTTGTCCGTTCATTGCGGGAGATTGCCTCCCGGGATCCGCCACGGGACAACGGGTGCGATCGAGTCCGTATCGCGGACGTGTTGGCTGAAATTCCTTGGTCGTCGGGAATCTTCGGCTTACGCCGATCGTCTGTCTGTATGGAAGTTGGAGGCGGAAATCGGCTGCAGGTGCCGGATGCCGCGCCCAGGCGGCGTAAATCAGCGCAAGCCGGGCAATCGATGGGGAGCCGGGGTCTCGTGACACCGGAGCGAGCGGTTGTCGGGCGGTGGGGAGTGACAAGTTGATGGGCACGGCGGAGCGATACGGGGCACCGGGGACGGGCGTTGCGACGATCGCGGAGGGGGAGCGGGAGCCACGGGCCCCGGGTCGAGACATTCCGGCCGACGTCGCGGCCGAGGTTCCAACCAACAGGGCGGCCGAGGTTCGAGCCGATCTTGCGGCCGAGGTTCCGACGATGGGCGCCGCTGCGAGGACGGAGCGTGTGACGGAGACCGGGTCGGCGCCTGCGACAGAGGCCGGGGCAGCGTCTGTGCCGGAAGCCGGGACGGAGCCTGACGCGGTGGCGGGGGCGGACCTCGCGTTCGAGGCCGGGGCAGAGCATGCGTCGGAGGCCGGGGAGCGGTTCGTCGCGGAGTCCGAAGGCCAGGGGTACTACCGGCCGTTGTGGGTCGAGGAGCCCGCGGACAGGCGTCGGCTGCCCGATCCCGTACGTACGGCCGCGGTTCGGGCCGTCATCATCATCGCCGTCACGCTGATCCAGGCGATGGTCGCCTTCCTGTGCACGCTGGCCGGTTCCTGGCTCGCGTTCCCCATGGTGCTGAGCAGCGTGGCGAGCACGGTGGTGGCCACCTGGGGCGCGTTGGACGTCTGGGTGACACGCCAGGTGTGGAATCAGCGCAACGGTGTGGTGTCGGAGCCGAGCAGCACGGCTCGGGCCCTGCGTCGCGAGCGGCGCAAGGCCCGGCGTCAGGAGCGGACGGCGGAGCGGGCCAAGGAGCGGATACGCCGGCGGGGCGGCGGCGCGGGGCAGCTGTCGCACTCCTAGGACCTGAACGTCCTGTCCCAGAACTGTCGCGCCGCTTCTCTCCGGCTGCTTCTCTCCGGCTGCTTCTCTCTGGCTGCTTCCTCTCTAAGGGGCGGCCGCCTCCATCGCGTCGGCGTAGCGGGCGAGTTCACGTCGGGCGCGCATGAACGGGCGTGGGCGGTCGACGGAAAGCACCGCGGTCGTCCGGCCCTCCCTCTCGTACAGCGCGAGGAAGCCGTCCTCACCCGGCGCTCCGTCGGTGACGGTGCCCTCCGCGATGCGGACGGTGTCGGTGTCGAGCCGCCGTCCGGCGAACTGGATCCGCGCTCCGTACTGGTCGGACCAGAAGTAGGGCAGCGGGCGGCAGGTCTCCACGGTGTGGCCGACGAGGAGATTGCGCACGGCGATACGGGGCTGCTCGGTGGCGCTGGTCCAGTGTTCGGCACGGGTGCCGCCCACTCGGGCCACGTCACCGACGGCGACCACCTGGGGCAGAGCCGTCACGCAGCCGTCGTCGCACAGCACGCCGTCGTGCAGTGCGAGCGTCGAGCCCGCGAGCCAACCGGTGTTGGGGGTGGCACCGATGCCGACGATCACGACATCGGCGGGGAGGAGGCGGCCGTCGGAGAGTTCGACTCCGGTGACCGTGAGGGTGCCGCGCAGTGCGGCGACACCCGTCCCGGTGACCAGATCGACACCACCGCGCCGGTGCAGCGCGGCGCACAGGGCCGCCATCTCCGGGCCGAGTTGGGGTACCAGCGGCAGCGGGGCCGCTTCGACGATGGTGACGTCGTGGCCGAGTCCGGCACACGAGGACGCGGTCTCGGAGCCGACGAAGCCTCCTCCGATGACGACGACACGCCGGGGACCCGTGGTCAGTTCGGCGCGCAGGGCGCGCGCGTCGTCGAGGGTCCGCAGGGTGTGGACTCCGGCGAGTTCGGGGCCCGGGAGCCGACGGGCCGAGGCGCCCGTGGCGATGACGACACCGTCGCTGGAGACGGTGCGGCCGTTGTTCAGCAGGACGGTGCGGTCACGGAGGTCGAGGCCACGGGCGCGGCTGCCGAGCAGCCACTCCGCGTCGAGTTCGGCGCTCTCTTCGGCGTCGCTGAGGGCGAGTCGGTCCTCGCCGCACCGGCCGGTGAGGAAGTCCTTGGACAGGGGCGGTCGGTCGTACGGGCGGTGGGGTTCGTCTCCGACGATCACCAGCCGTCCGTCGAACCCCTGGGCGCGCAGCTCGCGGGCCGCGTACAGCCCGGAAAGCGAGGCCCCGACGACGGTGACGGTCCTCATGCGCGGGGCCCCTTCCGGGGGTTGAGGGCCGATCGGGCGTGCCCGGAAACCCGGGCTCGGGGCGCTCGCGTGCGCCCGGAAACCCGGGCTCGGCTGCCGGACACGGCCACGCTCGCGCGCGGGTTCTCGCCGCGTCTGGAGGTCGGCGCGGCCGTCGTCGCGCCGTGCCCGGAGGCCGGCGTGGCGGCCGTCACGGCACCACACCGGGAGGTGAGCGCGTCGGCTGCTGTCTCGGCTCCGCACCCGGCGGTCGGCGCGGCGGCCGTCACTGCACCGGCGCCATGCCCGGAGGTAGGCGCGGCGACCATGACGACGCGACGCCCGGCGGTCAACTCGGCGGCCGTCGCGGCGTGACGCACAGTGGTCGACTCGGTGGCCGTTGCGGCGTGACGCACAGTGGTCGACTCGGTGGCCGTTGCGGCGTGGCGGCTGGTGGTGCGCGCAGGCAGCCCGGCGCCGCGTCCTGTGGGGCCGGCGGGGTTCTCGGCGCCGTACGCGGGGCAGCCCGTGGCAAGGTGGAGTGCGGGGGCGCGCGCTGTCGTGTTCTCGGCGGGAGGGAGCGTCATGCCGCCGTGTCCTCCTTCGCTGCCACGTGGACGTGGATGACGCCGTCGTCGACGGTGACGCGGTGGGTGCCGAGGGGGCGGCGCGCGGGGAGGCACGTCGGCTGCCCCGTGCGGAGATCGAATGAGGCGGCGTGCAGCGGGCATTCCACCAGACAGCCCTCCAGCCATCCCTCGGAGAGGGACGCGTCCTGATGGGTGCAGGTGTCGTCGACGGCGTACAGGTCGCCGTCGGCGTTGAACACGGCGATGGGCGGCGCGGTGTCGACACGGACGGATTCGCCCGCGGGGAGGTCATCAAGGCGGCAGACGGGAATCACGGGCCCCCCTCTCGGTCCAGGACCCACAGTCCTGGACCTCTCAGGTCCGGTCTGGTCCGGGACCTTCCCGGTCCCGGACGCTTCGGTAACATGATGTTTCGTATGGCGCACGAGGGAGCGCTATGCGCAACAGAATCCGCGCGGGACGCCCGCCGCGTCAAGGGCTTCCGGCAGATGCGGCTCAAACAGAGCCGCCAGGTGGTGAGAGTTGAGCTATGACCCGCACTCAGAAGCAGGCTGACCCCACAGAGGAGTCACCGGAGAAGCAGGGCAGGGGCGCCGGGAGCGCCGTCCAGTCGGTGGACCGCGCGGTGAGCGTGCTGGAGATCCTCGCCCGGCTCGGTGAGGCGGGCGTCACCGAGATCGCCGACGAGCTGGAGGTGCACAAGTCCACGGCCTTCCGGCTCCTCGGAGTGCTGGAGAACCGCGGTCTGGTCGCCCAGGCCAAGGACCGCGGGAAGTACTTCCTGGGCGCCGGCGTACTACGCCTGGCGGGGGCGGCGGTAGTGCGCCTGGACATCTCGCAGGAGGGCGTGCTCGTCTGCCGCGAACTCGCGGACGAGCTGGGCGAGACCGTCAACATCGCGGTCCTCGACGACACCGCGGCGGTCAACATCATGCAGGCCCGCGGCGCCGCGTCCGTCACCGCGCAGAACTGGCTGGGCAGACGCACTCCGCTGCACGCCACCTCCAGCGGCAAGGTCCTGCTGGCCCATCTGCCGCCGACGCTTCGCGAAGGACTGCTGGCCAGGACCCTTCCGCGCTTCACCGAGCGCACGATCACCGGCCCGGCCGCGTTGCGCGCCGAGTTGGAGTCCGTGGTGGAGCAGGGCTACGCGTTCGCCCTGGAGGAACTGGAGTTGGGTCTGGCCGCCACGGCCTCGCCGGTGCGTGCCCACGACGGCAAGGTGATCGGCGCCATCAGCGTCTCCGGCCCGGTGTACCGGCTGGATTCGGACCGCCTGCCGGAGTGTGCCAAGCGCACCGCCGCGGCCGCGGCCGACCTGTCGCGCCGGATGGGGTACGGCTTCTGACGGAAGCGGGATCGGAGGCGGGATCGGAGGCCTCCAGGGCACCGGCCGGGCACCGGCCGGGCACCGGCCGACTGCGGACCGGACGCCGGCCGGACGGCAGACCGGAGCGGTGCCGCCGGCCGGACCCCTGCCGCCGAGGGCTTCCAGCGAGATCCGGCCAGGGCTCACCCAGAGCCTGCTCAGGAGCCTGCCCGGGACCGAGTTACGCAGGGACGCCGAACACAGCGCGGGGCCAGTGACACCTGGCCCCGCGCTTCTGTGTGTCGGGCAGATTTCACGCGGCCCGTGCCTTTTTCCAAGGGTTAACCCGTACCTCTTGACGGCCCCCTCCAGGCGTTCTCAGTATGTCCCTCATAGCGCAACCCACAGTGCATTGCGCAACAGCAGAGGAGCTTGGTCGTGCCATACGAGGTCCGTGCCGTAGTCGCTGTGAAGAAGGGCGCACCCGTCGAGGTGCAGACGGTCGTCGTTCCCGATCCCGGTCCGGGCGAGGTGCTCGTCACCGTGCAGGCCTGCGGGGTCTGCCACACGGATCTGCACTATCGGGAGGGCGCCGTCAACGACGACTTCCCCTTCCTGCTGGGCCATGAGGCGGCCGGCACGATCGAGGCGGTCGGTGAGGGCGTCACCGACCTCACGGTCGACGACTACGTGGTCCTCGCCTGGCGGGCTCCCTGCGGTTCCTGCCGCTCCTGCCGCCGCGGTCGGCCCTGGTACTGCTTCGACTCGCGCAACGCCACCCAGCCGATGACCCTCCTCGACGGCACTCCGCTCACCAACGCGCTCGGTATCGGCGCCTTCGCCGAGAAGACCCTGGTCGCGGCGGGCCAGGCGGTGAAGATCAACCCGGCTGCCCGCCCGGAGGCCGCGGGCCTGATCGGCTGCGGGGTGATGGCCGGATACGGCGCGGCGGTGAACACCGGCAACGTCGGGCGCGGTGACACGGTCGCCGTCATCGGCTGCGGCGGCGTCGGCGACGCGGCCATCGCGGGCGCCTGCCTCAACGGCGCGATGAAGGTCATCGCCATCGACATCGACGACAAGAAGCTCGACCGGGCGGAACGATTCGGCGCCACGCACACGGTCAACTCCCGTGGCACCGACCCGGTCGAGGCCGTACGCGCCCTCACCGGCGGCTTCGGAGTCGACATCGCCATCGACGCGGTGGGCCGTCCCGAAACCTTCGAGCAGGCCTTCTACATGCGTGATCACGCGGGTCTGCTGGTACAGGTCGGCGTCCCGTCCCCGCAGGCGAAGGTCGAACTCCCGCTGATCGACGTGTTCTCCCGCGGCGGCGCGATCAAATCCTCCTGGTACGGCGACTGCCTGCCCAGCCGCGACTTCCCGTTCCTCGTCGACCAGTACCTCTACGGCCTGCTGGACCTCAACGCGTTCGTCACGGAGACCATCACGCTCGACCAGGTCGAGGAGGCGTTCGCGAAGATGCACCGCGGTGAAGTGCTGCGCTCGGTGGTGGTCCTGTGAGCAGCCGGCCGCTCCCACTCCCAACGCCCGAGACGAACCCCCGCGTGGTCGTCGTGGGCGCCGGCATCGTCGGCTGCTCCCTCGCGGACGAGCTCACCGCCCGCGGCTGGACCGACGTCACCGTCCTCGAACAGGGGCCGCTGCCCGCGCCCGGCGGCTCCACCTCCCACGCGCCGGGCCTGGTGTTCCGGACCAGCCCCTCCAAGACGCTCACCGCGTTCGCCCAGTACACCGTCGAAAAGTTCAACTCCCTTGAGGTGGACGGGGTTTCCTGCTTCACCCCGGTCGGCGGTCTGGAACTCGCGACGACTCCCGAACGGCTCGCCGAGCTGCACCGCAGGGCCGGTTACGCCGCCTCCTGGGGCGTGACCGGCGAGATCGTGAGCGCGGCCCGCTGCAAGGAACTCTGGCCCTTGATCGACGAGTCGCTCGTCCTCGGCGGCTTCCACACCCCCGACGACGGCCTGGCCCGCGCACTGCTCGCCGCCCGCGCCCAGCTGGCACGGGCCGAGAGCCGCGGCGCCCGCTTCCTGGACCGGCACACCGTCACCGGGATCGAGCAGGCGGCCGGCAGGGTCACCGCCGTCGTCACCGACCAGGGTGTCTTCCCCGCCGACCACGTGGTGTCGGCGGCCGGATTCTGGGGGCCCGTCATCGGCCGCATGGCCGGCATCGACGTACCCCTGCAACCGCTCGCCCACCAGTACGCGCGGACCGAGCCCCTGCCCGGCCTGGCCGGTGCCACCACGGAGGCCTCGATGCCGATCCTCCGCTTCCAGGACCGTGACCTCTACTTCCGTGAGCACACCGACCGCCTCGGTATCGGCAGTTACGCCCACAAGCCGCTGCCTGTGGACCCGTTCGCGGTCCTCCCCTACGACGAGGCGCGCGCGCACGACATGGAGATGCCGTCGTCGTTCCCCTTCACGGCCAAGGACTGGGCTCCGAGCTGGGACGACTGCCGCCGGCTGCTGCCCGCGCTGCGCGAGAGCGAGATCGAGGAGGGCTTCAACGGCGTCTTCTCGTTCACGCCGGACGGCATGCCGGTACTCGGCGAATCACCTGCGCTGCGGGGCTTCTGGCTGGCGGAGGCCGTGTGGGTGACCCACTCGGCCGGTGTCGCCAAGGCCATGGCCGAGTGGATGATCGACGGCCGCCCGGAGATCGACGTCCACGAGTGCGACCTCACGCGCTTCGAGGACGCCCAGCGTTCTCCCTCGTACGTCAGGGACCGCGGCTCCCAGCAGTTCGTCGAGGTGTACGACGTCCTGCACCCGCTCCAGCCGATGGCGCGGCCGCGGCCCCTGCGGGTCAGCCCGTTCCACGCCCGTCAGCAGGAGCTGGGCGCGTACTTCCTGGAGGGCGGCGGCTGGGAACGCCCGCACTGGTACGAGGCGAACGCTCCGCTCGCCGCCTCCCGCGGTCCGCTCCCCGAGCGTGACGCCTGGTCGGCGCGTCACTGGTCGCCCATCGTGGCGGCCGAGGCACGGGCGACCCGCGAGAGGGTCGCGATGTACGACATGACCCCCCTGCGCCGCCTTGAGGTCACCGGCCCCGGAGCCCTCGACTTCCTGCACGGCATGACCACCAACAACCTCCGCAAGAAGCCCGGCGCGGTCACCTACACCCTGCTCCTGGACGAGACGGGCGGCATCCGCTCCGACCTCACCGTCGCGCGCCTCGGCCCCGACCGCTTCCAGGTGGGGGCCAACTCCCCCGCCGACCTGGACTGGTTGACCAGGCATGCCCCGTCCGACGTAGCCGTCCGGGACATCACCTCCGGCACCTGTTGCGTCGGCGTCTGGGGCCCGCTCGCCCGCGCCCTCGTCCAGCCGCTCACCCGGGACGACTTCTCGCACGAGGCCTTCGGCTACTTCCGCGCCAAGGAGACGTACATCGGCCACGTCCCGGTCACCGCCCTGCGGCTGAGTTACGTCGGCGAGCTGGGCTGGGAGCTCTACACCAGCGCCGACCTCGGGCTCCGCCTCTGGGACACGCTCTGGGAGGCGGGCCGGGAGCACGGCGTGATCGCGGCCGGGCGCTCGGCGTTCAACAGCCTGCGGCTGGAGAAGGGATATCGCGCGTGGGGCGTCGACATGACCGACGAGCACGATCCGTACGAGGCGGGGGTCGGCTTCGCCGTCCGGCTGGACAAGGGGGACTTCCTGGGGATGAGGGCGTTGGAGGGGCGGAGCCGGCCCCGGCGCCGGCTCACGCCGCTCCTGCTCGACGACCCGGCGTCCGTCGTCCTCGGAAAGGAGCCGGTGTACGTCGACGGGGTCGCGGCCGGCTACGTCACCAGCGCGGCGTACGGGTACACGGTGGGGCGGTGTGTCGCGTACGCCTGGTTGCCGGTGCTGCCCGCCGGGACGGGGGTCTCTGTCGAGTACTTCGGCGAGAAGGTGGCCGCGACCGTTGCCGATGAACCCCTGTTCGATCCGGAGATGACCCGTATTCGGTGTTAATCGCTTCGCGAGAAGGTTGTGATCAGGCGTGCGGGCCGGTGGGGGCCGGTCGCGCAGTTCCCCGCGCCCCTAAAAGCCGAAAGCAGCGGCACCGGCAGCAGCCCGCGCCCAAAAAAGGAACAGCAGTTCCCCATGCCCTAAAAGACGGAGGTCCCCGTGTCCCCCACCTATGACGTCATCGTCGTCGGTCTCGGCGGTATGGGGAGTGCCGCCGCCCATCATCTGTCCTCGCGCGGGGCGCGGGTGCTCGGGCTGGAGAAGTTCGGGCCGGTGCACAACCGTGGTTCCAGTCACGGCGGTTCGCGGATCACCCGGCAGTCCTACTTCGAGGACCCGGCGTACGTACCGCTGCTGCTGCGCGCGTACGAGTTGTACGAGGACGTGGAGCGGGCCACCGGGCGGGACGTCGCGACACTGTGCGGCGGCGTGATGATCGGCCGGCCCGACTCGCTGACCGTCTCCGGCTCGCTCCGCTCGGCCACCCAGTGGGACCTGCCCCACGAGATGCTCGACGCGGCCGAGATACGCCGCCGCTTCCCCACTCTCGCTCCGAACGACGACGAGGTCGCGCTCTACGAGAAGAAGGCCGGCCTGCTCCGCCCCGAGAACATGGTCGCGGCCCATCTCCAGCTCGCCACCCGGCAGGGCGCCGACCTGCACTTCGAGGAGCCGATGACCCGCTGGGAGCCGTACCGGGACGGCGTACGCGTCCATACGGCGGAGAACACGTACACCGCGGGCCAGTTGGTGATCTGCCCGGGCGCGTGGGCGCCACAGTTGCTCACCGACCTCGGGGTGCCGTTCACCATCGAGCGGCAGGTCATGTACTGGTTCCAGCCGGCGGGCGGGGTCCTGCCCTTCCTGTCGGAGAACCACCCGATATACATCTGGCAGGACGCGGACGACGTCCAGGTCTACGGCTTCCCCGCCATCGACGGGCCGGAACTCGGTGCCAAGGTCGCGTTCTTCCGCAAGGGCCGGGTCTGCACCCCGGAGACCATCGACCGGACGGTCCACGCGGACGAGACCCGGGCCATGGCGGACCACATGTCCCGCTGCGTCCCCGCCCTGCCCGGCACCTTCCTCAAGGCCGCCACCTGCATGTACTCCAACACCCCCGACGAGCACTTCGTCATCGCCCGGCATCCCGCACATCCCGAGTCCGTGACCGTGGCCTGCGGTTTCTCCGGCCACGGCTTCAAGTTCG
>NZ_LIPP01000012.1 GCF_001418335.1 Streptomyces aurantiacus | reverse complement strand
CTCTTACCCCGCCCCCCGGCGGAGCCACTCCGCACAAGCCACCCCACCCGCGGCGACCGCTCAACCGCCTTCACCAAAGGCGTCAACAAAGCAGAGGCAAGCGGCGAAAGCAGCAGCACGACCGCGGTACCGAGGGCAAATCCCCCGACGACGTCAGTCGGATAGTGCACGCCCATATAAACCCGGCAGAACCCACCGAGCAGCGCAATCCCCACCCCGACGAACCCGAACTTCCGGTTCGCGAGAAACAGCCCGACACCCATCGCCATCATGAGAGTCGAGTGATCGCTCACGAACGAGTAGTCACTCTTGCCGGCGACAAGGACTTCCAGCCCCTCATGGTCCACAAAGGGCCGAGGCCGTTCGACGAAGCCACGTATCGGCACATTCACGAGTACGGCGACTCCGGCGGCCAGCGGCGCCCAGATCAGTGAGGCCACGGAGGAGGCGGCGTCGTCTCCGCCCCGTCGCCGCACGGTCCACCAGCACCCGAGGATCAGCAGCACCATGACGAGCAGAAGCCCCCACTCGCCCACGAACTCCATGATGCGGTCGAACCAGTGCGGCGCGTCCTTGGCGAGGCCGTTGATGTCGTAGAGCAGATCGACGTCGGGGTTCGATCCGGAGTCGGCGAGTCCAGCCATGGTGCAACGGCCCCTTCATCGTCATCTTTCACGCGTCCACCGGACGCGTCGCGCCACAACCCCCGTCGTCGGCTACAGAACAGGAACGCACAGTCCCCTTCAATACGTTCCGCTCTCCACCGAATGATCACGCAGACGTTATCGAAGAGAGATGCATCGCTGCAGCTCAGGGGCGGATTCACACAGAGGTGGGCAATGCTTTCGCGCCATCTTCGGTCACGCGGGTCGCCCCGAAGTAGTCGGGGGTGTCGATGGGGTCGAAGCGAATCACGGCGCCCGTCCGAGGCGCGTCGATCATGTAGCCGCCGCCGACGTAGATGCCCACGTGCCGGATGGTCCGGGAGTTGGTGAGGTCGTCCGAGAAGAAGACCAGGTCGCCGGGGAGGAGCTCGTCCCGCTCGGGGTGCGGCCCGGCGTTGTACTGGTCGTTGGCGACGCGGGGCAGGGTGATCCCCACACTTTCGTACGCGGCCTTGGTCAGCCCCGAGCAGTCGAAGCGTCCTCCCTGCTCAGGGGTGCCGTTGCCACCCCACAGGTAGAGCGTCCCGAGCTTCTTCTGCGCGTAGTAGATGGCGCCGGCGGCCTGCTGCGAGGGCTGCACACGACCGACCGGAGCGGCGAAACTCTCCTCCAGTGTCGTGATCGTCTTCACGTAGTTCTGGGTTTCCCGGTACGGCGGGACGCCCCCGTATTTGATGACGGCGTACGCCCCGGCGTTGTACGCGGCGAGCATGTTCTTGGTCGGGTCTCCGGGAGCGTCCTTGACGTACTTCGCGAGCGAGCAGTCGTACTTCGCGGCCGATGGAATCGCGTCATTCGGGTCCCAGACGTCGCGGTCACCGTCGCCGTCGCCGTCGATTCCGTGCGTGGCCCACGTTCCGGGGATGAATTGCGCAATCCCCTGCGCGGCGGCAGGACTCTTGGCGTCGGGATTGAATCCGCTCTCCTGATACAGCTGCGCGGCGAGAAGTGCCGGATTGATGGCGCTGCACAGATTGCCCCACTTCTGCACGAGCGTCTGGTACGCCGCCGGTACGGCACCCTTGGCCAGGCCGACGGCTCCCGGCCCCACGCCGTTGGCGAGGTTCCCGGCGACCAGGTAGACACCGATCACCAGCACCATGACGAAGCTCAGCCCCGCCCCCGCGACGACGGTCACCCAGATCCAGGCCTTACGCACCGTCAACCGCCCTCCGCCGCCCAGGAATTCGCCCACGTCATCCTAGGAGCTTCCCACCAGGGAGCGGCCGCAACCGAGCACTCGGTTCAGCGAGGGGGCCGCCCGGCGCGCGGGGAGTCCCCGTACAGCGGGAACCGCTCCGTGGCGACCTCGAAGCCAAGTGGCGGAGGAAGAGGCACAGGTTCCCCGAACTTGCCGGGCAGCACGTCCTGATAGGCGCCGTTGTCCGGGCGGGTGTGCAGGGCCCACGTACCCTTGCGGGGGTCGACGACCAGCAGCGCGACTACTCCCGCGACCGCGTACCAGTCGGCTTTGTTCCTGATGTCCCGAGCCTTCTCGGACTGGGAAATCACTTCGACAGCGAGCTCGACATCCCGCGGATCGAGCAGCCAGTCGTCAGAGACCAGGAAGTCCCGGGGACAGACCAGCAGATGCGGCGTCACGAAGTCATCCGGGTCGTCCGGCATCTCGATGGACGACATCTCGGTCGCGACGAGCACCCTCGGAAGCTGCGGCCTGATCAGCTCCTCAAGCTCATAGACCACTCCCGCGTGCTTGCCACGCGGCGTCGGGGACATCACGAGTTTCCCTCCCAGAACCTGCACACGCAGACCCGTCGCTTCCTCGATCTCCTCGGCGACCTCGCGCAGGTTTCCCGGGCGGGGCTTCGGACGGATCCGCCACATGACGTGTGCCCTCCGACCTTCCAGCTCCGACACCTCGGCTCCGCGAGCAGGATCGGCGGGAGGCCCGGTATCCCGCTCAGCGGTGAATCCACCGTACTGTGCGGCCCCCTCGACTGCCTCGGTGTCACGCCCCTTGCGCGTACAGGCCGTCCCCCTGAGCCGCTGCTCAATCTCGACCACGCCACCCTCCCTCACGCTCCGCGTGCACACCTTCACTCTAGGTCATCTCTCTGACACTCCGCCCACAACAGCTTCCCGCCCCGGTCGCCGCACAGCCGGTACGCACCCCACGCGTCCGCACACGCCCGCACGAGATGCAGCCCGCGCCCGCTCTCGGCCATATCGGGCGGCATGAGACCGGGGTCGTCGAACCCCTTCGGCACGGTGGGGTCGGAGTCCCACACCCCGACCCGCACCCGCCTGCCCTCGACGGCGCGCAGGCGCAGGGCGTAGGGGCCGCTGGTGTGGAGATGGGCGTTGGTGAGCAACTCGGCGGCGAGCAGCTCCGCCGTGGGCACGAGCGGTGCGAGGTCATGGGCGTCGAGGACGATGCGCAGGGTCGCGCGGCCGATACCTGGTGAGCGTGGATCGCGCGGGAGTTGAAGGGTGCAGGCCCAGGACGGGGATACGGTTGCCATCGGAAATCTCCGATCACGAGGAGGAGTTGGACGGTTGCCCAGTGACCACGGCCGCTCCGTCGAGCGGGGTACTTCTGAGCGGGGCGCCTGACCAACAAAGTAGCGGTTGCAGTTATATTCTTCACCAGATAGCGGTGAAGAGTAAGAACAACCATCCGTGTGGGTGACTCGCAGCACGGAAGATCGAGGAGCATCGCCGTGCGGACCAACCCGACAGGACGTCAACTCCGGCTCGGGGCCGAGCTGCGCAAGTTGCGCGAACAAGCAGGTCTCACCTCGACGGCGGCCGCTCAACTCCTCGGCATGCCGCAAGCGCAGGTCAGCAACATGGAGACCGGCCGGCTGGGTGTCAGTGCAGAGCGGGTGCGCACTTTGGCCTGCCAGTACGACTGCGCAGACAAAGCTCTGGTGGAGGCCATCGCGGGGATGGTCGGGGGCCGCAAGCACGGCTGGTGGGAGACGTACCGGGAGATCCTGCCCAGCCCGCTACTCGACCTGGCCGAACTGGAGCACAACGCCCAATCGTTGCGCACCATGGTCACTGCACGCATCCCCGGCCTGCTTCAGACCGTCGACCATGCCCGCGAAATCTTCCGGCAAGCAGTCACGGAGCTTTCCCCACCGGACATCGAGCACCGCGTCTCGTTCCGCATCAAGCGCCAGGCCGTGCTGTATCGGGACGACCCCACTCCGTACGAGGCGATCATTCACGAGGCGGCTCTGCGGATGAAGATCGGCGGGCCGTCGGTGTCGCAAAAGCAGCTCAAACATCTGCTCGACGCGAGTGAGCGGGAGCACATCATCCTTCGCGCCATCACGTTCGACGCCGGCGCCTACCCCGGGTCGGGCCAGTCCATCTTCTATGCGCACGGCCCGGTACCGGAGCTCGACACAGTGCACCTGGACCAGTCTCACGGCCTCACGTTCCTGGACGCCGAGGCACAACTGCGCAAGTACCGCCACCTCTTCGAGAGACTGAACACCGTGGCTCTTTCACCCGACAAGACCCGCGACCTCATCCGCACAGTGATCCACGACCTCTAGGGAGCTCCCGTGACTCCGATCGCCTGGCAGAAGTCGTCCTACTGCTCCGAAGGCGACTCCTGCATACACACGGCTTCCACCGTCGAAGCCATCCATCTCACCGAAAGCAGCGACCCGACCCACTCCATACTCGGGACCACCCCCCACGCCTTCGCCGCCCTCATCCACGTACTCAAAGAGAGCCCGACGCATGTCTGACATCCCCACCGACCTCACCTGGGAACGCGCCGCCCCGCCGGAGGCGACCGGGCCCGGTCCCTGGATCGAGCTCGCCTTCGGCGAGAACGAACTCGTCTACATCCGGGAGACCAGCGACCCCGAGACCGTCGTCACGACCACCCAGAAGAAGTGGGACGCCTTCGTACTCGGCGTACAGGCAGGCGAGTTCGACCACTTCGTGGAAGGCGTCGAGGAAGCTGAGGGAATGGACGGGCTCGGGGGCGGACAGCCCTAAGCAGCCGGCCCCGCCGAACCGCCCCGGGCCACCCCCCGCGCCCACAGCACCAGCGGCACCTGCAGCGGCAGCCGCGCCAGTGTCACGGCCTTCCGGGGCGCGGGCCCGTGACGCGCGTCCACGGCCATCTGGACGTTCGCGGGGAACACCCCGACGAAGAACCCGGCGGCGGCCAGCGCGGCCACCCGCCTCGTACGCGGCACCGCCACCCCGGCCGCCAGCGCCAGCTCGACGACACCGCTCGCGTACGTCCAGTGGCGGGCGGCGCCCGGCAACGCGGACGGGATCATCGCGTCGAACTGCCGCGGCACCGCGAAGTGGGCGACCGCGGCCGAGGCCAACAGACCCGCGAGCAACAGGGGCGAACGCTCCGACCGTGACACGGTTCCTCCTTCTGGCGAGAAGCTCGCGGGGAGCCCGGCCCGCGAGGTTACTCGACAGTAAACCGTCAGGCGGACTCCGCCCCCGTGTACGCCGCGGTCGTCCGGTCGGCCCGCGCCCGCGCGACCTCCTCAGCCTCACCCGACTCTCCCGCCCCACCGTCGGAGACACTCGCCGCGTACCAGGCCTCGCTGCTCTCCGTGACGAACCGCAGCCCCTCCTCGGTCCCGAACCACGCCATGGCCTCCTGGGGGTCCACGGCCTCGCCCGAGGCCAGGTGGAGGGTGAGCCCGATGAGTCCCATGTCCCAGCCGACACCGACGGCCCCGGGCCCGAACTCCTGCCACTTCGGGTCGTCGTCGGGCGAGATGTGGTCCAGCTCGAAGCGCGTCCCGCCCTCCGCCGCGGGGGTCAGCCGGAGCTCGATCCAGCTGACGTTCCCGTCGAACTCCCAGGTCGCGGTGAAACCCTTCGGCGGGTCGCAGGTCTCGACGGTGCCGCCGGCGTTGCCCACCAACTGGTACCTGCCGCCGGGGCGGAGCTCGCCGGTGACGGGCAGGAACCAGCGCGGGATGCGCTCGGGGTTGGTACAGGCGTCCCAGAGATCCTCGACGGTCGTGTCGTACGTCTGACTCAGGGTCATGACGTGGGCCTCGCCGGCCTCCATGACCCGGCTGCCGACGTGGCGCCGTACGGCGTTGATCTGATGGGTGACGTCGATCATGAAGTACTGCTCCTTAACTGTGAAACCGTGAGGGGTTGCCGCCGCCATCGCCGCCACCGGCGTGGTCGTCGCCACCACCGTGGCCGCCACCACCGTGGCCGCCGCGATCGTCATCGTCGCCGGACCGCTCGCGGAGCCGGCGTTCGCGTTTGCCCCGGGCCACCTCGGTGGCGAGGGCGTCGAGGTGCGGCGTCCAGAAGCGCCGGAAGCGGTCCAGCCAGGCGTCGATGTCGCGCAGGGGATCGGAGTTCACGGCGTAGAGCCGCCGGGTCCCCTCCGGCCGGACCGTGGCGAAGCCGTTCTCCCGCAGGACCTTGAGGTGCTGAGAGACGCCGGGCTGGGATATCCCGAACTCTTCCCTGACGACCTCGCTCACCGCTCCGGAGCTCATCTCACCGTCGGCGAGCAGCTCCAGGATGCGGCGGCGAACGGGGTCACCGAGTACGTCGAATGCGTGCACGGCAACAGAGTATCAGCAGTCACTTATATAAGCGCGGGCAAACATCCGCCCCCGCACCCCAACGCACCCCACCACCCCACCCGGGATAACCTTCACGCAACGCAGCACGGGTGGCGTCTACTCACCAGGAGACGTACGGCCCAGAGAACATCAGCACGACGCACCGGCGCACACGGGACGGGGTCGGGCTCGATGGACGGGCGGAGTCGGCCACCGTCAGGCGGCGATCGCGCAAGAGGGGCTAACGACGGAACCACACCACAGGTTCCGCTTCTCCTTCATTGCCCGGCGTGACCTGCCGTGATACACAGAGTGACGATACGCCTCCCCGTGAACCGTCCCGCACGCCCCCGAGGGGTCCCGCGAGCGGCGGCGACGAGGGATTCGTACGAAACCCGCCAACCAATGACGCCAAGTCGACATGCGACAGCGTCATTGTCAGCGACAATAGCCGTGACCTCTGCGCAGAGTGGCAGAGGAGGCAGAACAACCCACTAGGGGCGGTGACTTACATGCTTTTCGCAGCCGAAAAGGGCGACATCAACACGATCATCGGCGGGATCGCTCCGGACTGGGGCCCGTTCGGCACCCTCGGCAACGAGGCCCGGATCATGATCGAGGTCGTGATGGCGGTCGCCATCCTCCTGTGCCTCGGCATCGCGATCTGGGGCGCGGCGAAACAACGTATCGGCGCGACGGCCCTGCGCGACACCTTCAGTGCCGAACAAGGCAAAGGCCTGATCATCGCGGGTCTCACCGGAGTCTTCATCATCGGTTCACTGGGCACGCTCTTCACCATCGTGTACGGCATGGCCGTCTAGGCGGCCGCCGGCCCGGTGCCCTCCGCCCCGGCCGGGCACACCCGGTCCCTCCTCCACCCCACCCGTCCGACGTGCCCACCGGCTGAGGTTGCGTTTTCCCTGATGTCCAGTCACCACACCGCGCCCGCGCGGGAACCAGCGGGGCTACCGTCGTATGACGCGGTTCAGCACGAGGTTGAGGGGGCGTACGCGGCATGAGTCTCGGCGACGAGCACGGAGCGCGCGGCGAGGACGGCGGTTACGGAGGCACCGGCCAGACCCGCACACGGCTCCCCGACAGCGACGGTGACGTCTACGGCGGGGTGCGACGCGGCGGCCGTTCGTCCTCGCGCAGCCTCGTCACGGTGGTGGGTGTCGTGGTCCTCCTGATCGCGGCCATCGCCTTCGCGAACCGCGGTGGCGGCGATTCCGGGGCGGACGACAGCGGCGGCGACGGCGGCGGCACGAGGGCGGGGACGGCACCGACGGCCGCGTCCGGGGAGCAGCCGGAGAAGTCGGGGACGGGCGGAATCCCCACCGGTTACGCACAAGACGATCAGGGTGCTCAGAGCGCGGCGGCGAACTACTCGGTAGCGCTCGGCTCCGCCGACATGTTCGACACGGACCGGCGGCACAAGATCGTCGACACGGTGTACGCACCCGATGTCGCCGCCGACCGCCAGTCCGGACTCGACCAGGCGTACTCCAGCGAGAAGTTCCTGAGCAACATCGGTCTGGGCAAGGACGGCAGCGCGCCGAGCGGCCAGACCTTCGTGTCACGCGTCATTCCGGTGGGCACCAAAGTCAAGTCCGCCAGCTCTGCAAACGCCTCCGTACAGGTCTGGTACACCTCGCTCTTCGGTCTCTCGGGCGACGGCTCCACGAACCCTGTGTCCGAGAGCTGGTACACGACGACGTACGAACTGAAGTGGGTATCCGGTGACTGGAAGGTCACGGACTTCCAGCAGAAGGACGGGCCGGTGCCCGTCGGGCGCGACCAGACCGCGTCCACGGCCGACGACATGACGAAGGCCGTCGAGGAGTACGGAGGGTTCACCTATGCCCGCTAGTCGTCGCGTACTCACGATCGCCGGGGTCGTCACAGCCGTGCAGACCACGGCGGTTCTGATCGCCACCCGGGCCTTCGCCGCGCCCACCCCCACACCCAGTCCGGAGGACAGCAGCGACGCCTGCGACCTCATTCGCGGTCCCGCCAAGGACTACTGCGAACGAGACGGCACCAGCCGCAACGGCCCCTCCGTGGACGACCCCACCACCGCCCTCGACCCCCTCGCCTCCCTCGCCAAGGGCTGTGCGAAGGCCGCCTCCTGGACCATCGACAAGCTCAGTGACGCCGTCCAGAACACGGCGACGGTCGACTTCACGAACACCACGTTCCTCCAGCAGTACGCGGTGGTCTTCGCCGCGTCGACGATCCTCACCCTCCTCCTGTGGCTGCTCGCGGTCACCAAGCGCGCCGTCCGAGGCGTCCCCCTCAGCACCGCCATGGGAGAGGCGATCGGCTTCCTCTGGCTGACGGTGCTGGCGTCGGCCTTCACCCCGCTCATCCTCTACACCGTCGTCTCGGCGACCGACGGCATCGCGGAGGTCCTCGCCAAGACGACCGGCAACCAGACGGACACCTTCTTCGGCAACTTCTCCGGCGCCCTGAACAAGGGCACCGACATCGGCGGCGGCCCGATCATGCTGATCGTGGTGTCCCTCGTGTCGATCCTCGCCGCGGGCGTCCTGTGGCTGGAGCTGGTGATCCGCGCCGCGCTCCTGTACGTCGGCGCGCTGCTCGGCACGGTCGTCTACGCCGGCCTGGTCGACAAGAATCTCTGGGGCCACGTCCGCCGCTGGGCGGGCATCATGATCGCCGTCATCCTCGTCAAACCGGTCATCGTGATCGTGCTGGGCCTCGCGGGAGCCCTGTCCGCGGAGGACGGCCCCGACTCCTTCTCCGCCGTCGTCTCCGGCCTCGCGATCATCCTGCTCGCCATCTTCGCCAGCGCGATGATCTACCGCTTCGTACCGGGCTTCGGCGACGAGATCGCAGGCGGCCGCAACAACCGCATCATGCAGGGCGCCGAGGGCAAGGCCGCGGCCGTCATCAGCTCACCCGCCACCCTCGTCGCGCAGGGCATCAAGACCCACAGCACCCGCGCCGACAACAACGGCGGCGGGGGTGGAGGCGGCGGAGGCGGAAACAGCGGCGCCCGCCCGTCCAACCCCGTCTCCGGCGGCGTCGCGGCCCACAGCTCACGCGGCTCCTCGGGCGGCGGCGGGTCGGTCCCCACCGCACCCCCGCCCCGCTCCAGCCCGGTGAACACCCCGCACGCCGGCAACGCGCGCAACAGCAACAGCGGTAACAGCAGCGGCAACAACAGCACGGGAGGTGCAGGGCGTTGACGACTGACTCCCATATGGCCCATACGCCCCATCCGGTCACGCCCCGCCGTACGTATCTGATCGGCCGCGCCCGGCCGAACGCGATCGTCGGCCGGAACCGCGAGTCCGGCGAGATCGGCCTGATCATCGCGGGCGCGTTCCTCGGCATGATGTGCGGCCTGATCGTCCCCGTGCTCTCCCTGCGCATCGTGCTGCTCATGGGCTTCCCGATGCTCGCGCTGGCCGCGGTCTACGTGCCGTACAAGCGGCGCACCTTCTACAAGTGGTTCGAGATCAACCGCAGTTACAAGAGGGGGCTCCGGCGGGGCACCGCCTACCGCAGCGACGTCATGGAGTCCGGCATCCACATCGACGGACGCGAGATGGAGGTCGGCCCGCCGCCGGGCATCGGCCGCATCAGCTGGCTCGCGGCACCCTTCGGCCCCGACGAGATCGCCGTGCTCCTGCACGCCGACCGCAAGACCGTCACCGCCGCGATCGAGATCGAGGGCCCCGGCGTCGGCCTGCGCGACAGCGAGGACCAGGAGGCCCTCGTCGACCGCTTCGGCACCCTCCTCAAACACGTCGCCAACGGCGACGGCTTCGTCACCCGTATCCAGATGCTCGCCCGTACGCTCCCCGCCGACCCGGACGCCCACGCCAAGGACGTCTCCGTACGCGGTGACGAGCAGGCACCCGCCTGGCTCCAGCAGTCGTACGAGCAGCTCTCGTCCATGGTGTCGACGAGCAGCGAGCAGCACCGCGCCTACCTCGTCGCCTGCATGCACTACTCACGCGAACTGGCCGCCGAGGCCCAGACGATGGCCCGCGCCGCCCGCCCCAAGGGCGGCAGGAAGCTCGACAAGGACGCCGGCCTCGCCGTCGTCATGGCCCGCGAGCTCACCGACATCTGCTCCCGGCTCCAGGAGGCCGACATCAGGGTCCGCCAGCCGCTCGGCCAGGGCAGACTCGCCTCGCTCGTCCACTCGATGTACGACCCGGACCACCCCATCGACCACATCCAGGCGATGACCAGGCGCAACGCCTGGCCGGCCGAGCTGGACGCCATGGAGCCGACCTACCTCCAGGCGAAGACCCGCGAGTCCTCCACCCGCGCCCCCTGGTGCCACGCCACGGCCTGGGTGAAGGAGTGGCCGATGACCCCGGTGGGCGTCAACTTCCTCGCCCCGCTGCTCGTCCACACCCCGGACGTGATCCGCACGGTCGCCGTCACCATGGACCTCGAACCCACCGAGATCGCCATCGAGCGGATGCTGACCGAGAAGACCAACGACGACGCCGAGGCCAGCCGCCAGGCCAAGATGAACCGCACCGTCGACCCGCGCGACGTCGCCTCCCACAACCGCGTCGACCAGCGCGGCCAGGACCTCGCGAGCGGCGCCGCCGGCGTCAACCTCGTCGGCTACATCACCGTCTCGTCCCGTAACCCCGAAGCCCTCGCCCGCGACAAGCGGACGATAAGGGCCTCGGCCGGCAAGTCGTATCTGAAGCTGGAGTGGTGCGACCGCGAGCACCACCGGGCCTTCGTCAACACGCTCCCGTTCGCGACCGGCATCCGGAGGTAGGGCTCTATGCGGGATCCGCTGTCCATCCTCACGGAAAGCTTCACGTCCTTCCTGTTCGGGAAGGTCGAGACGACCCGCCCGCCGGTGCGCACCTCCACCGGCCAGGCCCAGGCCGTCTACCTGCCGACCGCGGCCCCCGGCCTCGGCGACTCCGGCGTCATCATCGGCCGCGAGGTCTACTCCGGGAAGGGCTACATCTACGACCCCTTCCAGCTGTACGGACAGCAGCTCCCGGCACCGCACTGGCTGGTCCTCGGCGAGTCCGGCAACGGCAAGTCGGCCCTGGAGAAGACGTACGTCCTGCGGCAGTTGCGGTTCAAGGACCGCCAGGTCGTCGTCCTCGACGCACAGGGCGAGGACGGCGTCGGCGAGTGGAACCTCATCGCCCAGGCACTGGGCCTCACCCCCATCCGCCTCGACCCGACCGCCGCCCTGGACATGGGCATCCGGCTCAACCCGCTCGACCCGGCGATCACGACGACCGGCCAGCTCGCGCTGCTCCGGACGATCATCGAGGTCGCGATGGGCCACGGCCTGGACGAACGCTCCGGCTTCGCCCTGAAGGTCGCGCACGCGTACGTCAACGAGACGATCGTCGACCGCCAGCCCGTCCTCACCGACATCGTCGAGCAGCTGCGCCACCCCGAACCGGAGTCGGCGGAGGCCATGAACGTCGCCATAGACGACGTACGGGCCTGGGGCCTGGACGTCGCCCTGGTCATCGACCGCCTCGTCGACGGTGACCTGCGCGGCATGTTCGACGGCCCGACGACCGTCGGCATCGACCTCGACTCCCCGCTCATCGTCTTCGACCTGTCCCACATCGACCGCAACTCCATCGCCATGCCCATCCTCATGGCGATCGTCGGCGTGTGGCTGGAGCACACCTGGATCCGCCCCGACCGGAAGAAGCGCATCTTCCTCGTCGAGGAGGCCTGGCACATCATCAACAGCCCGTTCGTGGCCCAGCTCTTCCAGCGCCTGCTGAAGTTCGGCCGCCGCCTCGGCCTGTCCTTCGTAGCCGTCGTCCACCACCTCTCCGACGTCGTGGACGGCGCCGCCGCGAAGGAGGCCGCGGCGATCCTCAAGATGGCGTCGACGCGGACGATCTACGCCCAGAAGGCGGACGAGGCCAGAATGACGGGCCGGGTACTCGGCCTGCCCCGGTGGGCGGTCGAAATCATCCCGTCCCTCACCCCGGGCATCGCCGTGTGGGACGTCAACGGCAACGTCCAGGTGGTCAAACACCTGATCTCCGAGACCGAGCGGCCCCTCGTCTTCACCGACCGCGCCATGACGGAGTCGTCGGCCGACCACCTCGCGGACGACGCCCTGCGCGCCGCCGAACTGGAGGCCGAGGAACGGGCCGCGGCCTTCATGGAGCAACACCTGAGCGATCTCGACGACTCGTCCGAGTCCACGGTGGCGTAGAGGAGCGGCCCGCAATGAGACCGGACGATCGAGAGCACCACCGCGGCGGCAGAGAGGGCGGAGGCGGCGAAGGGGGCGTCCCCGACGGCCTGCTGCTCGGCATCCTGGCCTTCGTCCTCGGCATGACCGTCATGGTGTGGACGGCGACCGGCCTCGCCGGCCTCTTCTCCCACGGTTCCTGGCCCGCCCAGATCGCGTTCCGCCGTACGCCCCTGGCCATCCGCCACCTCATCGGGTCCCCCGACGACCTGGCGGGCGCCTGGCCCGACACCCCGGCGAACCAGCTGTCCGGATACGGGCTCTTCTGGGGCCTGGTCATCGGACAGCTGATGGTCCTGCTGGTCCTCACGGTGTTCGTGCTGGGCACGGTGGCCAGATGGCGGGCCCAGCGAGCGAGACGCACAGAGCCCGCCACGGCGACGGAACGGACCGAGGTGGAACACCAGGAACTGGAGCACCAAGAACGCCAGGTGCCGGCGCAGCCACAGCCGCAACCGCAGGTCGAACACGTCACGGCACCGCAGCCGGCGACGGACCCCGCGGCGCCCCCGCAGCGGTCGGCGGAGCCGCCGCTGGAGTCGGTTCCGACGGCCACTGACGATGAACGGGCTGAACGGGCGGGCGGGTGG
>NZ_LIPP01000119.1:64874-65903 GCF_001418335.1 Streptomyces aurantiacus | reverse complement strand
CGGACACGCGTGTCCGAACCATGTACCAGTGTCCTGTGTGAGGGATTGACCCCTGCGGTAGACGAGAACGACATATCTACTGGTTCCATAAAAAACCGGTCACGTGCTCTCGACAGACCAATGTGAGAGGGGTCACCCTGTCATTCATCCACGCGGGGAGGCATGGATGGGCAGGAGCCGCAGAACAATTCCGGAGGAGCTTCTGTTGCTGGCGTTGGACCCGACCACGGGTACCACCGCACAGCCGCAGTCGCTCGACCTCGGTCTGGCCGGAGCACAGCTAGTGGAGCTGGCGCTGGCCGGACGGATAGCCCCAGACGGGGATCGTATCGCCGTGGTGGCACCACGGCCGACCGGAGATCCAACCTTGGACTGTGCGCTGGAACTACTCCGCAGGCGGGGTGCTCCAGTACGCGCTGTGAACTGGATCGGCGGGCCCCGACTGGGGCTGCGCCAGACTTATCTCTCGCATCTGGAGCGATGCGGCATGGTTCATGCCGTGGCGGGTCAGATGTGCGGGGTGCTTCCGACGACTCGCTACCAGGCGACGGACACGGAAATCAGCCGGGAGATCAGGGCCCGGCTGGACAGCGCGATCCGCACCGGCGTCCCGCCGGACCCGCGGACCGCCGCACTGGCCGCACTGGCGCATGCCGTCGGCCTGGGCAAGCACCTCTACCCAGGGAACGAAGGGCGTTCGTCGCGCTCCCGCCTCCGGGACCTGATCAGGCACGACCCCATGGGCGGCCTCGTGGCACACGCCGTGATGGACGTCCAGAACGGAGTGGCCGCTCAGCCACGCCGCAGCCCGGCACCGACCGGCCGTCAGGCCGCCCCCGGAGCCAGGCCCGCACCGGAGCCCGCCAGGGGTATCCCGATGCAACCGCGCCGCGGTTCGATGGCGCGCGCCGTAGCCCACTGAGTCACGGGCCAACGGCACCCACCGGCACGACCGCAGCACAGCCCTATCAGCAGCATCCGAATCCGCAGAATCGCAGTAACTCCGCATCACCCGCCGTGCATCACGCC
>NZ_LIPP01000119.1:0-64836 GCF_001418335.1 Streptomyces aurantiacus | reverse complement strand
CGCCCCGCGCGTCCGCACATGCATATCCGCTGTTTCCCAGCGGTAGTACGCACCTTGGTGGCAATCTGCTCAACAGCAGATACGCAAAGTACAGGCAGCCCGCAGCCGGAGGTGCACGTCCCGTGGCGTCCAACGTCAATCCCACCGTCAGGCGTCGTCGGTTGGGCCAGGAGCTGCGACGGCTCCGGGAGCTCAAGGGCATGACGGCCGAAGAGGTGGCCGAGCGGCTGCTCGTCTCGCAGTCGAAGATCAGCCGTCTGGAGAACGGACGGCGCAGCATCAGCCAGCGCGACGTCCGTGATCTGTGCGGGGTGTACGAGGTCGAGGACGTCCGGATCGTCGATTCGCTGATGCAGATGGCCAAGGACTCGCGCCAGCAGGGCTGGTGGCACTCCTTCGGCGACATCCCCTACAGCGTCTACATCGGCCTGGAGACGGACGCGGCGAGCCTGCGCGTGTACGACCCGCTGGTCGTGCCGGGCCTGCTGCAGACCCGTCCGTACGCCGAGTCGCTGATCCAGGGCGCTCTGCCGGAGGCGGCCGCCGGCGACATCGACAAGCGCGTGCAGGTACGGCTGCGGCGACAGGAACGTATCTCCGATCTGGAGAACCCCCTGCGGCTGTGGGCCGTACTCGACGAGGCGGCGCTGCGCAGGACCGTCGGCAACAAGCAGGTGATGATCGAGCAGTTGGAGCATCTCGTCGAGATGTCGCACGTGCCGCACGTGACGGTCCAGGTCATCCCGTTCGCGATGGGCGCCCATCCGGGGGTGAGCGGCCAGTACGCGATCCTGGAGTTCCCCGACGCGGCCGACTCCAGCGTGGTCTACATCGAGGGCGTCACCAGCGACCTGTACCTGGAGAAGGCGAACGACGTCCAGAAGTACAGCGTCATGTACGAGCATCTGCGGGCGCAGGCGCTCAACGCCGACCAGTCCCGCGAGTTCATCGCGGACGTCGCGAAGGACTACGCGCACTAGTGGCGTGAGTGACAGACACTGGCAGGGACCGGCAGTCGCTGACAGGGGTGCGGGGCCGGATTTGACCGCTCTGGCGAAAGAGGGGCGGACAATACACCATTGTCCGATCGTGACGGAAGACTCGGCTGGCATATGTCATCCGGTCGAGTGAATAGTCGCTTCGTACGCCGAAGTTGGCGAGTAGCGTCGATCACGCCAAGGCGCAACAACCTTGGCGGAATCCGAACCGTGGGCTCCGGATGGAACCCGCAACTCGGTGACAGCAACTCAGCAACTGGCTACCGGAGCGAACATGGCAATCAAGCAAGGCGCCACGGACACGTGGACCAAGTCTTCGTACTCCCAGGGAAACGGCGCGTGCGTCGAGGTCAAGTCCCCTGTCCTGGCGGCGATGGCCGTCCGCGACTCCAAAGTCGTGGAAGGCCCCACCCTGGCCTTCCCGGCGAGGTCCTGGAACGCCTTCGTGGCAGAAGTGAGCCGGGGCGCCGTCTGACAACGACAGACGCCTCGCGCAGTACGACGTACAGCAAGAACAGAGCCCTCTCGACTGGTCCGCCGTCCCGGCCGAGGGGGCTCGGCCCTGTCCGCACACACGCACCCGACGACCCTCCCGCTCTCTCGATCTTTCGCTCCCTCGATCCTCCCGCAATTGTGCGCATGTTGCGCAGGTATTGCGTATGAAAGTCGTCGTCGTCCGGCGGATCCGGCTTTCCTCGGTGGTGGGCGAACGGAAATGCGTGCCGATCGCCGACAAATATGATCAGTGGCCCGCCGCTCGCATACCGTTCCGGCTTCCAACCGAACGTTCCCGTTCGATTACAGTGCTGAGTTGTCGGCGTTGTCGGCCGTACGAACGGAATCGGATCGGGAACTCAGGAGGCCTCGGTGGGTGCGACAGCCGGTGCCGTCTGGGGCCGCGCCGAACAGCAGGATTTCCGCAGCCGGGTGCGTGGCACGCTGCTCGGCGCGGCCGTGGGTGACGTGCTCGGTTCGCCCGTCGACGGCCTCTCGATGGAACAGGTCCGGGCGGCGCACGGCGCGGAGGGGCTCACCGACCTGGCCCACGAGCACGGCAGACGCGGAGCCGTCTCGCATCTCACCCAGCTGACCCTGTTCTCGATCGACGGCCTGATAAGGGCCCAGGTGCGCCGGGACACCGGCGCCTGGCATCCGCCGACGGATCTGCACCGGGCGTATCTGCGGTGGGTCGCCACCCAGCGCGACTGGGGCCCCGACGAACGGCGCAAGGAGGACGGGTGGCTCGCCCGCGAGGAGTGGCTCTACGCACGCCGTGAGCCCCCGCGCGCCTGCCTGCTCGGCCTCGGCGACGAGACGATGGGCACGCTGGACGCGCCCAAGAACCCCGACGAGCGCGGCGTCGAGGCCGCGGCCCGCTCCGCGCCGTTCGGGCTCCTCGTCGGCTGGGAGCCGCAGCTCGTCATGCAGCTCGCGGTGGAGTGCGCGGCACAGACGCACGGCCACCCCCTGGCCTACCTGTCGGCGGGCGCGTTCGCCGTCGTCGTGCACGGACTCGCGCGCGGGGAGAGCCTCGACACCGCCGTGCAGCGGGCGTTGCAGTTGCTGGCCGCGCGCCCGGGTCAGCAGCCCGTCGCCGAGGCGCTGCAACGGGCGCTGGGTGCCGTACGGCAGGGCCTGCCGACGCCGGCCCGGGTCGAGGATCTGGCCGGGAACGGCACGGCCGAGGGGCTGCTGTCGGTGGCGGTGTACTGCGCGCTGGTCGGCGAGGACACCCGGCACGGCCTGTGCCTGTCGGTGAACCACGGCGGTGCGTCGGGGGCCGCCGGCGCTCTCACCGGCGCGCTGCTCGGCGCCCTGCACGGCGAGACGGCTCTCCCGCCGTCCTGGCTGGCCGAGTTGGAGGGCCGCCCCACCATGCTCGTCCTCGCGGACGACTTCGCGATGGAGATGACCCAGGGCCCGGCGCTGCACGGCCCGGCGGGCTCCTCACCGGGCTGGCTGGCCCGTTATCCGCGGGCTTACGCGGCCCTGTCGGGCACCACGCCGGTCCCGGCGGGCCTGACCGCCCGAGGCTGACCGCCTGACCGGCCGACCGCCTGACCGGCGTGGAGGGTGGCCGCTCGGCGAGAAGCGGCCACCCTCACGGTCGTACGGGTAAACCGTACGAGCAGGTCGTACGGGCAGGTCGTACGGTACGAGCGCGCCGCCGTTCAGTCCTTGGCCGGTGCGCCCACCACGTCGTCCTCCGCCGGACCGGCCGGGGCCGGCACCGCCGCGGCGGCGGATCCGCCGTCGTCCGAGTTGATCTTCGCGATGAGCGCGTCCCGTTCCGGGGTGTCCTCCGGTTTCACGTAGCCGATGAGGATGTACAGGACGAGCGAGACCGCGAGCGGGATCGACACCTGGTACTGGAGCGGGACCCCACCGTCGACGTTCCAGCTGATCGGGTAGTTGACCAGCCAGAAGGTGACGAGGCCGAGGCCCCAGCTGATCAGCGCGGCCGTCGGACCGCTCTTGCGGAACCACGGGAGCAGGCCCAGCATCAGCGGGATCGCGATCGGGCCCATCAGTCCGGCGACCCACTTGATGACGACGGTGATGATGTCGCCGAAGAAGGCGGAGTTGACCTGGGTCGCGATGGCCATCGACAGACCGAGGAAGAGCAGCGTGGCCCAGCGCGCGGCCAGCAGCCCCACCCGGGTGTCCCACTCGCGCGCCTTGCGCGATACCGCGGGCATGATGTCGCGGGTGACGACGGCCGCGATGGCGTTGGCGTCCGAGGAGCACATCGCCATGGTGTGGGAGAAGAACCCGACGATGACCAGGCCCAACAGCCCGTGCGGCAGGAGGTGTTCGGCCATGAGTGCGTAGGAATCCGCCGGTACGTCGGTCTTGACGATCAGCGGCGCGACCCACATCGGGAAGAACAGCACGAGTGGCCAGATCAGCCAGAGCGCGGCGGACAGGGTGGCCGAGCGCGTGGCGGACTTCGCGGAGTCCGTGGCCATGTAGCGCTGGGCCTGGTTCCACATGCCGCCGTTGTACTCGAAGGTCTTGATGAAGAGGTACGCGATCAGGAAGACCATCATGTACGGGCCGGCCAGCGGCTTGGTGTGGCCGTCGAGCGCGGGCTCGTCCCAGACGCTCCACAGGGTGCTGAAGCCGTTCAGTTCGGCCATGACGGCGACGAGCATCGCGATGCCGGCGACGAACTGGATGATGAACTGGCCGAGTTCGGTGAGCGCGTCGGCCCAGAGCCCGCCGACCGTGCAGTAGATCGCCGTGACGGCACCGGTGATGAGGATGCCCATGTTGAGCGAGACGCCGGTGAAGACGGAGAGCAGGGTCGCGATGGCGGCCCACTTGGCGCCCACGTCCACGATCTTCAGCAGGACGCCGGACCAGGCGAGCGCCTGCTGGGTGGGCAGGTTGTAGCGGTTCTTCAGGTACTCCAGCGGCGAGGACACGTGCAGCCGTGAGCGCACCCGGTTGAGCCGGGGCGCGAACGTCTTCGCACCGATCGCGACGCCGATGGCGATGGGGAAGGACCAGGTGACGTAGGAAGTGACGCCGTACGTGTAGGCGATGGCCGCGTAACCCGTGAACATGACCGCGCTGTAACCGGACATGTGGTGCGAGATGCCCGACAGCCACCACGGCATCCTGCCGCCGGCGGTGAAGAAGTCGCTCACGTTGTCGACCCGTTTGTGGGACCAGACACCGATCGCGACCATTACACCGAAGTAGCCGATGAGCACGGCCCAGTCGAGACTGTTCATGTGCCCCCTCCCAGGGTCGTGGGTCGTGGAAGCGCCCGCTCATCGTGGGTTCGATGGCGTGACCGCGACAACATCCCCGACAGTCAAGGGGGGGTAAAATAGTTCTACTTACTGACCTCAGTTCATGTCTCTGAACCTTCTGTGTGGCGGCTATCGCATCAGCTCCCCCGCGTTGACCAGCAAAGACTGCCCCGTGATCGCCCGCGCCCGGTCCGACGCCAGGAACACCGCGGCGTCCGCCACGTCTTTGTCCGTGGCCAGCTCGGGCAGCGCCATCCGCGACGTCAGCCGCTCCAGCACCTCGGCCTCCGGCACGCCCTCGGTGTACGCGGTGAACTGGACGTACGCCTCCACGGGAGGGCCCCACATCCAGCCGGGCAGCACGGTGTTCACCCGGACGCGGTGCGGCCCGAGCTCCCGCGCCAGGGAGTACATCGCGCTGGTCAGCGCGCCCTTCGAGGCCGCGTACGCCGCCTGTCGCACCTGGGAGGGGGCGGCGACGGACGACTGCGTGCCGATGACGACCACGGACCCGCCGCGCTCCTTCAGCGCGGGCAGGCAGGCGCGGGTCATCCGCAGCGTGCCGAGCAGGTTCACGTCGAGCACGGCCGCCCAGGTCGCGAAGTCCGCGTCCTGCAGACCGCCGAAGTAGCTGTCCCAGGCGGCGACATGGACGACCGCGTCGAGCCGCCCGAACCGTTCGCGGGCAAGGGCCGCGAGCGCCTCGCACTGCACCTCGTCGGTGATGTCGGTGGCCCGGTACGCGGTGTGGGCGCCGTCGGGATCGAGTTCGGCGGCGGCCTTGGCGAGGTTCGCCTCCGTGCGGGCGCCCAGGACGGCGTTCCCGCCGTCCCGCACGACGGCCGCGGCGACCTGGTGACCGAGCCCGGCCCCGACCCCCGACACGACGACGGTCCTGCCCTGGAGCACTGACATGTGCGGGCCTCCCGGCTCTGGCGGCTGACCTGACGGTCCGTCAGAGTAGGGGCGTCCGGAGGAGGAAGGAAGAGCGAGAAGAAGAAGGAAGAAAGGGAAGAAGGGGAGCACCATGCTCGATGACACACCGAGTGACACACCAGACGGCTCAGCGATCGACAGGCGGATCGACACGCGGAGCGCGGTGTACGCGGAACTGGCCGCCGTCGGCCCGTACGGCGTGCGTCCCGGCCATGCCCTGATCACCATGGTGGAGCCGCATCCGGGCCACGAGTACGCGTACAACCGCTGGTACGAAGACGATCACTACTACGCGGGCGCGCTGGCAATGCCCTGGATGTACGCGGGCCGCCGCTGGGTCGCGACCCGCGATCTCCAGCTCCTGCGCTACCCCGAGAAGTCCGCGGTCGCCCAGCCGGTCACCGCCGGCTGCTACCTCTCGACGTACTGGGTCACGGAGGGCCGCTACGACGACCACATGAGGTGGACCGTGGGCATCAACAAGCGGCTGAACAGGGACGGGCGCGTCTACCAGGACCGTACGCACGTCTTCACGGCGTTCCAGGACCACGAGGCGACGGTGTACCGGGACGGGGCCGCCGGGCCGCGCGACTTCCACGCGCTGGACCACCCCTACGCGGGCCTGGTGCTGCAGGTCGTCGACGCCGAATCGCCCGCCCAGCGAGCCGACTTGCTGGAGTGGCTGCGCACCCGCCACCTCCCCGGACACCTCGCGGGCTCCCCCGCCGCCCTGGTCACGGTCTTCCGCCCGACCCCGCTCCCCGGCGACCGCATGACGTACGTGAAGCAGGTCGAGGGGGTCGATACGCGGCTGACGTTGCTGTGGTTCCTGGAGGCGGACCCGCGGGAATGCTGGGAGGGGTACTTCGCGAGCTTGGCCGCCCCGGTGGCCGAAACCGGCCTGGGCCGGGTGGAGCTGGTGGCGCCGTTCATTCCGACGGTGCCGGGGACGGACCGGTACGTGGACCGGCTCCGCTGACCCCGGGAGCGGCCGCTCCGCTTCTGTCCCGGATCTCCACGTCGCGGGAGAGCAGGGGTACGAGGGAGGCGTCGTCCTCGGAAGTCCGGCGGCTGCGCAAGTCGTTCACCAGGTCGACCAGCCGGGCGAGGTCGGAGTTGTCCGTGCCAGGGGTCGGGCCCAGATCCACGAATCGTTCGAAGTCCGCGATCGACTCCCGGTGCAGGCCGAGTTCGTAGAGGACTTCGCCACGCAGGCCGAGGGCACCCGCGTACCGGGGATCGACTTCGAGGGCGCGGTCCAGATCCCGGCGCGCCTCGGCGAACCTGCGCAGGGCGGTCAGCGCCCGGCCCCGGCACGTACGGGTCCACGCGTCGTCGGGGCGCAGTTCCACCGCCCGGTCGGCGCCGGCCAACGCGCGCTCGTGCGCGCCGAGTTGGAGGTGGAGGGTGGCTCGCTGGCACAGGGCCCAGGGATAGTCCGGGTTGAGTTCGAGGGCCAGGTCGAGATCGGCCAGGGCCTCGTCCGGGCGGAGCAGCCGCCACTGGGACACACCGCGGCTCGCGTACGCGGAGGCGTACCCCTCGTCCAGAGCGAGCGCCCGGTCGTAGTCGGTGACGGCCTCCTCGTGGCGGCCGGCGCCGCGCAGGGCGTCGCCCCGTTCGCAGGCCATCCAGGCCGACTCGGGCTTGAGCTCGACGGCCCGGTCCAGGTCCGCGAGCTGCCGCTCGGGTTCGCCGAGCGAACGCCATACGCGGGCCCTGCGGGCCAGCGCCCAGGCGTAGCCGGAGTTCAGCTCCAGCGCCCGGCCGAGATCGGCGAGCGCCTTCTCGTACTGTCCGAGGCTGTTGTACGTCGCACCCCGTGACGCCCACGCGAAGTCCCGGGCCGGAGCGAGGGCGACGGCCTGGTCCAGATCGCTGATCGCTTCCTCGTGGTGGCCCAGGATGCGGTGGTACTCGCCCCGGATGGAGAGGGTCCGGGCGTTGTCGGGGTCGAGTTCGTGGGCCCGGTCGAGATCGCGCAGGGCGGCCGGGTGGTCGCCGGATTCACCGCGGGTCATGCCCCGGCTGCGGTGGGCGCGCGCCAGCGACGGATCGAGGGCGAGGGCCTGGTCGAGTTCGGCCAGGGCGCGCCGGTACTCGCCGCTGTCCCGCAGCGCGCTGCCGCGCACCGCCCGCGCGACCGCCTGTCCGGGCACGTCGAGCCCGGCGCGGCCGAGCAGCAGGCCGAGGGCGTCGACGACCCCGCCGGCCGCGAGGGCCGCCAGCAGGTCGCGCCCCCACGTCGCGAGGGCGGGCGCGTCCGTGTCCGCACCGGCCTCGGCCAGTACCTGCGCCCAGCGCTGGGCAGGCGTGTCGCCCCAGTTGCAGGCGTCGACGGCATCCCGCAGCACACGCGGCAACGCGGTACGAGGCTGTGCGCAGAGCAGGTGGTAGGACTCGGCGAGCCGCAGCGCACGCCACTGCGGGTCACCCCACAGCTCGTCTGCCGCGAGCGGGGCCTCGGCCTCGGTGCGCCAGCGCTCGAACGTCTCGGCGAGCCGCGCGTGCCGCTGCGCCCACCCGCGTGGGGAGTGCCGTCGCTGCAGCCGCAGCATCGGTGCGCGTACGACGTCGTGGTACTGGACGCTGTCGCCGCGGTCGCTGACGAACGGGAGCCCGCGCAGCCACGCGAAAAGCCCGGCCGCTTCCTGCTCACCGCAGTCCACCGCCGCCCGGAACACGTCCGCGTCCAGACGCCGGGGCAGTGCGCCAGCCAGGGCGGTGGCCCGCCGTACGGGGTCGGGCTCCCATTTCAGGAACCGTTCGACGGCGGTGGCGCTCGGGTCGCCGATGTCGTCCGGGTCGGCGGGGCGGCTTTCGGCGAGCGTCGACACGAGCACCGGGAGTCCGCCGGTGAGGCGCAGCACCTCCGCCACCACCGGCTCGGCGACGACGCCCCGGCCGGCGAGCAGCCCGCGGGCCTCGCTCTCCGTGAAGGGGGCGAGGGGCAGGTCCGTCACGAAGTCCGCGAGGCCGCCCCAGCGAGAGGTGTCGAACGGGCGCTGTCCCGCGGTGACCACGACGACGTTGCCGGGCAGCCCGGCCCCGTAGCGGTCGCCGGTCATCACGTCGCGCAGCCAGTCGTCGAGGAAGGGTCCGGTGCGCTCGTAGGTGTCGAAGAAGAGCACGAGCCACGGCACGGTGGCCGCCGCGTCGGTGAGTTCGCGCAGCAGCACGGGTGTGAGCACGCTCTCCGGTGAGAGCACCAGCTGCACGTCGTCCTGGCTGCGCAGGCGTGCGCTCAGTCCGGCCCGCAACCGGTCGGTGCCTTCGGCGAGTTGGTGGGCGTCGAGGATCTGGGCGAGGGGCCCGGCGCCGGGTACGAGTCCGATTCCGGCGATCCCCGCGCGGGCCACCAGCATGCTCGCCGTCGTCGGCCCTTCGGGCTCGGGCTCCAGCGTCGCCACGGAGGCCGCCTCCGCCTCGTGCCGGCGCTCGCGGTGCGTCACGAGGAGCCGCTCCAGCTCCTTGAACCGGTGCCCCTGCCGCCCGAGTTGCTCGACGACGGCGCCCATCGCCTCAGGAACGCTCCCGACGGCCTCGTCCAGGTACGCGGTGTGCGCCCCGCACTCCTGGGCGACCTGCTCCAACTCCCTGACGAGGAAGGTCTTCCCGACGCCGGCGTCACCGTGTACGTGAAAGAGGAACCGGTGCCGCTCGTCGCGGGGCGACCACGCGAAGTTCTCCCGGAACGCGGCCCGTTCCCCGCCCCGCCCGACGAAGCCGGACCGCCTGCGCTGCCGAATGATCTCCGCCATGGACGGCACGGGTTCGGTACGCCCCATCGACTCCGCCTTCCGCCTGCGTCTCCCGGATTCGGCTCACACCATCGGCTTTCACCATTGTGGCTCAGGCGCCCCTGGCCGGGCGCGCCGGGAAGGGTCAGCTGGTGCGGGTCTTGAGGTGGGCCCGCTCTCCCTGGTGCCCGAACAGCACGAGCAGTTCCACGGTGCGGTCGTCGTCCGGGCCGAGCCAGTGCGGCACATGCGTGTCGAACTCGGCTGCCTCTCCGGCCTTGAGGACCGAGGTCCGACCGCCCAGGATCAGGCGTAGCCGCCCGGCCAGTACGTACAGCCACTCGAAGCCCTCATGGGTGCGCAGCTCCGGCTCGTGTCGCGGCTTCGGTGGGATCAGCAGCTTGTGGGCCTGGATGCCGCCGGGGTGGCTCAGCGGGATGTACGTCATGCCGTCGCGGTGCACCGGGCGCAGGTGGATGCGCGGGTCGCCGGTGCGTGGTGCGCCGACGAGCTGGTCCAGGGGGACGTCGTAGAGCTCGGCGAGCGGGAGCAGCAGGTCCAGGGTCGGCTTGCGTACCCCGCTCTCCAGGCGCGAGAGCGTGCTCTCGTTGACCCCGGTCTGTTCCGCCAGGTCGGCCAGGGTCAGGGAGTTGCGGCGTCGCAGCTCTCGCAGCCGGGGTCCGACTGCTGACAGCACCTCGTGTCGTCTCTGCTCGTCCATGAGCCCAGGTTGCCGAAACAGCATCCAGCTTTGCAACTACGGCAGGCTCGCGCGCATCGTCGTGAACGCGGGCCGCATGGGCGGCTCCTGCCTACAGCCCCGCCCGGCTCAGGGCCTTGATGTGGGCAGTGAGATCGGACAGTGAGATCGGACAGTGATGACTGCATCGACCGCTACGACGGGCCAAGGCTCCGCGCTCGACCCGCGGCGCTGGCCGGCGCTGACCGTGATTTCGGTGGCGACGCTGATGGTGGTGCTCGATGCCTCCGTCATCAACATCGCCCTCCCGAAGGCCCAAGCCGACCTGGACATCAGCGACACCGACCGGCAGTGGGCGGTCACCGCCTACGCGCTGGCGTTCGGCGGTCTGCTGTTGCTGGGCGGGCGCGTCGTCGACTTCGTGGGCCGCAAGCGGGTCTTCATGACCGGCCTGATCGGTTTCGCCCTCGCCTCCATGGTCGCCGGTGTCGCGCCCAACGGCGCGACGCTGTTCGCGGGCCGCGCGCTACAGGGCGTCTTCGCCGCGCTCCTCGCACCGGCCGCCCTGTCGTTGATCGCGGTCACCTTCACCGACGGCCGCGAGCGGGCCAGGGCGTTCGGCGTCTACGGGGCACTGCAGGGTGCGGGCGGCGCTGTCGGCCTGATCGCCGGCGGTGTGCTGACCGAGTACACGAGCTGGCGCTGGTGCCTGTTCGTCAACGCCCCCATCGCCCTGGCCGCCGCCCTGGCCGCGATCCCGACCGTCCGGGAGAGCCGCGCAGAAGGCGAACGCCGCTACGACATCCCCGGGGCCGTGCTGGTCACCACCGGGCTGGTCGCTCTGGTCTGGGGCTTCACCCGCGCCGCGGAAGAGGGCTGGTCCAGCGCACCGACCTGGCTTCTGCTGGCCGCCGGACTGGTCCTGCTCGTCTCGTTCGTCGCCGTGGAGCACCGCACCAGCCACCCGCTGCTGCCCCTGCGCGTCGTACTGGACCGCGACCGCGGCGGCGCGTTCCTGGCCTCCCTGCTCATCGGCGCCGGCATGTTCGGGCTCATGCTGTTCTTGACCTACTACCTGCAAGTCAACCTCGGCTACCGGCCGCTCCGCGCCGGACTGGCCTTCCTCCCCTTCAGCGCCGGCACCGTCGCCGCCGCCACGTTCGGCGCTCCCCTGGTGCCCAGGATCGGCCCCAAGCGGCTGATGGCGTCCGGCATCGCAGTCGCTCTCTTCGGCACGCTGTGGCTGGTGACGGTCAAAGCCACCGGCGGCTACCTGCCCGTCGTCCTGCCCGCGATGATCCTCACCGGCCTCGGTCTGGGCGTGTTCTTCGTCGCCCTGCCGAACACCGCACTGGCGGGCATCAACCCCTCCGACACCGGGGTGGCCAGCGCCATGATCAGCACCACCCAGCAGATCGGCGGCGCCATCGGTCCCGCACTGCTCAACACCCTCTACGTCTCCGCCCTCACCGGCTTCCTCACCGACCACACCGGGCCCGTCACCCGGGCGGTCCGCCTGGACGGCTACGTGCACGGCTACCGCGTGGCGTTCGTCGCAAGCGCTGTCGCGTTCGCTCTCGCGCTCGCCGCGATCATCCTGCTGATCAAGAAGCAGAGCCCCGGCGATGTCCCCACCGACACCCCTGTCCACGCCGGCTGACCATGACCCGCCCACGCGCTCCGAGGCACATAGTTGCGGTCTCCGCAAGAAACGTTGTCGGCACCCCTGCCCCGCAAGCACAGTCACCACCATGAACAACGAGACAAACGGCACCCTCACCCCGCGACAGATCGTCGAGGACTTGCTGCGCCAGTCCCCCCTCGACCTCGGGGGCGCCGTACCGGAACAGCGCGAGATCTACCGGCAAATGATGCAGGGCCTGCCCGCGCCCCAAGAGGTCAGCACCGAAAGGACGACGATCGGGGGCGTGCCGGTGGTCACCCACACACCGGTCGACGCCTCCGGCGGCACAGTGCTGCTGTACCTGCACGGAGGCGGTTACACCTTCGGCTCGGCGAATGACTCCGCCGCCCTGGTCTGCGCCATCGCCCGCCCCGCCCGGGCAACCGTCGTGTCCGTCGACTACCGCCTCGCTCCCGAGCACCCCTACCCGGCCGCGCTCGACGACGTCATACAGGTCTACCGCGCTCTGCGTGGCGATCACCACGACGCCACCCTCTGCATGGTCGGCGAGTCGGCGGGAGGAGGTCTCGTGCTCAGCACCCTGCTGGCACTCAAGGAGCAGCACCTGCCCCAGCCCGCCGCGGCCGTCGTCCTGTCGCCCTGGCTCGACCACACCCCCGACGACCGGCCGCCGAACGAGAACCAGGACCTCCTTGTCACCGCCGAGACCCTCCGGCGCCGCAGCCGCGACTATCTCGGCTCACCCACCGCCCTGCCGACGGCGGCCGACACCCTCAACGCTGACCTGAGCGGACTGGCGCCCCTGCACATCCAGGCAGGCAGCAGCGAATTCCTCCTGACCGACGCACTACGGCTGGCGGACCGGGCAGCAGCCGCTCACGTGCCCGTCGAGCTCCACGTCGGCGCCCGCATGCAGCACGTCTTCCAGAACTTCCTCGGCCTGCTCCCTGAAGCGGACGCAGCCGTCCGAGCAGCCGGCGACTTCCTCGCCGCGCACCGGCCGGCACAGCGCACCCGCTGAACGATCACCGCTGCCCGGACCTGCCGACACTGCCGGACCGTCTTGCAGTCGGCCGGCGCCTCGCCGACGCCCCAGCGGTCCGCGTCCGCGGCGGCGGGTCCGGGATACGCGGAAGCCGGTCACCCCGGGCGTCGGTCACCTCCATGCGCAGCATCCCGGCCGCGCCGAAGTGGCGGTGGCGGTGGCGGTGGGCGTACGCGGGGGGCGGATCAGCAAACTGTGGCTCGTGGTCAATCCGGACAAGCTCCATGCCTGGACCGGCACCGAACAGAGCTGACCAGCTGACTACTTCACGACCGCTACCGTCGTCCCCGCCGTGGCGAACTTCCACACCGCGTCGCCGTCGGCCGCCTTCATCCGGACCCCGCCCGTCTGCGTGCCCGACACGGGCGGGGGCGGGGAGGAGCCGTCCAGGGCGTTGGAGAAGGCGATGTTCACGCCGGACGAGATCGCGAAGAAGACGATGTTCTCGATCTTTACGCCGTCGCTGCCGGTGGTGGTCTCCCGCCGGGTACCGACCGTGTACGTGCCGGGGGCCGGGCCGACCGTCCCCGGCCACACCGCGAAGGTGCGCCGGGCCGCGTCGCTCGCGTCGACCAGCCACACCCGCTTCTGCGCGAGGGAGTAGACGATGCGCCGTCCCGTGCCGGAGCCGTTCGGTACGGCGACCGGCTTGGCGTCGTCGGGTGAGGTGGAGGGCTTGGCGCTCGCCGAGGGGGACGGTTTCTTGCTCGCCGACGCGGTCGGCTGGGGCCCGTCCTCGGCCCTGACGGCCAGCATGGCCACCAGCACCAGGGCGACCGCGGTCAGACCGGTGACCCAGGCCCACGAGGGAAGCCGTCGGGCAGGCACGGGCACGCATCTCCTCAGCTCTGACTCACCCCGTCGGAGGGTCCGATCATCCTACTCCGACGGGCACGCGTGAGTTCTCACTCCAGGACCGGCAGCAGCTGCGGGAGGTGGCCGTCGGACGCCGCCGCCGCCCGCTGCCGCTCCTCCGGCACCTCCCCGTACAGCGTCGTACGCGGCTTCGCCAGCCGTCCCGCCGCCTCCGCCACCGCGATCAGGTCCTTCACCGACTTGTACGAGCCGTAACTCGACCCCGCCATACGGGAGATGGTCTCCTCCATCAGCGTTCCGCCGAGGTCGTTGGCGCCGGAGCGGAGCATCTCCGCCGCGCCCTCCGTGCCCAGTTTCACCCAACTTGTCTGGATGTTGGGGATGTGAGGGTGGAGGAGGAGCCGCGCCATCGCCATCACCGCGCGGTTTTCGCGGGCCGTCGGGCCCGGCCGGGCGATCCCCGCCAGATACACCGGCGCGTTGGTGTGGATGAAGGGAAGGGTCACGAACTCCGTGAAACCGCCCGTCCGCTGCTGGATGCGGGACAGCGTACGGAAGTGGCCGAGCCAGTGACGGGGCTGGTCCACGTGCCCGTACATCATGGTCGAGGAGGAACGGATGCCCAGCTCGTGTGCCGTCGTGATGACCTCGATCCACGTCGCCGTCGGCAGCTTGCCCTTGGTGAGGATCCAGCGGACCTCGTCGTCGAGGATCTCCGCGGCCGTGCCGGGCATGGAGTCGAGGCCCGCCTCCTTCGCCGCCGTCAGCCACTCGCGGATCGACAGGCCCGTACGGGTCGCGCCGTTCACCACCTCCATCGGCGAGAACGCGTGGACGTGCATCCCGGGCACCCGCTCCTTCACCGCGCGCGCGATGTCGAAGTAGGCGGTGCCCGGCAGGTCCGGGTGGATGCCGCCCTGCATGCAGACCTCGACGGCCCCGACGTCCCAGGCCTGCGCGGCACGGTCGGCGACCTGGTCCAGGGAGAGCGTGTACGCGTCCGCGTCGGTGCGGCGCTGCGCGAAGGCGCAGAAACGGCAGCCGGTGTAGCAGACGTTCGTGAAGTTGATGTTCCGCGTGACGATGTACGTGACGTCGTCGCCGACCATCGACCTGCGGACGTCGTCGGCGATCCGGCAGAGCGCGTCGAGCGCGGGACCGTCCGCGTGGAGCAGGGCGAGGGCCTCGTCGTCGGTCAGGCGGGTCGGGTCGTCGGCGGCCGTCGCCAGGGCCGCCCGTACGTCCGTGTCGAGGCGGTCGAGGCGGGACGGCACCATGCCGGGCGCCGCGGCCTCCCGCAGCGCCTCCCAGTCGCCGTACACGTGGTCGTAGTCCTCGCGCCGGTCACCGGTGCGGCCCTCGGTGTCGATCGTGGTGTGGAGGTCGGTACGCCCCGACGACGTGAACGCCTCGTCGGGCTCCTGCCACGGGTGGCCCTCCACGACCGCGTCCGGCACGGCGAGCCCCGTCTCCGGGTCGGCCAGCGCCCGTACGTGCGGCAGCAGCCGCGGGTCCAGCCACGGCTCGCCGCGCTGCACGAACTCCGGGTAGACGCACAGCCGTTCGCGCAGCTCGAAGCCCGCCTCCGCCGACTGTTCGCGCAGCAGGTCGATCTGCGGCCAGGGGCGCTCCGGGTTGACGTGGTCGATGGTCAGCGGCGACACCCCGCCCCAGTCGTCGATCCCGGCGCCGATCAGCCGCGCGTACTCGGAGTCGACGAGGTTGGGCGGCGCCTGGAGGCACGCGGCGGGACCCATGATGTGCCGGGCCACCGCGACCGTCGCGATCAGCTCGTCGAGTTCCGCGTCCGGCATGCCGCGCATCGCCGTGTCCGGCTTGGCGCGGAAGTTCTGGATGATCAGCTCCTGGATGCCGTGGTAGGCCCGCGCCACCTTCCGCAGCGCGAAGAGCGAGTCGGCGCGCTCCTCGTACGTCTCGCCGATGCCGATCAGCAGGCCGCTGGTGAAGGGGACGGAGGAGCGTCCGGCGTCCTCCAGGACCCGCAGCCGGACCGCCGGTTCCTTGTCGGGCGACCCGTGGTGCGGGCCGCCCGGCTCGCTCCACAGCCGGGTCGCGGTCGTCTCCAGCATCATGCCCATGCTCGGCGCGACGGGCTTGAGCCGCTGGAAGTCGGTCCAGGACATCACGCCCGGGTTGAGGTGGGGCAGCAGGCCCGTCTCCTCCAGGATGCGGATGGAGATGGCCCGTACGTACGCGATCGTGTCGTCGTAACCGTGCGCGTCGAGCCACTCGCGGGCCTCGGGCCAGCGGTCCTCGGGCTTGTCGCCGAGGGTGATCAGGGCTTCCTTGCAGCCCAGTTCGGCACCCTTGCGGGCGATGTCGAGCACCTCGTCCGGCGACATGAACATGCCGTGCCCGGCCCGGCGCAGCTTGCCGGGGACGGTCACGAACGTGCAGTAGTGGCACTTGTCCCGGCACAGCCGGGTGAGCGGAATGAAGACGCTCTTCGAGTACGTGATGACGCCGGGCCGGCCCGCCGCCGCCAGGCCCGCGTCACGCACCCGGGCGGCGGACGCCGTCAGGTCGTCCAGGTCGGCGCCGCGGGCCTGGAGCAGCACGGCGGCCTCGGTGACGTCGAGGGCGACGCCGTCGCGGGCGCGTTTGAGGGCGCGGCGCATGGCGTTCGCGGTGGGCCCGGGCCCGGTTCCGGAGGTCACGGAAGTCGTCATCCTTCGAGCATACGATCGCGGTGATCAGGGACGACCGGTGTGCCGCGTCACAAACGCCGCGTACTCGTCCAGTACCCGCAGTACGTCCTCCTCGCCGGCCGGCGGCAGTTGCAGGACGACCTCCTCGATGCCGAGGTCCGCGTAGTGCGCGAGCTTGCCTGAGCTGGGCAGGACCGCGAAGGGCACGACCTGGAGGGCCCCGGGGTCGCGGTCCGCCTCGGCCCAGGCCGTCCGCAGCACGGGCAGTGACTCCGTCAGGCCCCGGCCGCCGATCGGCATCCAGCCGTCCGCGTACGCGGCGATGTGCGAGAAGAGCTTGGGACCGGCCGCGCCCCCCATGAGCGTGCGCGGCCCGACCACCGGCCCGCGCAGCTTCTGCACGGGCTTGGGATAGGCGTGGCTGGCCCGTACGGAGCCGAACCGGCCCTCGTACGCGGTCGGTTCGGGCGACCACAGCGCCCGCATCAACGCCATCCGGTCCCGGCCCAGTTCCCGTCGCGTACGCCACTCGACGCCGTGGTCGTCGGCTTCCTCGACGTTCCAGCCGAAGCCGACGCCGAGGGTGAAGCGGCCTCCGGAGAGGTGGTCGAGGGTCGCGACCTGCTTGGCGAGGTCGATCGGGTCGTGCTGGGCGACGAGCGTGATGCCGGTGCCGAGCGTGAGGGCCTCGGTGACGGCCGCCGCCTGGCCGAGGGCGACGAAGGGGTCGAGGGTGCGGCTGTACTCGGGCGGCAGTTCACCGCCCATCGGGTACGGAGTCGTCCGCTCGACGGGTATGTGCGTGTGCTCGGGCAGATAGAGGCCGGCGAAGCCGCGTTGCTCCAGCTCACGGGCGAGCCGGGTCGGAGTGATCGTCTCATCGGTGAGGAAGATCGTCACGGAGATGCGCATGACTCCTCTCTACCGGCGGGAGGCTCAAGTGTCCATACCGACCAGTCGGCACCCCAATTGCGTCGTACGAGTGCTCTGTTCCCGAAAACTGCCGATCCCCTTCCCTTGCCCCGCAGTTCACGGCTGAATACGAGGCTGGTATCCACCATTCCCGCGCCACAAGCCACCAGTGCCATGTGACTCACGACAACCTGGGGAGCAGCAGTATGTGCGAGGACGACCACAGCGGTGACCACGGCGTCGGCAGACGCGCCCTGTTCGTGACGGGGGCCGCAGCCGCGCTTACGTTGGGAAGCGTGAGCTTCCCGAGCCAGGCCGCAGACGCCGCCGATGCCGCAAACGCCGCCGACGCTTCCGAGACCCGGACCGTGCGCGGCACCCTGCCCACCGGCGCGCCCGACTTCGTGTACCTGCCCGTCGAAGTCCCGTCCGGTGTACGGGAGATCAAGGTCGCGTACACCTACGAGCGGCCTGCCGTCCCGGCGGGCACCGCGGGCAACGCGCTCGACATCGGCATCTTCGACCAGCACGGCACCGAGCTGGGCGGCAAGGGCTTCCGTGGCTGGTCGGGCGGCGCGCGCACGGAGTTCTTCATCCGTGCGGACGACGCGACGCCGGGCTACCTCCCGGGCCCGGTCCGCGAGGGCACCTGGCACATCGCGCTCGGCCCGTACACGGTGGCTCCGCAGGGGCTTGCCTACGAGGTCACCGTCACGCTGACGTACGGCGAACCGGGCGAGGCGGTGCGGCCGGTGTACCCGCCGTCGCGGGCGAAGGGCCGGGGCCGGGCCTGGTACCGGGGCGACTGCCATCTGCACTCCTGGTACTCGGACGGCCGCCGCACCCCGGCCGAGATCGCGGCGCTCGCGCGGGCGGCGGGGCTCGACTTCATCAACACGTCAGACCACAACACGCACTCCGCGCACGCCCACTGGGCCGAGCTGGCCGGGCCGCACCCGGACGGCGAACTGCTGATCCTGCTGGGCGAGGAGGTGACGACGAGGAACGGTCACGTCGTCGCGCTCGGCACGGAACCGGGCACGTTCGTCGACTGGCGCTACCGGGCCCGCGACAACCGTTTCGGCAGGTACGCGCGCCGCATCCGCCAGGCCGGCGGTCTGGTCGTCCCCGCCCATCCGCACGCCACCTGTATCGGCTGCAACTGGAAGTTCGGCTTCGGCGAGGCGGACGCGGTCGAGGTGTGGAACGGCGCGTACGGGCCCGACGACGAGGTGTCGCTGGCCGACTGGGACGGCATGCTGGTCGCCTCCGTGCGCGAAGGCCGTGAGAGCAGTGAGGGCCGCGAAGGTCACGAAGGCCGCGGCGGCCGGGACTGGATCCCGGCGATGGGCAACAGCGACGCGCACCGCGACCCCGACCCGGTCGGCACCCCGCAGACGGTCGTCCTCGCCGACGAGCTGTCCCGTGAGGCGATCCAGGAGGGCATCCGGGCGGGCCGCAGTTACGTGGCGGAGTCGAAGGCGGTGTCGCTGTCGTTCTCGGCGACCGGTCCGAAGGGCGAACACGCGGGGATCGGCGGCCGGTTGAAGGTGGACCGCGACGACCCGGTCACGGTCCGCCTGGAGGTCTCGGGCGCCCCCCGCTGCACGGTCCGCCTCGTCACGGACCAGGGCGTCCTGCACACGAGCCCCGCCCTCCCGGTGTCCGGCGCCGGCACGGTGGAGTGGCGTACGACGGCCCAGTACGCGGCGTACGTACGCGCGGAGGTACGGCACGAGGTGGCGGCGGGCCCGCTGCCGGGGGCACTGGCGGCGTTCACGAACCCGGTGTTCCTGGGGCGGTAGGAGGCAACACCGCCTGGGGCGGCGACGCCAGGAGACGGCACCACCGGGGCCCCGGCCCGGCGCGCTTCTCGTTCTCGTCGTGGCCACGCGCCGGGCCGCCCGCCTCATGGCCGTACGGGGCGCTGTGTCTCCTCGAAGCGGGTCTGCTGGTGGGAGGTGAGCCGGTTGACGACGAGGGCGGCCAGGGCGACGCACAGGATGCCGGAGCAGCAGCCTGTGATCGATTCGACAGCGGCGTCCAGGGCGTCGCCCGACTCGCCTTTCTCGTACCAGTTATCGACGAACCAGTCCTTCGCCCACACCAGGATGTAGAGGTTCCAGCACCACCACCAGATGCTCAGCAGCCACCGTTCGGCGCCCTTGAGCCGGCCCGTGGTCGCCGTCCAGATGTCGTTGCTGATCTGCTTGGGCATGTAGAGGCAGACGACCGGGATGAACCAGGAGCCGGCCGCCATCCCGAACGAGTGGCGAATGCGCCCCGGCGCGAAGGCCTCGGCGTTGCTCCGCGTGCGCCGGAACCAGATCACCCACAGCACGGACAGCGCGACGACCAGCAGCGATTCGAAGCCTTCGGCCGCCGACGTCACGAATTGCAGGTCCCCGTAGTCCGCGATGTTCTGAGTGTCCGCCGTACTGTCCACCGACTGGAGCTGGAACAGAGCCTCCCCGGCGATGGCGCCCCGGACCAGCAGGGACAGCGCGTACAGGCCCAGCAGGCCGATCAGGGCCGTCCCGAGCCCCCGGACCGCGCCGGCGGTCGGAATGGGCGTGAACGACGCGACGTGGGACGGGGGCCGCAGGCTGCCCGGCGCGGGGCTGTGCCACATCGGCTGGGCCGGGTCGTACGCGACGGGCGGGCCGAAGCCGGGCAGCGGGGCGGCCAACGGCCCGGCCGCCGCGGCGGCCGGTGCCCCGGCCGGTACCGGTACGGGGCCCGACGCCGGACCCGACACTGCCCCGGCCCCGGAAGCAGACCCAGAACCCGATCCCCATCCCGGTCCGGATCCCGGTCCGGATCCCGATCCCGGTCCCGGCGATCCCGGGCCGGAGGCCGGTCCGGAGTCCGGCGCCAGGCCGGCGAGCACCTGGCTCTGCGGGTCCTCGCGGTTCAGGAGCTGTACGGCGTGTCTGCCGAGCTCCGCCAGCACCTCGCCCGGCAGCCACGCGCCGCCGGTGTCCTCCATGCTTTCGATGTGCCGCAACAGCTCGTCCAGCGAGGGCCGTTGCGCCGGGTCCTTCACGAGGCACCACTCGACCAGCCGCTCCCACTCCCCGGGAAGCCCCGCGAGGTCCGGCTCCTCGTTCACGATCCGGAAGAGCAGCGAGTGGATCCCGCCCTCACCGGCGCCGAACGGCAGCCGACCCGTCGCGGTGTACGCCAGCACGGTGCCGAGGCAGAAGACGTCACTCGCGTACGACACCCGCTCCCCGCGCACCTGCTCGGGCGACATGAAGCCCGGCGAGCCCACGACGGCGCCCGTCATGGTGAACCCGTCGGTGGACTGCATGGCCGGGTCGAGGGCGCGCGCGATGCCGAAGTCGATGACGCGGGGCCCGTCGATCGTCACCAGGACGTTGGACGGCTTGAGGTCGCGGTGCACGAGCCCGGCGCCGTGAATGGCCTGGAGGGCACGGACGAGCCCGACCGCCAGCGCCCGCACGGACTGCGGGGGCAGCGGACCGTACTGCTGGTCCACCACCGTGGCGAGCGAGGGCCCGGCGACGTAGCCGGTGGCGACCCACGGTGTGGGTGCGTCCGTATCGGCGTCCAGGACGGGCGCGGTCCACTCGCCGCCGACCCGCTGGGCCGCCTTCACCTCCTGCGCGAACCGCCGTCGGAAGTCGGGCTTGCGAGCCAGCTCTTCCTTGACGACCTTGACCGCGACCGTACGGCCGCGGTCGGAGCGGGCCAGGTAGACCCGCCCCATGCCGCCCTCACCGAGTCTGCCGAGCAGTCGGTAATTACCTATCCAACCCGGATCATCCGGGGTCAACCCGTCCATGCGTGTTCCCTTTTTCCCCGGCGACGCCCTCGCAGCGAGGATAGGAGATGGGGAGGGGATGACGTGTACGAACCCCGCGTCAATCGACTTCCATGGATATCTATATGAGCGTCGGGGGTGGCGCGGCAGTCCACGGCCGCACGGATGTGAGCCGGTTTCGGCGGGACAGGGTCGCCCGCGCACCACCGGAAGAGCTGCCCGTTCGCCTCACGCGGATGCGGACGGCGCTACTCGTGCACCCCGTCCGCAGCGGGACGGCGTGCCAGCGACACGAGGACCATCTCCTGGGCCGCGCGGACCGTGGCCTCGAAGGCGGCCGGGTCCCGGCTGATGCGTTCCGCGCACGCGCGCATGGCACCGGACAGCAGCTCCACCACGAGCTGTACGTCGCCGACGTCGCGGAACTCTCCGCGCGCGATGCCGTCCCGGACGACGTTCTCCACCTCGACCACAAGTGAGTGGAACGGGCTGTCAGGGCCCTTGGGCTCCCCGGCGACCACCTGCGCGGAGCCCGGCCGGAACATCAACTGCATGATCTGGTCCCGGAACGCCTCCAGGACCGCCTCGATGATCCCCCCCATCCGCTCCACGGCCGGGTCCGCGGTCCGCGCGGCGATCGCGCTGACACGGTCGACCATGGGCCGGCCCGCCCGCTCGGTCAGCGCCAGGACCAGCGCGCTCTTGTCACGGGCGTAGTTGTAGAGCGTGTTGCGCGCGAGACCGGCGCGGGCCGCGATGTGGCCCATGTTGATCGACTCGTAGTCGCGTTCGAGCAGGAGCTGCCGCATCGCCTCGGCGAGGTCGGCCCACACCATCTCGTGGTGCTCCTCGATACTGGCTCCCCGGATCCGCGGCATCCGAGCATCCTCCCCCACCACGGCCTTCCCGTCGCACCGGGCCTGCCTGTTCGCCCCCGTACGTCCCGCTCGGCGCGGTGGTGGCACGCCGGCCGGCCCGGCGCACGGCCTTCGCCGTCGCTAGGGCCCTTCTGATGGATCTCCGTGGGTGAAGGAGCGGCGTTCGGTGCGTGCTCTCGGCGTGCCGGGCACAGGCCCGCGTACTGGACGTACTTGGGTCTGTGCCCGGTGCGGCGAGAGGGCGTGCCGGGCGTCGCGACGCCGCGGAGATCCATCAGAAGGGCCCTAGCGTGCCTGCTGGCCGGCCATGGCGACGCCCGCCAGGTGCGGGTTCTCCTGGTGCGACGCGGTGAGTTTCACGCTGCTGAGGCGCCAGCCCTCCGCCGTGCGAACCGCCTCGTTGTCGTAGAAGCCGACCACCAGCCAGCGATTGGGTCCACCGTCGGCGAGCTCGTCCGGGAGCCAGTGTTCGGCGCGGACGTGCGCGTGGATCGTCGCCCTGTCGCCGTCGATGTCGACGACGTGGCCGGTGATGGCGTGGTGCGTCGCCGTGAAGGAGACGAAGCCGGCGCGGACGGACTCGACGTAGTCGCTGAGCGGGATGGTCATCGGCGGAATGTCGGCGACCGACTGGAAGTCGATCGTGAGCGGGTCGGTGAAGACGAGACCGGGCAGCTCGGTGTACTCCTTCAGGTCCGCGATGTCGGCGTACCGGCCGAACAGTTCGATGAGATCGGCACGATCAGTGGCCCTCATTGCTGTGGCACTCATGGGAAGAGCCTCTCCATTCACTACGGCGATGTCGGCGCGTTCGTACTGCCGCGCGCGGACCTGGCCTGCACGCGCCCCGACCCGCACTTTTTACGCGACAACCTGTCGTAAAAGATTACGACAGGTTGTCGCGAAAACCAAGCCACGCCATCGCTCAAGGCCTGTGAAGAGGAGCCACGTGTCCACACAATGGCTGGCAGAAGACCTCCTACTGCAAGGAAACTGAGATGTCGCGTCGCCATGAGGTCAAGTTCCGTGCCGTTACGGCTGTTCAGCGGTGGGTGGTCAATCCGTTGTCCAGGCGGTTGCCGTTCCAGACTCTGATCGAGACCACCGGACGGACCTCCGGGCTGCCCCGGCGGACGCCGGTCGGTGGGCGGCGGGTCGGGCAGGAGCTCTGGATCGTCTCCGAGTACGGCGAGAAATCGCACTACGTGCGGAACATCCAGGCCGACCCGAAGGTCCGCGTCCGCGTCGGCGGGCGGTGGCACCACGGCACCGCCCGTCTGCTGCACCAGGACGACCCGCGCGTCAGGCTCAGGTCCCTGCCCCGCATGAACAGCCTGGCGGTCCGCGCCGTCGGGACGAACCTGCTGACCGTACGGGTCGATCTGGCCGACTGAGCCCGGTCCTGACCGGCCGCCGGACCGGCCCGGACCGGCGGGCGGTGTCAGGCTGCCGTGCGTTCGCCGGGCGGGCGGCGACGCAGGGCCGCCCGCTGGAGCGCCGGCGGTGTGTAGGCCTGGTCCAGCGTGCCGACGTCGGTGCCCGGCGGCACGATCTCGTCGATCCGGTCCAGGATGTCGTCGGTGAGCACCACGTCGAGGCCCGCCAGCAGGTCGTCCAGGTGGCTCATCGTGCGCAGACCGGCGAGCGCGCTGGTCACGCCGGGGTGGGCGATGGCGAACGCCATGGCCAGGTGGGTCAGCGGCATCCCCGCCTCCTCGGCGAGCGAGATGAACTGCTCGACGACGTCGAGACGGCGCTCGTCGTTGAGGTGCTTGAAGAAGGCGGCGCGGCGCAGCCGGTTCTCCTCGCCCTTGCGGACACGCCCCGTGAGCAGCCCCTGCCCGAGCGGGCCCCACACCAGCGTGCCCACCCCATGGCGCTGCGCGACCGGCAGCACCTCGCGTTCGACACCGCGGTTGAGCAGCGAGTACGGCGGCTGCTCGGTGTGGAACCGGGCCAGACCGCGCCGCTCGGCCGCCCACCGGGCCTCGACGATGTCGGACGCCGGCGTCGCGGACGTCCCGATCGCGCGGACCTTCCCGCTGTGGATCAGGTCGGAGAGCACGGACAGCGTCTCCTCGATGTCCGTGGTGGGGTCCGGCACGTGGATCTGGTAGAGGTCGATGTGGTCGGTCCCCAGGCGGCGCAGCGAGTTCTCGACCGCGGTCACGATGTGGCGCCGCGAGGTGCCCTGCTGATTGGGGTCGTCACCGGTCGGGCGGCTCACCTTGGTCGCGAGGACGACGTTGTCCCGTCGCCCCTTGAGCGCCTTGCCGACGACCTCCTCGGAGTCGCCGTAGACGTCGGCGGTGTCGATGAGGTTGATCCCCGCGTCCAGCGCCTTGTGGATGACGCGGGCCGAGTCGTCGGGGTCGGGGTTGCCCACGGACGTGGCGAACATCAACGCGCCGAGCCCGTAGGGGCTGACCTTGATGCCGGTCCGGCCGAGTGTGCGGTATCGCATGGCGGATCATGCCCTTCTTCGCAGGAGAGTGCGCAGGAGACGCAGGAGAGGAGGTCTGCGCCGGAGACCATGTCCGGCGCCGGTCACCAGCGTGCGGCGGGCCCCGACCCGGCGGGAGAGACGGCCTTGTCCGGGGACGGGCAGTCCCTGGCTACGTCCCGCGTTCCGGGGCATGGTGGAGGCGTGGACAGATCCGAACTGGCCGACTTCCTGCGCCGCTGCCGTACCCGGCTCACCCCCGCCGACGTGGGTCTTTCACAGGGCGCGCGGCGCCGCACCCCGGGGCTGCGCCGCGAGGAGGTGGCCCAGCTGGCCGGCATGTCCACCGACCACTACACGCGGATGGAGCAGGCCAGGGGCTCGCGCCCGTCCCGTCAGATGCTCGCCGCCGCCGCCCGCGCGCTGCGGCTGACCGGCGACGAACGGGACCACCTCTTCCATCTGGCCGGCGAGGAGCCCCCACGCGACCGGCCGGCCACGGAACACGTACGCCCCGGTCTGCTGCTCGTCCTCGACCGGCTGGCCGACGTCCCCGCCCGGGTGGTGAACGACCGCGGCGACATCCTCGCGCAGAACGCCATGGACAAGGCGCTCCACGGTGATGCGTCCGCCCGCCCCGAGGCGGAGCGCAACATCCCCTGGCGCTACTTCACGGACCCGTCCGCGCGGGAACTCTTCCCACCCGAGGACCGGGACCGCGCCGCCCGTACGGCGGTGGCGACGCTGCGCGCCACACTCGCCCGGCGCCCGGACGACGCGCGCCTCGTGGGGCTCGTACGCCGGCTCCGCGCCCGGAGCGAGGAGTTCTCGGCGCTGTGGGACGACCACGAGGTGGCCGTGCGCCGCTCCGACGTCAAGCGTTTCCTGCATCCGGTCGTCGGCCTGCTGGAGCTGGACTGCGAGGTGATGCTGAGCCCGGAGCACGACCAGCGGCTGGTCCTCCACACCGCCCGCCGCGGCAGCGAGTCCTACGAGCGGCTGGAGCTGCTGCGCGTGATCGGCCTCCAGAACCTGACCCACGGCTGAACCGCTGCTGCTATTGCTACCGCTGCCCCTGGTCCCGTGACGTGTTCGAGAGGCGGTCCAGCCACTCCGTGAGCAGGCTGCTCTCGGCCCGGGTGAGGTGCGGGGGCGGGAACTGGCGCATGAGGGCGTTCAGGTGGGCCGCCGTGGCGGGGACGCGGGGCTCGACCTGCGCGGAGTCCGCCTCCACCGGGTCGGACGCCACCGCCTCGGCCGTTCCGCGTGGCCGCGTCACGTCCGGGGTGAAGACCGTCGCGTGGACCGCGTCCCGGACCCGGCGGGACACCGACTCGTCGGAGAACGTCGCCGGGCGCGAGACCCGCATCAGGGCCACGCCGACGTTCGCCGACATGATGATCTGGGCCGCCAGTTCGGGAGACATGGTCAACTTGCCCTGCCCGGCGGCCCGTTGCAGGTCCGATGTGAGGATGCGGTGGGATTCCAGGGCCGCCGCCGGGGGCGTACGCATCGCCGGGGAGTGCATCAGGCGGAACAGGTTCGGGTTGCCCAGGGCGAACTCGACGTGGCTGTCCCAGCCGTCCCGCAGATCCTCGACGGGGTCGGTGCCGGGGGCCCGGTCGCGCTTGGTCGCGAGGTACTTGTCCCAGCCGTGGTCGACGACCGCCGACAGGAGGCCCTCCTTGTCCCCGAAGTGGCGGTAGAGGGCGGGGGCGCCGACCCCGGCGGCCTCGCACACGGCCCTGGTCGAGACGTCCCCGTTCGAGGACTCGGCGACCAGGGCCGCCGCCACTTCGAGAATGCGCGCTTTCGTACTCACGGCCGTGACGCTATCCGAGCTCATACGGCGGACCGTGCGGAGGCCGAGGGCTGGGGGTGGGTCGGGGACCGCGGAGTGAGCAGGTCGTCCAGGCCTATCCGCGTCAGGAACTCCGCGCGGATGCGGTCCGCGACCCGGCTGACCTCTTCCGACCCGTCGTTCGAGGGGTCGACGTGGACCCGGAAGGGCCGCTCGCCGTGCGGGGTGCCGACGACCTCGACGATCGCGTCGGCCACCAGGGACGCGGGGGCGTCGGCCGGCTCAAGGGCGGCGAGGCGCTCGGCGACCTGGTCCATCAGACCCGTGTACCGCTCCTCGTACGCGGGCAGCACCGTCCGCTCGGAGGGGTGGCCGCCCGTCGCGAAGTGCTCCGTGCCCGAGGTAAAGGCGCCCGGCACCACGATGGTCGTCTCGATGCCGAAGCGGGCCAGCTCGGCCGCGTACGACACCGCGAGCGCGTCCATCGCGGCCTTCGCGGCGAAGTACGGCGCGAGGTAGGGCGGGGTGCCGCCCCTCGTCGAGGTCGAGCCGACCCAGAGGACCAGGCCGTGCTCCTGGGCGCGCAGGTGCGGAAGGGCGGCCCGGTTGACGCGCTGGGTGCCGAGCACGTTGGTGTCGTACACCGCGGCCAGTTCTTCGGGGGTGAAGGCCTCGGCGGGTCCTGTGACCATGTGGCCCGCGTTGTGCACGACCACGTCCAGCGTGCCGGCCTCGGCCAGGACCGTGGCGACGGCGGCGTCCGCGGACTCCTGCGAGAGGACGTCCAACTCGACCGTGCGCAGATCGACTTGGTGCTCGGCGGCGTACGCCTCCGCCTGCGCGACCCGGGCCGCGTTACGGCCGCCCATGTCACGCATCGCCGCGTAGACGGTGTGCCCGGCGTCGGCCAGCGCCCGCGCGGCGAGCGCGCCGAAACCGGAACCCGCGCCCGTGATGACGATCGTCCTGCCCATGACGGAACTCCTGAGGGTGGGGGAAGAGGTGAGGGAGAAGAAGGCGGTTTACGCGATGCCGCCGTTGGCGCGCAGCACCTGGCCGTTGACCCAGCGGCCGGCCGGGCCTGCCAGGAAGGACACGACCCCGGCGATGTCGTCGGGCGTGCCCAGGCGTTCCAGCGGCGGCTGGGCGGCCATCCGCGCGATGGTCTCCTCGTCCTTGCCGTCCAGGAACAGGGCGGTCGCGGTCGGGCCGGGGGCCACCGCGTTGACGGTGATGTCCCGGCCGCGCAGCTCGCGGGCCAGGATCAGGGTCATGGCCTCGACGGCACCCTTGGTGGCGGCGTACCCGGCGTAACCGGGGATGGCGAGTGCCAGTACGGAGCTGGAGAAGTTGAGGATCGCGCCGCCCGTACGCAGCCGGCGTACGGCCTGCTGGTCGACGACGAAGGTGCCGCGGATGTTGGTGCGGTGCATTCGGTCCAGGGCGTCGAGGTCGGTGTCGGCCAGCGGCGCCAGGGTCATCACACCGGCCGCGTGGACCACGACGTCGACCCCGCCGTACGTCGACTCGGCGGCGTCGAAGAGCGCCGCGACCTCGGTCTCCTCGGCCACGTCGGCCCGGAAGGCGAACGCCCGGCCGCCGGCCTCGGTGATCGCGCCGACGGTCTCGTCGGCGGCGGCCTGGTTGCCCGCGAAGTTCACGACGACGGCGAATCCGTCGGCCGCCAGCCGCTCCGCGGACTCGCGTCCGATTCCGCGCGAACCGCCGGTGACGATCGCGACGCGGGGGGAGGTTCCGGTGCTTCCGGTACCGGTCTGCTCAGTCATGACGGTGCTCCTCATGTCGGCGGGTAGCGCTGTTCGCCTCCCTACGACAACAACGCTAACACCTATGCCGTAGCGACGCTACCCATTGAAGTAACACCGCTACGGCAAAATCGCACACCGACCAAGCTGGATATGATGCCTGCATGACGGTCAACATGACGATGAGCCTGCCCGATGACGTGGCCGCTTACGTGAAGGCCAAGGGCAACGCCTCCGCGTACACCACCCGGATACTGCGTCGCCAGATGCTCGCCGAAGAGCTGGAGAAGTCCGCGCGAGTGCGGGCCGAGGCCGGGATAGTGACCACCGCGGCGGAGCCCGCCGAGAGCGAGGACGCCACCTTGGAGCGCTGGGCGCGGGTGGCGGGGCGGTGAAGCGAGGGAACGTCTATCAGCTGTCCTTCGCCGGAGGTCCCGCGCACGCCCTGGTGATCTCGTCCGACGCCCTCAACGCCCAGAACAAGACCGCCACCTGCGTACTCGTCTATCCGCAGCAGGTGCGGGAGGCGACGCTCGTCGATATTCCGGTCGGCACGCCCTCGTCGGGCACCATCGTGCTCGGAGAGTTCCGCACGCTGTCCGCGCCCCGGTTCGCCGAAGACCTGGGGCCGGTGGACGACCGCGTCATGGAGGCCGTCGAGATCGGGCTTCGCGCCGTCTTCGATCTGTAGCGCCGCCGCTCGCGACGGACGTCGCCCGGCCCCGTCGCCCCTCGCCCGTCCCCGCCCGCGGGTCAGATCTGGTTCTCGCCGCCGTCGACGTACAGATTGGCGCCCAGCATGAAGCTGCTCTGGTCGGAGGCGAGGAACGCCACCAGCGCCGCGACCTCCTCCGGGCGGCCCATCCGGCCCAGGGCGATGCCGCCGGCGAGCTGCTCCCGGACGGCCGGGGCGTTCTCCTCGCCGAAGAGGTCCGTGATCCCGGGAGTGTCCACCGGGCCCGGCGAGACGGCGTTGACCCGGACGCCGCGGCCCGCGAGTTCGTTGGCCCAGCCCCGCGCGAAGGACCGGACGGCGGCCTTCGTGGCCGCGTACACGCTGAACGCCTCCGTGCCGTTGTCGGCGGCGGTGGACGCGTTGAGGATCACCGAGGCGCCCTCGTTGAGCAGCGGCAGCGACTTCTGCACGGTGAACAGCGTGCCCCGCACATTGACCGCGAAGGCCTGGTCGACCTGCTCCTCGGTGACGTGCTCCAGCGTCGCCAGCGAGGCGGTCCCCGCGTTCGCGAAGAGCACGTCCAGACCCCGGCCCCGGGCGCGGACCGCGTCGTACAGCCGGTCCAGGTCCGCCGAGTCCGTGATGTCGCCCACCACAGCGGTGACCCCCGCCGCCCCGATGGTCTCCACCGCCGCGTCCAGCTCGGTCTTGCGCCGGCCGGTGATGAACACGTGCGCGCCCTCGTCCGCCAGCCGCACCGCGCTCGCCAGGCCGATCCCGGTACCGCCCCCGGTGACGACGGCCGTCTTGCCCTCAAGCTGCCCCATGCGTATGACCTCCATAAACTTCAGTACCGATCGGTACTGATCGATGTGGAGCGAAACCGTAGCACGTTATGCACCGGCCGGTACCGAAGAGGTAGGGTGGGGTCCATGGAGAGCCAGCGGAAAGCGCCGATCGGCCGGCCCAGAGGCTTCGACGCCGACGAAGCCCTCGATCGGGCCATGCGGGTCTTCTGGGCACAGGGCTACGAAGGCGCCAGCCTCACCGACCTGACCGCCGCCATGGGCATCACCCGCACCAGCATGTACGCGGCCTTCGGCAACAAGGACGAGCTGTTCCTCAAGGCCCTGGCGCGCTACGAGGAAGGCCCCGCCTCGTACCTGGGGCGGGCCCTTCGGGAGCCGACCGCCCGGCAGGTGGCCGTCGCGTTCCTGCGTGGCGCCGTCCAGACCTCCACCCGCCCCGGCTGTCCCACCGGATGCCTCGGCGTCCAGGCCTCGCTCGTCGCGGGCGAGCATGCGCGCAACTCCCGGGACGTCCTCACCGCCTGGCGCAACAAGGGCACCGACCACCTTCACGACCGGTTCCGGCAGGCCGTCGACGAAGGCGATCTGTCTCCCGACGTCGATCCGGCGGCGCTGGCCCGCTATCTCATGACCATCGCGAACGGCATCGCCGTCCAGGCCGCCGGCGGCACCACCCGCGACGACCTCCAGTACGTGGCCGACACGGCGCTGCGGAACTGGCCGCCCGCCTGACGACCGCCCCACCCTCCGCCCAGGCCGCCCCGGCCGTCAGCCCGACCGTCAGCCCGGCCACACCAACGACTGCAGCTCCGCGTACGCGTGCAGGGCGTACGAGCCCACGTCCCGCCCCACCCCGCTCTGCTTGAAGCCGCCGAACGGCGCCTCCATGTTGCGGCCGACCGTGTTGACGCCGACGCCCCCGGCCCGCAGCCGCCCCGCGACCCGGAAGGCGCGGGCCACGTCGCCGGACCAGACATAGTCGATCAGCCCGTACTCGCTGTCGTCGGCCAGCGCGACGGCCTCCTCCTCGTCGTCGAAGGGCAGGACCACGACGACAGGACCGAAGATCTCCTCGCGGACCACCCGCATGTCGCTGGTGCAGTCCGCGAGCAGCGTGGGCGCCACGTAGAAGCCCCGGTCGAACGCCGGGCGTTCGCCGCCCGCGACCACCCGCGCGCCCTCCTTGCGGCCCAGTTCGACGTACGACTCGACGCGGTCGCGGTGCGCCGCGGAGATCACCGGGCCGACGACCGTGCCCGCCGCCCGCGGGTCCCCCACCTTCAACTGGCCGATATACGCGGCTAGTTGAGTCACCAGCCGGTCGTACACCGGTCGCTGCGCGAGCACCCGCGTCGGGGCCGTGCAGATCTGGCCGCTGTAGAACGAGAAGGTGGTCCCGATGCCCCGGACCGCCGAGCCCAGGTCCGCGTCCTCGAAGACGATCGCCGCGCCCTTCCCGCCCAGCTCCATCAACTGCCGTTTCATCCCACGCCCGCACACCTCGGCGATGCGCCGGCCGACCGCGGTCGAGCCGGTGAAGCTCACCATGTCGACGTCAGCCGAGTCGACGGCCGCCTCCCCGACCTCCGCCCGCGACCCGCTGACGACGTTCACGACCCCCGGCGGCACACCCGCCGCCTCCAGCGCCTCGGCCATCCGGTACACGGAGAGCGGGTCCTGCGGGGCGGGCTTCACGACGACCGTGTTGCCCATCGCCAGGGCCGGCGCGATCTTGCCGGCCGGGTTCGCCCAGGGGTTGTTGTACGAGGTGATGCAGGTGACCACGCCCACCGGCCGGCGCACGGCGAGGGCCCCCATGACGGCCGCCCCGCCGAACGGTCCCGCCTCGTTGATCTGCGGCGGCAGCGGCTCCTCGACGGGCTCCACGCGCGCGTACCGCTCGAAACGGGCCGCCCCGACCCCCACCTGCATCCCGCGCGCGGTGCCGGTGGTGGCCCCGCTCTCCGCCTGGGCCAGCTCGGCGTACGGGACGAGGTTGCGGCGGATCTCCCCGGCCGCCCGGCGCAGGACGGCGGCCCGCTCCTCGGGTGCCGTGCGCGACCAGGCCCGGAAGGCCTCACGGGCCGCGCCCGCCGCCGCGTGCACCTGGTCCCGCGAGGCCTCCGGAGCCGCCCCGACGACGTCCTCGGTCGCCGGGTCGATCACCTCGTAGTGACCGCCGTCGGGCTCCACCCAAGAGCCACCGATGAACAGCCGCTGCCCCTCACTTACTTGATGACCCGTCACTTCGTACTCACCGTGCGGGTGTCCCGGCCCGAGCGGAGCACCTGGCCGGGTACGGCCCCGGTCACCACGTCGTCGCGTATCGACTCGACGCCATTGACCCACACGGCCGTGACGCCGATCGCCTTCGAGTCGAGACGCGGGCTGTCTCCCGGCAGGTCGTGCACCAGGGTGGCCTTGCCGGCGTCGATCCGGTCCGGGTCGAAGAGCACGAGGTCCGCATGGAAACCCTCCGCGATCCGGCCGCGCTCGCGAAGCCCGAAGAGCTGTGCGGGATCGTCCGTGAGCATCTTCACCGCCTGCTCCAGCGTGACCAGCTGCCTGCCCCGCAGACAGTCCCCGAGGAACCGGGTCGTGTACGGCGCCCCGCACATCCGGTCCAGATGGGCGCCCGCGTCCGAGCCGCCGAGCAGCACGTCCTCGTGCCGCCACGTCTCCTGGCGCAGGGTCCACGAGTCGGGGTCGTTGTCGGTCGGCATGGGCCAAAGGACCGTACGCATCCGGTCGTTGGCGCAGATCTCGACGATGCACTCGAAGGGCTCCTGGCCGCGCTCGGCCGCGATGTCCCGTACGACCCGCCCGGTGAGCCCCTCGTTCGCCGCGCTGTACGTGTCCCCGATGACGTACCGCCCGAAGTCGGCGAGGCGCCGGAAGACACCGGCCTCCTTCGAGGCGGCCCGCCGCAGCATCTCGGCCCGGACTCCGGGGTCCCGGAGTTTCGCGATCCGCTCGGGCACGGGGAGGGCGAGGACGTCGCCCCAGCCGGGGATGAGGTTGAGGGCGCAGAAGGTGCCGAGCGACATGTTCATCGGCGTGAGGATCGGCATCGTGAGGGCCACGATCCGCCCGCCGGCCTTACGGGCCCGCTCGCTCGCCGCCAGCTGCCGTGGCACGCGCTCGGGGACGGCCGCGTCGATCGTCAGGACGTTCCAGTTCAGCGGGCGGCCGGCCGCCGCGCTCATCTCCACGAACAGATCGATCTCGTCGTCGCTGAACTGGTCGAGGCAGCCCGCCACGATCGCCTCGATCTGGGTGCCCTCGCGTGCGCCGACCGCCCGGGAGAGCGCGAGCAGCTCGGCGGGCCGCGCGTGCCGGGAGGCGACGGGCCTGCCGTCACCGTCGGAGTGGGTGGACGACTGGGTGGTGGAGAGCCCCCAGGCACCGGCCGCCATGGCCTCGTCGAGCAGCGCGACCATCGCCGCCAGCTGCTCCCGCGTGGGCTGCCCGCCGACGGCCTCGGCGCCCATCACATACCGCCGCAGCGCGCAATGCCCCACCATGAACCCGGCGTTGACGGCGATCCGCCCTTCGAGCGCATCGAGATACTCCCCGAAGGAGTGCCAGTTCCACGGCGCACCCTGCTCAAGCGCGACCAGCGACATGCCCTCGACCTTGGACATCATCCGCCGCGTGTAGTCGGCGTCGTCGGGCCGCGCCGGATTCAAGGGGGCCAGGGTGAAACCGCAGTTGCCGCCCGCCACCGTCGTCACGCCGTGGTTGAGCGAGGGCGTCGCGTACGGGTCCCAGAAGAGCTGGGCGTCGTAGTGCGTGTGAGGGTCCACGAACCCGGGCGCGAGTACGAGCCCGGAGGCGTCCTCACTCGTACGGGCGGCCTCGCCGACGGCCCCGACCGCGGCGATCCGCCCGTCCCGTATCCCCACGTCCCCGACAAAGGCGGGCCCACCCGACCCGTCGACGACGGTCACACCTTTGATCAGATGGTCAAGCACCAGAGCCCCTTCTCTCCCTGTACCTTCTGGCTTGCAGCGGGCGCACTCACCAAGGGGCGCGGGGAACTGCGCGACCAGCCACAACGGCCCGCACCCTCCGACGAACGTCAGCCCGCCGCCCGGAACCGAGTGGTCCGATGCACAGGATCCGTATCGATCTTCGGAATGACGTGCTCCCCGATCAGCCGAATCGTCTGCAACGTCTCCGCCTTCGGCACCCCGACAGGCAGTCCGAAGCTGAGCTGGTCGGCCCCCGCCTGTTCCCACCGCTTGCACTGCGTGAGCACCTCGTCCGGATCCCCGCAGATCAACAGCTCCTCCGCGATGAGCAGTTCGATGAACTCCTCGTTGTACTCGGGCAGCGTCTCCGGCCACACGGGGAACCCCTCGGGCCGCGGAAACGTGTCGTGGTAGCGGAAGACGAGCGAGGGCAGATAGTGCAGCCCGCCGCTCACGGCGACCCGTACCGCCTCGTCGTGCGTGGGCGCGCACACCGCCGTCGTCGTCACCATCACGTTGTCGTTGACGAAGTCCCCGACCGGCTCCGCCTCGACGACGGCCGTCTTGTACTGCTCAAGCACCCACTCCATGTCGGAGACCTTCTGCACGCTGAACCCGAGCACCCCGAGCCCCTTGCGGGCCGCCATCGCGTACGAGGGCGGCGACCCGGCGGCGTACCACATGGCGGGGTGCGACTTCCCGTACGGCTTCGGCAGGATCTTGCGGGGCGGGAGCTGCCAGTGCTTGCCCTGGAACCCGACGTACTCGTCCTGGAGCCACATCTTCGGGAACTCGGCGATGGTCTCTTCCCAGATCTCCTTGGTGTAGTTCATGTCGGTGATGCCGGGAAGGAAGCCGAGGATCTCGTGCGAGCCGGCCCCGCGCCCGCTGCCGAACTCGAAGCGGCCCTCGGTGAGATGGTCGAGCATGGCGACCTTCTCGGCGACCTTCACGGGGTGGTTGACCTGGGCCAGCGGGTTGAAGATGCCCGAGCCCAGGTGGATCCGCTCGGTGGCGTGCGCCAGATAACCGAGGTAGACGTCGTTCGCGGAGAGGTGCGAGTACTCCTCCAGGAAGTGGTGCTCGGACGCCCAGGCGTACTTGAAGCCGGACTTGTCGGCCTGGATGACGTACTCGGTCTCCTCCATCAGCGCCTTGTGCTCCGCGAGCGGATCGGTCTCGGCCCGCTTGCCCACGTATCCCTGTACAAAGAGCCCGAATTCCAAGGAGGTTCACCGTCCCCTGTCCGTCGTGCCGCTTCACCTGACGCACCGTCAGATTAACTTGCCGCCGACTGTGGCACCGCACCCTCGAAGCGTCAATACCTGATGGCTCGTCACATCAGGGCGGTCACATGACGCTGACCCCCGCCAGCCACCCCCCGTCGATCACGAACGGCTGTCCGGTGATGTAGGAGGAGTCCTCGCAGGACAGGAAGAGGGCGAGCCGGGCCACTTCCTCGGCCCTGCCGATCCGCTCCAGCGGGACGAGCTTGCGGTACAGCCGGGCGATGGCCGCGGAGGCGGCCTCCGAGGCCGCCGCAGCCGCCTCGGTGGTCGTCGCCGGGTCGAGCAGGGCCGGATCGGTCATGGCGGTGTCGATCGCGCCGGGACAGACGGCGTTCACGCGGATGCCCTTGGCGGCCAGCTCCAGCGCGGCCACGCGCGTGAGGCCGACGATCGCGTGCTTGGTCGCGGTGTACGCGCCGACGTACGCCATGCCGGTGAGCCCGGTGTACGAGGCGGTGTTGACGACGGTCCCGCCGCCGGCCGCCTCGATCTCGGGGGCCAGCGCCCTGATACCGAGGAAGACGCCGACCTGGTTGACGCGCACGACCTGCATGAACTCGTCGAGGGGGGTGTCGACGAGGGCGTTGAAGCGCAGGATGCCGGCGTTGTTGACGAGCCCGTCGACCTTCCCGTACGCGTCCTTCGCCGCCGCCACCGCGGCCACCCAGTCGTCCTCCCGGCTCACGTCCAGGTGGACGTAGCGGGCACGGGCGCCCAGCTCCTTGGCGAGCGTCTCCCCCTGCTCGTCGAGCACGTCCGCGACCACGACCTCGGCGCCCTCCTCGACGAAGAGCCGCGCTTCCTGCTCGCCTTGCCCACGCGCTCCGCCGGTGACGAGGACGACACGTCCGTCGAGCTTGCCCATGGGTACTCCTTCAGAGACGCGGACACGGGACACGGGCACACGCCCTTTCCGCCGCACCGCCACCAGGCGACGGGCAGGCATCCCAAGGCATCCCCATGCTCGTATCTGACGCTCCATCAGACAAGGGGTGGGAGAGCTTCCACGAGGGCCGCGGACGGGATGCCTTTTGCCACGGGTGATCACCCCATGGGGTCGTCGCCGATCTGGAGTTCGCTCACCCATCCCTGGGCGGCCGTGAGGCTGGGAGCGGTGCCGACCGGCTTGTACGCGAACCCGCTCCACTCCTCCAGGACGCGCGGCTCATCGGGCCGGAGGTGACTGGCGCCGCCGTGCACCGGCCGGTGGCGTCGGTAGATGTCCATCGGCGGGCGGCGCCGCTTGTCGTACGCGGCGAACGGGTTGGCGGCGTCCACGCGCGGGACGGCGCGTGACGGCTGGTTCGACGGTCCGGGTCGGCTGTGCTTGCCCATGCCTCGATGCTCTCAGGCCGCGATCGTGGTCGGCCTGGCGGCGGCGAGTTCCTTTGCCCGGTTCCTTACGTCGTCGACCGCGGCGGTCTCGTACGGGCGGGCCGCGTCGTCGAGCGCCTGGTGGGCTGCGGTGGCAGCCTGCTCCGGCTCGCCCTCGTTGAACAGTGCGGCGGCGAGGCCGACGCGGTCCATGACTTTCACGCGGTCGAAGCCGGGCTTGCGCAGTTGCAGCGCGTTCTCGAAGTGGGTGCTCGCGGTTCGGCGGGGACGGCCGATCCCGGTGAGGTCACGGGCGGATACCGCGCGTGCGCCGGCGTGTTCTGCGGCGTCGAAGTAGCCCACCCACTCCGGCACGTCGTCGCCGAGCCCGTCCGCCAGGAGCTCATCGGCGGCGCCGAGGTGCGTATCCGCGTGGCGCTCGTCACCGAGGGCCGCAGGGCGAATTCCGGACGACGTGTGCCGAGTTCCGTCGTGCCGCCCAGCCCCCTCAGACGCGGTTCACTTCTCCTGATCAACGACGAACGAGCCTTGCCCCAGCACGGTACGGAGCCTGCCCTCCGCGCGAAGAGCGGCCACGGCCTTCTGCACCGTCGACGCGGCAACGTCGAACTCGGTGGCAAGGTCCACCACGGCGGGAAACCGGCTGCCAGGGGGGTACGTGCCGACGTCGATTCGGCGGCGCAGCTCGTCCGCGATCTGGGGCCATACGGGCCGGCCACGGTCAAGATCCATGTCGTGAACGTATGCGTCTTCGCGTAAACGAGCGACCGCGAATGCGCGAATACGCGTATGCTCAGCAAGGAAGAAGACCCCGGCGGCCTGGCACGGCCCCGGGGCATGGCCATCAGCTGAAAAGGAGCTGACGACAGTGAGCATTATCCACGCGTTCCTGCTATGGATGCTGGGCGTGATCGCGCCCGGTACCGGCAGGCGGCGGGCCGACTCCCGCCTCGTCGTCCCCCCGACACCTCTGCCGGAGCCCCTCGGGGCCGCCGTACCTCGACTCCCGGCCCCGCGTTCCCCGTACGGCCTGCACGGCCTGCTCGACGGGAGCGTTTCCCCCGGGGTTCGGCCCTACCTCCTCGCCGCCGACTTCGGTATCGACCTTGACCGGCATGTCGTCGGCGCCGAAGGAGTGGTGGCGTGTTGAGGACGCCGGAGGCGCACGCGGCGCTGTCCGCCGAGTGCGCGCTCGCCGGGCGGCCCGGTGACGAGGACTTGCACCAGAGTTGCCGCCAGACGTCCGACGTACCACTGCCGGGCGCCATGGGCTGCTGCTGATGTCCCGCTGCCCATGCTCCTGCCACGCGCCGGGCATGGGCGGTGGGGCTCGGTGAAGGCTGGGCGGTACCCGGAAGGAGAGGTGTCCCGGCTGACGATCCGCACCTACCGGGTCAGCCCCGACAGCGACGAACCCGACGGCCAGGTCGAGGAGCGCACGGTGACGAGCAGGCATGACAGCGGGCGGCCGGCAGATGCGCACGAGTGGCCCCCGTGCCGCTGTGTTCTCTGCCGGACCGGCCCGAGCGGCTGGGCCCCGGCATTCCGGTAGCGGTTGCACGAGGGGTCGCCCAGTCCCCGGTCCACAGGACTGGGCGACCTCTACAACAGGCGACCCCTACAACAGCGGTGCCACCTCGGCGCCGAACGCGGCCATCTGCTCGGTCAGTTCGGCGCGGCTGCGGCTGCGGAACCGCACCTGGATCTGATGCACGCCCATCGCCCGGTACGCCCGCAGCGACTCGGCGATCGCCTCCGGCGTGCCGGTGAGCGTGCGGCGTCCCACCTCCCACGCGGCCCGTCCGACGTACAGCGGCTCGGTGATCGCGCCGACAGTGAGCGGGCGGGTCACACCCGCCTCCTGGCGCAGTTGCCCGAGCCGGGCGATCTGCGCGGGCAGCCGCTCCCGCGGGTCCCCCTGCGGCAGCCAGCCGTCCCCTCTGACCGCGGCCCGCCGGACCGCCGCGGGCGAGGAGCCGCCGACCCACACCGGCACCCGTTCCTGGGTCGGCCGGGGTCGCTGGCCCAGGCCCTCGAAGTCGTACAGCTTGCCGTGGTGGGACGGGAACTCGTCGGGGCCCAGGGCCGCCCGCAGGGCATCGACGCACTCGTCGAGGACCGCCCCGCGCCGCTCGAAGTCCGCCCCCAGCGCCTCGAACTCCTCCCGTACGTGTCCGGCGCCGACCCCGAGGATCAGGCGCCCGCCGCTCAGGTGGTCGAGGGTCGCGTACTGCTTGGCGGTGGCGAGGGGGTGCCGCAGACCGACGACCGCGACATGGCTGAGCAGCCGTACCCGCTCGGTGACCCCGGCCAGGAAGGCGAGGGTGGCGACGGGGTCGTACCAGACGGTGCTCATCGCGGCGGCGAGCCGTCGCGGGACGGCGACGTGGTCGCAGCTCGCGACGTACGCGAAGCCGGAGGCGTCCGCGGCCCGGGCGATCTCCACCAGATCGGCCGGGCCCGCGTCGGCCTCCCACGCCTCGGCGTAGAGGGTGCTCTGCGACTGGACCGGGAGCTGTATCCCGTACTCCAGCCGCCCTTCGTGTCCTTCGCGCCCTTCATGCCCTTCATGTCCTTCGGGCGGGACCTGCATGCGCGGCACCCTTCGGTTGACGGGCCGTCACCTCACTCGGGCGGCTCGGTGGCTCCCATCGTCTTAGCTGACGGTCCGTCAGACAAGGGGTGTGCGCTTCTTGCCGGTGAAGGGCTAGGTGAAGGGCTACCGGTCGCCGCGCAGATAGCGGGTGACCATGTCCACCAGCTCGCTCTCGAACGTCTCCACCGGGATGGCCCGCGGGTCGGCCATGAGCTTGTGCGTGTTCAACTCCACCGTGAACACGACCAGTTCGGCCGCCGTGTCGAGGTGCCGTACCTGGACGTCCGGATGCCGGGCGAGGAGATCACGTACCTGGCCGACCCGAACCTTTCCGTGCCGGTCGATCGTGTCGAGCAGTTCCTGCGACAGCGGCGCCACCTCGATCATGATCCGCAGCAGCTCCGGATCGTCGCGGTGGTTGTCGATCGCGTCGCGGACCAGTGCCCGCACCGTCGCCTCCAAGGTCCCGGGCGACAGGTCGAGTTGGTCGGCCTCCGTCCACGTACCGCGGTCGATGTGCCGCACCAGCAGTTCGGCGAGGATCGCGTCCTTGTTCGGGAAGTACTGGTACAGCGAGCCGATGGAGATGCGCGCGCGTTCGGCGATGCGGTTGGTGGTGCCCGCGGCGTAGCCGTACTCGACGAAAACGTGAGCAGCGGCGGCGAGGATGCGCTCGCGGGTGAGCTCCGCACGCACCTGGCTGGGCTTGCGACGTGGCTGAAGACGACGGTCGGCCGACGGCATCCGGAGACCTCCTGGGGGCGTGAAAAGCGAGTAGCCAGAGAGCTGAGCTATTGTTCACAATAGTGGCATGACCTGCGAAAATGAGGACGTGTCCACTGAGGGCGGCGGGCCGGCATGATCCCCAAGGTTCAGCTGCCCGAGTCGCGCACCATGATCACGCTGGAGGTGCGCCGTCGCGAGTTCCTCACACCGGGCTTCGCGAGCGTCACCCTCGGCGGGCCGGCCGTCCGGGACCTCACCGTCGCCGGCAACGACCAGGGGGTCCGCCTGTTCTTCCCACGCGAGGGACAGACCGCGTTGCGGATGCCGACCCTCTCGAACGAGGCCTGGATCGCCCAGCTCCTGCTGCTGCCCAAGTCGGTCCGCCCGTGGGTCCGCAATCTGACGATCCGGCGCGCGCGGCCCGCGGACGACGAGATCGACATCGAGTTCGCCCTGCACGGTGACTCGCCCATGGCGTCCTGGGTGCGCCGGGCCGAGCCGGGCTCCCCGGCGGGCATCTTCGACATCGGCACCACCTACCGGCTGCCGGAGCCCACGGACGGGCAGCAGGGCGGACGGCTGGACGGGCAGCAGGGCGGGCGGCAGGAGGGACGGCTGGACAGGCGCCTGGACGGGCAGCTGCTGGTCGGCGACGAGAGCGCGTTGCCCGCCATCCTGTCGATCCTCGACGGAACACCGCCCTCCCTGGCCACCGAGGTCTACCTGGAGGTGGCGACCGCGGCCGACATCCGGTCCGTCGACGCGCCGGCCGGCACCCGCATCCACTGGTTCAGCCGCGATGACGAGAATCTGCGGCCCGGCACCCTGGCACTGGACGCGCTGCGGCACGCGTCGCTCCCGCCCGGCCGCTTCTACACCTGGGCCGCGGGCGAGTCCCGGCTGGCCACGGCAGTGCGCCGGCATCTGGTCAACGACCGTGGCGTGCCCAAGCGAGACATCTCGTTCGTCGGCTACTGGCGCCTGGGCCGTTCGAGCCCCGGCTGAGCCGTCCGAACCCGGCCGGCTCGCTCCAGTCCGCCCCAGTTCGCCCCAGTTCGCTCCAGTTCGCTCCGACTGAAAGGAACTCTTGTGCAGCAAGACACGGCAGCAGGTGAGCAGCAGGTGGGAGCAGACCGGTCGGGCACTCCGCGCCGGCTGACGACGGTGGACGAGGTCGAGGCGACCGTCGGCCGCCCCGCGTCGGCGATCATGCTCAAACAGATCAGCGTCCTGGACGAGGGGTGCCGGACCATACTCGCCCGGTGTCCGGTCGCGGCCTTCGGCTACCGGGATGCCGACGGCACCAGCCGGACGACCTTCATCGGGGGCACGCCGGGGTTCGTACGGGTCCACTCGCCCACCCGGATCTCGTTCGTGCTGCCCGAGTCCGGCGATCCGCACGGTCCGGTGTCCTTCTTCTTCCTCCTGCCGGGCGTCGGGGAGATCCTGCGCGTCAACGGCTCGGTGGCCACCCGCAAGGGCCGCGATGGCCGCAGGGGCGGGGAGACGACCGTCGACGTCGAGGAGGCGTACGTGCACTGCGCGCAGGCGGTCCTCCGCTCCCGGCTGTGGCAGCCGCCCGCCCCCCTGGCCGAACCGGCCGCCGGGGTCACGGGTGACGGGCCCCTCGGCCGGCCCGGGGTCGCCGACTTCCTGGCGGCGGCACCCTTCCTCGCCCTGTCCACGTGGGACTCGTCCGGCGGGAGCGACACGAGTCCGCGCGGGGACCGGCAGGCGGTGGCTCGCATCCTGGACGGTCGCACGCTCGTCATCCCGGACCGCAAGGGCAACAAGCGCGCCGACACGCTCCACAACCTGCTGCGGGACGACCGGCTCTCGTTCGCCGCGCTCGTGCCGGGGCGCAGCGGTGTGCTGAAGGTCCGCGGACGCGGGACGATCACCGACGATCCCGCGCTGCTGGAGACGATGGCCCTGCGCGGGATGCCTCCGCACCTGGCGCTGCTCATCGATGTCGAGTACGCCGAGGTGTCCGGCAGCGACGCCCTGGTGCGCTCGCGGCTGTGGACGCCGGGCGCGCGCCTGGACGGCGGTCCGATGCCGGACATGATGGCGCTGGCGGGCGCCCACCTCGCCGCAGGTTCGGCCGAGGCCGACGGCGGGCCGCCCGCGTTCCTGCTCAGGGCCGTCGCGGCGATCCCGGGAATGACCCGGTTGCTGCGGCTGGTGGCGGACCGCGCCTACCGTTACGGACTGCGCAAGGAGGGCTACGAGGACGTCGAGGACGTCGAGCCCGGCGACGGACAGCCCGGGGGCGGCCGTCCCGGCGGGGGCAGGTGGCCCGGTGGAGGCAGGTGGCGCCGCGTCGTGCCTCGGCGAGGTCGTTCCGACGCCGGCGCCGGCGCCGGCGGGACCGGGGGCCTTCCTGCGTCAAGGACACCCCTGCGGGAGGTGCGCGTCGCCGAGGTGCGCCGCGAGACTCCGAGCGCGGTCACCCTCGTACTGGAGGACGTCGGTGAGAACCAGGAACCGTTCGACTTCCGGCCCGGCCAGTTCTTCACGCTGGTCGCCGACTTGGACGGCCGCCCGGTGCGACGGGCCTACTCGGCCTCGTCGGTGCCCGGTTCGTCCCGCCTTGAGGTCACCGTCAAGCAGGTGGCGGGCGGCCGGTTCTCCACCCACGTGCACCGGAGCCTCCGCGCCGGGGACCGCCTCGCGGTGCGTGGCCCGTCGGGGTCCTTCCACGCCGAGCCGCGGCCACCGGACGAGATCGTGCTCGTCGCGGCGGGCAGCGGTGTCACGCCGATGATGAGCATGATCCGCACCCGGCTCGCGGCCCGGCCCGGCCACGGCCGGATCGCGCTGCTCTACAGCAGTCGCAGCGAGAGCGAGATCATCTTCGCCGACGAGCTGGCCCGGCTGGCGAAGGACCATCCCGACCGGCTCGCGGTCACCCATGTCCTGACCGGCAGGGACGGCCGACTCGACGCGGACGGCGTACGCCGGTGGATCACCGGCCTTTCCCCGGCCCGGGACGCCCACTACTACGTCTGCGGTCCGGGACCGCTGATGGACGCCGTCCGGGGCGTCCTGCCCGCGCTCGGGGTTCCTGACGAGCAGGTGCACCACGAGACGTACACCAGCAGCGCGGACACCGGGACCACGGCGACGACGACGGCGACGACGGCGCCGCAGGAGATGACCGTCGAGGAGGACGGGCGCCCCGTCGGCACGGTGATGGTCGAGCCCGGTCAGACGCTGCTCGAAGCGGGACTCGCCGCGGGGCTGCCGATGCCCTACTCGTGCACGGTCGGGAACTGCGGCGACTGCATGGTGCGGCTGCGCGGCGGCGAGGTCACGCAGAACGAGCCGAACTGTCTGACCCCGCGGCAGAAGGCCGACGGCCAGATACTCACGTGCGTGACCTGCCCGCTGTCGAAGGTCATCCTCGACATCACGGAACCGTGATCGCGGACCCCTGATCGCCGCCGACACCTCCTCCGCTATTCCACGGCCTTCCGCTCCGCCGCCGCCCAGAGCCCGTCCTCCGTCAGGCCCAGCAGCTCGATCGCGTTGCGCCGGACGATCCGGTCGACGACGTCCGCGTCCAGGTGGCCCATCTGGGCCTCGCCGACCTCGCGCGACTCGGGCCAGGTGGAGTCGGAGTGGGGGTAGTCGGTCTCGTAGAGGACGTTCCCGACGCCGATGGCGTCCAGGTTCCTCAGGCCGAACGCGTCGTCGAAGAAGCAGCCGTACACGTGCTCGGTGAAGAGTTCCGAGGGCGGGCGGTGGACCTTGTCCGCGACGCCGCCCCAGCCGCGATTCTCCTCCCAGACCACGTCGGCGCGTTCGAGGATGTACGGAATCCAGCCGATCTGGCCCTCCGCGTACATGACCCTGAGGTCGGGGAAGCGTTCGAACTTGCCGCTCATCAGCCAGTCGACCATCGAGAAGCAGCAGTTGGCGAAGGTGATGGTGGAGCCGACGGCGGGCGGCGCGTCGGCCGAGGTGGAGGGCATCCGGCTGCTCGACCCGATGTGCATGGCGATGACCGTGCCGGTCTCGGCGCAGGCGGCGAGGAGCGGATCCCACTCGTCCGTGTGCACGGAGGGCAGTCCGAGGTGCGGGGGTATCTCGGAGAAGGCGACGGCCCGTACGCCGCGGTCGGCGTTGCGCCGCACCTCCCGCGCGGCCAGTTCCGCGTCCCACAGCGGGATGAGGGTGAGCGGTATCAGCCGGCCCCCGGCAGCCGGACCGCACCACTCCTCCACCATCCAGTCGTTGTAGGCGCGCACGGAGAGGAGCCCCAGTTCGCGGTCCTGGGCCTCGGTGAAGGTCTGGCCGCAGAAACGGGGGAAGGTGGGGAAGCACAGGGCGGACTGGACGTGGTTGACGTCCATGTCGGCGAGGCGCTGCGGGACGTCGTACGAGCCGGGGCGCATCTGCTCGTACGTGATGATCTCCAGCTTGATCTCGTCCCTGTCGTATCCGACGGCGGTGTCGAGACGGGTGAGCGGGCGGTGCAGGTCCTCGTAGACCCACCAGTCGCCGATCGGTCCTTCGTCCCCGGGGCTGCCCATGACTGGCGCGAACTTGCCGCCGAGGAAGGTCATTTCCTTCAGTGGGGCGCGTACGATGCGTGGCCCCTTGTCCTGGTACTTCGACGGGAGCCGGTCCTGCCAGACGTTGGGGGGCTCCACCGTGTGGTCGTCCACCGAGATGATCTTCGGAAAGGTCTCCATACGTTGCACGGTAGCGCTCATCTGACGGAGCGTCAGCTATCGGGCGGACTGTCTCTGGAATGCGAGGGCCGCATCGCGGAGTTGCGACGACGGGGTGTGGGCCCTGTGAGGGGTTTCACGAACTTGGCATGGCGACCTGTGATCGGTGTCTCCCACGGCTGACGCATCCGCCATGGACAAGGCAAACTGGCCTGTTGTCACGACGGTTCGGCAGGGGGGACAGCGATGGACGGTGTACCGCGGGTACCGGAGCAGTGGCGTCCCGAGGATTCGGCGGCCCTCCGCTTCAGCGTGCTCGGCCCGGTGCGCGCCTGGCGAGGGGCTCAGACGCTGCCTACGGGGTCGCCTCAGCAACGCGCCCTGCTGGCCGCCCTGCTGCTCCGCGAGGGCCGCACGGCCACCGCGGGCGAGCTGATCGACGCCCTGTGGGGTGACGACCCGCCGTCCCAGGCACTGGCGGCCGTTCGTACGTACGCCTCACGGCTGCGGAAGATCCTCACGCCCGACGTGCTGGTCAGCGAGTCGGGCGGCTACGCGATCCGGCTCTCCGACGCGATCAGCACCCTGGACCTCGTCCAGGCCCAGGAACTGGCAGCCGCCGCCGAGAAGGCGAAGGTCGCCTTCGACCTGTGCCACGCGCGCGCCCTGCTGAACGAGGCCCTCGACCTGTGGGACGGAGAGGCGCTGGCGAGCGTCCCGGGCCCCTACGCGGAGACCCAGCGCACCCGGCTGCAGGAGTGGCAGCTGCAACTGCGCGAGTCACGCCTGGACATGGACCTCGAACAGGGCTGCCACGCGGAGGCCGTCTCGGAGCTCACCGCGCTCACCGCCACCCACCCCCTCCGGGAGCGCCTGCGCGAGCTGCTGATGCTCGCGCTGTACCGCTCGGGCCGGCAGGCGGAGGCCCTGGCCGCGTACGCGGACACCCGGCGACTGCTGGCGGACGAACTGGGCGTCGACCCGGGCTCCGACCTCCAGGAACTCCAGCAGCGCATCCTCCAGGCGGACCCGGGCCTCGCGAAGCCGTCGGCGCCGCTGGTCCCGGAGAGCGCGGCCACTCCGGTGCGCCCCGCCCAACTCCCTGCGACCGTCCCGGACTTCACCGGCCGGATGTCCTTCGTGTCCGAACTGCGCGAGGTGCTCGCGACCGCCGAGGGGCGGGTCATGGCGGTGTCCGCGCTGGCGGGCATCGGCGGCGTGGGCAAGACGACGCTGGCCGTCCATGTCGCGCACCAGGCGCGCGGCTCCTTCCCGGACGGACAGCTGTACGTGGATCTGCAGGGCGCGGGCGCGCGAGCGGCCGAACCCGGAGCGGTACTGGGCGCCTTCCTGCGCGCCCTGGGCACCGCGGACACCGACATCCCGGACTCCCTGGAGGAGCGGGCGGCCCTGTACCGCTCGACTCTGGACGGCCGCCGCATCCTGGTGCTCCTGGACAACGCCCGGGACGCGGCCCAGGTCCGGCCCCTGCTGCCCGGTACGGAAGGCTGCGCGGCGCTGGTGACCTCGCGGGCGCGGATGGTCGACCTGGCCGGCGCGCACCTGGTCGACCTGGACGTGATGTCCCCCGAGGAGGCGCTCCAGCTCTTCACGAAGATCGTGGGCGCGGAGCGGGTCGCGTCGGAACGGGAGTCGGCGCTGGACGTGGTGGCGGCCTGCGGCTTCCTGCCGCTGGCGATCCGGATCGCCGCGTCCCGGCTGGCGGCCCGGCGTACGTGGACGGTCTCGGTCCTCGCGGCGAAGCTCGCGGACGAGCGGCGGCGCCTGGACGAGCTCCAGGCCGGCGACCTCGCCGTGAAGGCCACCTTCGAGCTGGGCTACGGGCAGTTGGAGCCGGCCCAGGCCCGCGCCTTCCGGCTGCTGGGCCTCGCGGACGGCCCGGACATGTCGCTGGCCGCCGCCGCCGCGGTGCTGGACCTTCCGGTGGAGGAGACCGAGGACCTGCTGGAGTCGCTCGTCGACACCTCGCTGCTGGAATCGGCCGCGCCGGGCCGCTACCGCTACCACGATCTGGTCCGACTCTACGCGCGTGCGTGTGCGGAGAGGGACGAGCAGCCGCCCGGTGAGCGGGGCGCCGCGATGTCGCGGCTGCTGGACTTCTACCTGGCCACGGCGGCGGAGGTCTATGCCATCGAGCGGCCGGGCGACCGGCTGGTGGACCACCTGGCGACGACGGACTACCCCGGGCTGAGGTTCACCGAGGGAAGCGCCGCCCTCGACTGGCTCTACACGGAGGCCGCGCCACTGCTGGCCTGCGTACGGCAGTCGGCGGGTACGGCGCTGCTGCGGCGGGCGGTCGACCTGCTGTGGGCCGCCAAGGATCTCACCGAGTCGGGCGCCAACTCCCACCAGTACGAGACGACGGCCAGGGCGGTGTGCGACGCCACGCGCGCCGCGGGGGACGCCCGCGCGGAGGGCAGGGCGCGCACGACGCTCACCAACGTCCTGCTGGTCTCAGGACGGATCCAGCAGGCGGCCGAGCAGGCGCAGCTCGCCATGGACCTCGCCGCGACCGCCGGGGACGCCATGGCCATGAGCTGGGCGGCCAACGACCGGGGGCTCACCCTCATGCACCAGGAGCAGTACGCGGACAGCAAGCGGTTCTTCGAGCAGGCCATAGAGGGTTACGACGCGATCGGCAACAAGCCGCTCGAAGCGCTCAGTCTGTGCAACCTGTCGCGTGCCCATCTCGGCATGGGGAACGTCCCGATGGCGGTGGAGATCGCGCAGCGCGCTCTCGCGACCTATCTCGCGATCGGCCGGACCCTGCGTCTGGCCAACGGTCACTTCACGCTGGGCATCGCGCTGTCCAGGGCCGGCCGGCACTCCGAGGCGCTCAGCCAGCTCTCCGACGCCCTGTCCGTCTTCAGCAGCCACCGGCAGCGGCTCTGGGAGGGAACCACCAACTTCCGGATGGCGGAGGTGCACCTGGCGGCCCGCCGGCCCGCGCAGGCGGCCCAGCACGCCGAGCAGGCGCTGGCTCTCGGCTGCATCGGCGGCGACCGGATGCAGGGCGTCGTCCTGACGCTCCTGGGCCGGGCACTCACGATGCTGGGGCAGGTGGACCGGGCCAGGGCCTGCTGGCGCGAGGCGCTCAACCTCCTTGAGCAGAGCGGCGGCGACGCCCAGGCGGAGGAGGTCCGGACGCTGCTCACGCCCGCCACGGCGGCGTGAACGGCGGCGTGAACGGCGGGCCCGCGGCCCGGCTGGTTGCCGACTGGGGGCGGACTGGTTGCGGACGTTCAGCATTCGTTTATCTCGGCACGGCACTCTCATACCTGTCACACCGTCGCGTCGGGGGGCAGACGGTCTGACCGGGAGCCGAAACGGCTAGTGTGCGGCTCCGAACGCCCGTCCAGGGACCCTCGGGGGAGTCTCTGGACGGGCGTTCCTCACTCGTCAACGCAACGGAGGACCAGCCATGGGCGACCAGACGAAGAAGACGGACCTCACCACCCAGGACAACGGGATGCCGGCGCCGCCGGTGAAGGACCCGGTGGCCACCCCGCTCGACAACGGCATGCCGACCCCGCCCGCCAAGGACCCGGTCGTCACCCCGCTCGACAACGGGATGCCCACGCCGCCGGCGAAGGACCCGGTCGTCAGCCCGCTCGACAACGGCATGCCGACCCCGCCCGCCGAGAGCGACATCCGGACGCTGGACAACGGCATGCCCGCCCCGCCGGCCCTGGACCTCGACGGCAGCAAGTAGGCCACTGGACCTTCATCCCGACGGGGACCGGCCGCGGTGGCGCGGAGGGGGAGCCACCGCGGCCGAGGTCTGTCCGGTCACGTCGCGAGGGCCGNNTCGGCCCTCGCGACGTGACCGACTTGTCGTGACCGGCGGGCGTTCGCGGCACGGCCGAAAGGTGAGGTCGTCCCGGTGCAGCCACTCGCATGGCCCGCCCCGACGCCGTACCCTGCGCATCACGATGACAGCGCAGCCCATCGAGCCCGGCAGGCCCCTCGTTCCCCGGCCGGACCGAACACCCGGCGCACTCCGCGCGGCCGTTATCCGTGTTGCCCCGCACCGGCTCGCCGAACTGGAGCGGGAGACGGACGGGGCCATCGAGGCCGCTGCGCGCACCGGCAGCCTCGGGCCCATCATCCAGCTCCTCGACACATGGGCCGTCACGGTGGAGATCGCGAGGTTCCCGTCCACGGCCGCGCGGCTCCGGAAGGCCGAGCTCACCGCACGGACCGTCGCCCGGGGCGCCCCCGCGAGGCGCGGCGCCAGGGACGAGATCCATGCCCTCCGGGCCTCCGCACGGGAGTCACTCACCCGCGATTAGCGAGGGCGGGGACAGGGACGGGAACAGAGGCGGGGCCGGACCACTTGCTTCTCAGGCGCAGAGTTCGCCGTCGATCAGGTCGTTCTCGGCCTGCTGGCTGGACAGGTCGGACGCCCCGTCACCGGTCGCGATCAGGACGACGGTCCGGCGGCCGTCGGCGCTGACGCCTTCGCGGGTGGTGTAGCCGGGGAGGTCGCCGCCGTGGCTGTAGTAGGCGCCGCCGCAGGACAGCGGGACCCGCATCAGGCCGAGGCCGTAGCGCACACCGGGCCAGCCGGGGTCCAGCTCCGGGGCCGGTACGGTCGTCTTCATCGCCGTCAGCTCCGCCGGGCGCAGCAGCCGGCCGCCGAGGAGCGCCTCGTAGAAGCGTGTCAGGTCGGCCGTCGTGCTGATCATGGCGCCGGCCGCGCCGCCCGCCGAGGGGTTGAACCCGGTGACGTCGATCGGCTCCACCGCCTCGCCGAAGTTGGAGTAGCCGCGCAGGTGACGGCCGGGGATCCAGGCGTACGTCGTCGGGGCGAGGGTGTCGCGCAGGCCCAGCGGGCGGATGATGCGCGCGGTGACCTCCTGCTCCCAGCTGTGCCCGGTGGCCTTCTGGATGATCATTCCGGCCAGGATGTAGTTGGTGTTGGAGTAGCTCCACTTGGTGCCGGGCTCGAAGTCCGGGGCGTGCCGCATCGCGATGGCGACCAGCTGCTCGGGGGTCCAGGTGGTGTAGCGGTCGGCCTGGTAGCCGGCGACGCTGGCGACCTCGGGGAAGTCCGCGGTGTAGTTGAACAGTCCGCTGGTGTGCTGGAGCAGCTGCCGTACGGTGATCGCGCTGCCGTCGTTGCCGTTGCCGGAGACGACTCCGGGCAGCCAGTGCTCCACGGTGTCGTCCAGCGACAGGCGTCCCTCGCCGACGAGTTGCAGGATCACCGTGGAGACGAACGTCTTGCTGGCGCTGGCGATCCGGAACCGGTCACCGGGGCGCGGGGCCTCGCCCGTGGCCTTGTCGGCGACCCCGCCGGTGGCGTACCGGGAGCCGCGCGGCCCCGTCGACCGGGCCACCACGCCGACGGTCCCGGTGTCCATGATCGCGTCCACGCCGGCCTGCAAGGCCTTGCTGTGCGACGAGTCGTGGACCGACCCGGCCCCAGATCCGGATGCGGGTGCGGGTGCGGTCGCGCCCGACGCGGGCAAGGTCAGGCCGATACCGGCCAGCGCGGTCACCAGCGTCGTGGCCACCACTCGGGAGGTGAGCTTGGTCTTCATGGGTCGCGGGCTCCTTGCGTATGGGTCGGGCCGTCGTTGCGGTGCGACCACCACGCTAGGAACTCCGGGCGTACGCCACGATCAAGCAGGCGGGCCACTGCAGGGGGGTGCTTCCACCCCGGCCCGGGTGGTGCCTGCTGTATTGACCGGGCCACAAGCCGAGCCCCCGCGCGAGGGTAACAGCGCGAACCGCAGGCGCTGCTGACGTGGCGTCACGTACGGCGGCGGGCGTCGTCCAGGTATCTCAGGACCGCCGCGACCCGCCGGTCCACCTGGTCGGCGGGTGACAGGTCGAGCTTGGCGAAGATGCTGCGGATGTGCTTGTGGACGGCGCCGTCCGTGACCACGAGCCGTTCCGCGATGGCGCCGTTGCCCAGGCCCTCGGCCATCAGCGCGAGCACGTCGCGCTCACGCGGACTGAGCCGCTCCAGACGGGTGTCCTGGCGGCTGCGCGTGAAGAGCTGGGCGACGACCTCCGGGTCGATGGCCGTCCCCCCGTCCGCCACCCGCTTGAGCGCGTCCAGGAACTCCTCGACCCGGCCGACCCGTTCCTTGAGGAGGTAGCCGAGCCCGGTGACCCCGCCGACGAGCAGCTCCGTGGCGAAGGACTGCTCGACGTACGCCGACAGGACGAGGACCGCGAGTTCGGGCCTGCGCCGCCGGGCCTCGACCGCGGCGACGATCCCCTCGTCGGTGTGCGTCGGCGGCATCCGTACGTCGAGGATGGCGACGTCGGGCTTGTGGGTGTCGATGGCGTCGAGGATGCCGTCGGCCGTGCCTGCCGTGGCCACCACGTCGAGGCCCTCGGCGCGCAGCAGCAGCGCGAGCCCCTCCCGCAGCAGCGCGTCGTCCTCAGCGATCACAATCCGCATGGCAGTTCCACCTTGAGAGTCGTCGGGCCGCCGGGCGGGCTGGCCAGTTCGAGGGTGCCGTCGTGTGCCGCGATCCGGTTGCGGATGCCGGTGAGCCCGGAACCGCCGGCCTCGTCGGCACCGCCCCGGCCGTCGTCGGTGATGTGCAGCCGGAGCCGGCCGCCGCGGCTGCGGACCGTGACAGCGGCCTGCCGCGCCCCGCTGTGCTTGGCGATGTTCGTCAGCGTCTCGGCCACCACGAAGTAGGCGGTCGCCTCCACGGACGCGGCGCACCGCTCGGGTGCCTCGACGTCGATCCGGCAGGGCACCGGGCAGCTCGCGGCGAGCCCGGTGAGCGCGCCGGCGAGCCCCCGGTCGGCCAGTACGGGCGGCAGGATGCCCCGGGCGACCGAGCGCAGCTCGGACAGAGCCTGCTCGGCGGCGCTCTGGGCCCGTTCGAGGAGTTCGTCCGCGCCCGCCGGATCGCGGGCCACCATGCGGCGCGCGGCGCCGAGCAGCACGGTCACGGTGACGAGCCGGTTCTGGGTGCCGTCGTGCAACGAGCGCTCGATGCGCCGCAGTTCGGTGGCGTGGGCGTCCAGGGCGGCGGCCCGGGTGGCGGTGAGTTCCGCGACGCGCAGGGACAGGTCCGTGTCGGGTCCGGCCGCGAGGAAGGTGCGTCCCGGCCGTGCCTGGAGCCGTGCCATACCGGGGGTGAGGCCCAGGATGATGGCGGTCCAGCCGAGGCCCAGCGGGGCGGAGACGAGGGCGTCGGCCCAGGTCTGCGTGACCCCGATCCCCAGGGACGTACTGGTCGCGTCCGCCGGCAGCAGCCACCAGTACAGCGGGAAGGTGATGTCGCGTGCGGCCATCACCGGCAGCAGCACACCGCAGAGGCCGAGCAGCAGGCCCAGCGAAGCGTGGCGGGCCAGCCAGCGCAGCTCCCGCCGCGTGGTCGGGTCGACGACGGCGTACCGCAGCCGGGTCGGTGCCGGGTCCGGACCGATGACCTCGGGGCCGTACCGGCCGAGCCGCGCGCGTTCGCGTCCGGCGAGCGAGTGCAGGGCGCGCAGGACGAGCGGTGCCATCAGCAGTCCGACGCCCACCAGGGACGTCACGGCGGTGACGGCCGCCCAGATCAGGACGGCCAGCGCGAGCAGCGCGGTGCCGAGTCCGCCGAGGAGCTGTTCCAGCGCGGCGACGGCAGCCCGCACCGCCCGGACCGCGGCCACCCGGATCCCGGGCCGGCCCTCACCGCCCTCACCCTCGCCACCATCGGCCTTCCGGCCCTCGGCCTTCCGGCCCTCGGCGGGTTCGTCGTGCCGGGTCGAGGTCGGCATCCGCCCCTCCTCTCTCGTCTCGCTCTCCGGCTCTCCGGCTCTCCGGCTCTCCGGCTCACGCGAACAACCCGGTGCGAGCGACCGGTTCCTGTCGTGGAGGAGCGTAGAGGTACAGCCTGCTGTACCCCCACTCGGGCTGCTGGCGGGCTCGGCCGCCCAGGGTCCTGATCCGTAGTTTCGGTGCATGACAGCGAGGCCCGCCGAGGGCCCGAAAAGTCCGAAGGCTCCGAAGTGAGGCAACAATGACGACGACCACGGACCCCTACCGATTCGACGGCGCCGACGGCACAGAGCCGGTGCGGCCCGGCGTCACCCCGAACAGCGTCGTGCGTACGGCGCTGTGGCTGGTGCTGGTCATCAGCACCGTCGGCAACATGGTGGCCTCGTACGGCGCCGCCTCCCTCCAGGTCCACCTGGTCTGCGGCGCGGTCACCGCCCTGGCCGCGACGGCGCTCGTCGTCCGTCACCTGCGCGGCCGGCGATGAGCGGGCTCCTCGCCGGAGCCGGCCTGCCGGTGGCGGCGCGGCCCGCCGCGGCCATCACCCTGTCGAACGTCAGCAAGACGTACGCGGGAGGCGTCCGCGCCCTCGACGACGTGTCGCTGACCGTGGCGCACGGCACGTTCCTCGCCGTGATGGGGCCCTCGGGGTCCGGCAAGAGCACGCTGATGCACTGCGCCGCCGGCCTCGACTCCCCCAGCTCGGGGAGCATCCGCATCGGCGACCGCGAGATCGGCGGCCTGAACGAGACCCGCCGTACCGAACTGCGCCGCGAGCACATCGGCTTCGTGTTCCAGTCCTACAACCTCGTCCCCGCCCTCAGCGTCGCCGACAACATCACGCTGCCGCTGCGCCTTGCGGGGCGGGCCCCCGACCGGGACTGGCTGCGGACCCTGGTCGAGCGGGTCGGTCTCGCCGACCGGCTGTCGCACCGGCCCGCCGAGCTCTCCGGCGGCCAGCAGCAACGGGCGGCGATCGTACGGGCGTTGGTGGCCAAGCCCGCCGTCGTGTTCGCCGACGAACCGACCGGCGCCCTGGATCTGCGCAGCGCCCACGAGGTGCTCGGCCTGCTGCGCGAACTCGTCGACGAACTGCGCCAGACGGTGGTGATGGTCACCCACGACCCGGCCGCCGCCGCCCAGGCGCACCGCGCCCTGGTGATGGCCGACGGCCGGGTGGTCGACACCCTGGACCGGCCCACCGCTCGTGAACTGGCCGACCGGCTCGTCAGTCTGGGAAAGGTCTAGAAACCATGCTGCATCTCGCGGTCCGGATGGCCGGACACCGCATCACCGCCCTGCTGGCGGTGGCCTGCGCGGTGCTCGGCGGAGCGGCGCTGATCACCGGCACAGGGGTGCTGGCCGAGTCGGGCCTGCGCTCCCAGCTTCCCGCAGGGCGGCTCGCCGGGGCCGACGTCGTGGTCTCCGTCGACCAGAACTTCCACCCGCCGGGGGACCTGCCGATCGCGCTGCCGGAACGCGGCACCGTCCCGGACCGACTGGTCGACCGGCTGGGCCGGCTGCCCGGCGTCACCGCCGCGGTCGGCGACGTCAGCTTCCCGGCCGCCGTGATCGGCGCCGACGACCGGGGCGTACCGGCCGAGGAACCGCGGGCGGCCGGGCACGGCTGGTCCTCGACGAAGCTGCTCGCGGATCCGAAGGTCGACGGCGACACGCCGTCCGGCACCGACGAGGTGGCACTCGACAGCGCGACGGCCGAGGCCGCGGGTGTGCGGGTGGGCGACCGGGTCGAGGTCGTCGCGGCCGGCCGGTCCGCCACCGCGTACCGCGTCACGGCGGTGGTCGACGCCCCGGGCGCCGGAATCCTCTTCGCCGACCCGACGGCCGCACGGCTGTCCGGCCGCGCCGAAGGGAAGCGCGCCGAAACCGTGGACCTGGTCGGCCTGCGCACCGAACCCGGCAAGGAGAACTCGGTGGCCGCGGCGGCCCGCGAAACGATCGGTGCCGCCAAGGAACCCACCGGCCTGATCGCCTCCACCGGCTCCGACCGCGGTGACATCGCCTCCCCCGGCGCGGGTGCGGCCCGTTCCCTGCTGATCCTGCTCGCCGGGTCGCTGGCCGGGATCATCATGCTGATCATCGGGTTCGTACTGGCGAGCGCGCTGGCCGTGTCGATCGGCGGCCAGCGCCGCGACCTGGCCCTGATGCGGGCCGTCGGCGCGACGCCCCGGCAGATCAGGCGACTCGCGGCGGCGCAGGCCTCCCTCATCGCCGCCGTGGCGCTCGTGCCCGGTGTGGGCCTCGGCTATCTGCTGGCCGGACAGTTCCGGCGGATGCTGGTCGACCGTGAGGTGATCCCGGAGGGCCTGCCGCTCACGTACAGCCCGCTGCCCGCGCTCGCCGCCGTCCTGCTGCTGGGCCTCGCCGTCCAGGTGTCGGCCAGGAGCGCCGCGTGGCGCACCTCGCGGCTGCCCGCCACAGAGGCGGTCGCCGAGTCGCGCAGCGAGCCCCGTACCCCGTCGAAGCTGCGGGCCCGCTCCGGTCTGCTGCTGATCGTCGCCGCCACCACGCTCTCGGTGGTGCCGCTGCTGAGCCGGACGGTCCTCGGCGCGGCGGCCACCTCCATGGCCGGCATCGGCGGCGCGATCGGCCTGGCCCTGGCAGGACCCGCCCTGGTGCAGGGCATCGGCGACACGGCGGCCCGGCGGTTGCGGCCCGGCGTCTCGGCCCCGACCTGGCTGGCGGTGGCGAACATCCGCGGCTACGCGTTGCGGCTCTCGGGGGTCGTCAGCGCGCTCGCCATGGCGGTCGTGTTCGTCCTGACCTACACCCTGGCCCAGACGACCGTCATGAGCGCCACCGCGCAGGACACCCGGACCGGCACCCTCGCCCAGCAGCGGCTGAGCGCACCGGGACTCGGCGGTGTGCCCGCCGGCACCCTGGCCGCGGTCACCGCCGTCGACGGCGTACGGGCCGCGGCCCCGGTCAGCGACACCACCGCGGTGTGGACCTACCAGATGCTCGGTGACCCGGCGGCCGAGGCGAGTTCGGCGATGATCCTGACACCGGCCGCGCGAGGCGTCCTCGACCTCGGGATACGGGACGGCGGCCTGGCCGGGCTCACCGGCGACACGGTCGCCGTCAGCAGCGACGTCGCCGGCTCCCGCGACGCCGGCGTCGGCCACCGGATCGACCTGGTCCTCGGGGACGGCAGCCGGGTCAGCCCCAAGGTCGTCGCCGTCTACGAGCGCAACCTCGGCTTCGGCCCGGTCGTCCTCTCCCACGACCTCGCCGCCGGCCACACCACCGCAGGGCTCGACCAGGGCATCCTCGTACGCACCGACGGCACCGCCGCCGCGCAGCGCGCGCTCACCGCGCTCGCCGCGTCCCGCCCCGGGCTGGCCCTGGAGCCCACCGACACGGGAGCCGGCGAGGGCCTGAGCGACGCGCCGCCGGAGGTCTGGATCAACCTGGCCCTCATCGTCGTACTCCTCGGCTACCTCCTCCTCAGCATCGCCAACAAGATCGTCGCCACGACCGCCCAGCGCCGGAACGAGATCGCCACGCTCCGCCTCAACGGCACCACTCCGCGCCAGATCCTCTCGATGATGCGCCGCGAGGCCGCGATGATCGCGGTCGCCGCACTCGCCACCGGCCTGCTGCTGTCCGCGATCCCCCTCGCGCTGCTCGGCATCGGCTTCCTTGACCGGCCGTGGCCCGCGGGCCCGGTGTGGCTGCTCCCGGCCGTCGCGCTGACGGTGATCTGCACGGCCTTCGTCACGATCGAGCTGCCCACCAGGCAGGCACTGCGCACGGCTCCGGCACATGCGCTGTCCGCCCGCGAATAGGGCGGGGCTCGGCCCCGCCCCTTCTTTACCTCCCCCGCAGCTCGCCCTTCATGACCTTCCCGCTGGCGTTCCGCGGCAGTTCGCCGACGAACTCCACCGTCCTGGGCACCTTGTAGTTCGCCATCTCGCGGCGCGCCCAGGCGGTCAGGTCGTCGCCGGTGAGCGCCACGCCCGGCCGTCGTACGACGTACGCCTTGCCGACCTCGCCGAGCCGGGCGTCCGGGACGCCGATCACCGCCACGTCCGCGATGTCCGGGTGCAGGCCGAGGAGTTGTTCTATCTCCGCCGGGTACGCGTTGAAGCCGCCGACGATGAACATGTCCTTGATGCGGTCGGTGATCCGGAGGTTGCCGGCCTCGTCCAGGACGCCGATGTCGCCCGTACGGAGCCAGCCGTCCCCGGTCATCGCCTCCGCGGTGGCGAGGTCGTCCTCGTAATAGCCGCGCATGATGTTGAAGCCGCGGACCAGGACCTCGCCGGGGGTACCCGGGATGCCCGGGGCGACCGTGTCTCCCCGGGCGTCCACCACCTTGACCTCCGTGCCGGGGATCGCCCGGCCCGACGTGGACGCGATCACGCCCGGCTCGTCGCCCCGGCGGCACATCGTGACGATGCCGCTCGCCTCGGAGAGGCCGTAGGCGGTGAGGACGGTGCCCACGCCCAGTTCCGCCCGCAGCCGCTCCACCAGGCGCAGCGGCACGACCGCGGCGCCCGTCACCACCAGGCGCAGGGCCGAGAGGTCGTACGCGTCGCGGTTCGGGTGGTCGAGGAGGGACTGGTGGAGGGTGGGCGGCCCTGGGAGCACGGAGATGCGTTCCGAGGCCACGTTCGCCAGGACGGTGTCCACGTCGAACACCGGCTGCGGGATCATCGTCGCGCCCCGCATCAGGCAGGCGATGACGCCCGCCTTGTAGCCGAAGGTGTGGAAGAAGGGGTTCACGATCAGATAGCGGTCGCCCTCGCGCAGACCGGCCAGTTCGCACCACACGTCGTACGCCCGCAGGGTCTGCGCGTGGGTGATCACGGCGCCCTTGGGCCGGCCCGTGGTGCCCGAGGTGAAGATGATGTCCGAGGGGTCGGAGGGGGCCGACGCCGAGGCCCGTTCCCGTACCCGTGCCGCCGCCACGTGGTCCCCGCTCGCCAGGAAGTCCTTCCAGGTGCGGAAGTCGGCGGGGGCGTCGTCGGACAGGACGACCACTTGTTCCAGATACGGAAGCCCAGGGAGAGGGGCGGGGCTGGGGCCGGAGCGGGGGCCCACCTCGGCCGGTCCCTCGGAACCGACGGAGTCGACCCGCTCCTCCGAGCAGGCCCGTCGCAGCGACGCCACGTACGACGTCCCCAGGAACGTACCCGTCACGAACAGCAGCTTCGCCCGGCTCCGGGACAGGACGTACGCCGCCTCCGCCCCCTTGAAGCGCGTGTTCAGCGGGACGAGGACCGCGCCCGCCGAGACCGCGCCCAGGGAGGACACGATCCAGTCCAGGGTGTTGGGCGCCCAGATGGCCACCCGGTCGCCGACTTCCACGCCGTTCGCGACGCAGGCCGCCGCCGCGCGTTCGACCCGGGCGCCCAGCTCCGCGTACGTGACGCGCGTACGGCCCTCGACGACGGCCTCCACGTTCGCGTACCGCTCGGCCGCCGCTCGCACGAGCCCCGGGATCGTGCCCCACTCCAAGTCACCGCGCACAGCGGACCTCCCCTCCACTAGCTGACTACCCGTCAGATTAGCGGTAGCCTGACGCGCTGTCAGCATTCGCGGACCAGGGTGGAGGTGTGCCCATGGCACGGACAGGGGCCGGGACAGGGACCCGGACAGGCACAGGCACGCCGGGAATCAAGGACGCCACCGCCGTGGTCGGCATCGGGCAGACCCCCTTCGCCAAGCAACTCCCCCAGAGCGAAAAGGCGTTGGCGTGCAGGGCGATCCTCGCCGCGCTCGACGACGCGGGGATCTCCCCGGCCGAGGTCGACGCGCTCGCCTCCTACACCATGGAGGAGACCGACGAGGTCGAGGTCGCCAAGGCCGTCGGCTTCGGTGACCTCAGCTTCTTCAGCAAGGTCGGTTTCGGGGGCGGCGGTTCGTGCGCCACCGTCGCGCACCTGGCGGCAGCGGTGGCCACCGGGCAGGCGACGGTCGGCGTCGCCTGGCGCTCACGCAAGCGAGGCAGCGGACCGCGCCCCTGGCGGAACACCACCGTCCAACTCCCCACCCCCGCCCAGTGGACGCGCCCTTTCGGCCTCCTCCGCCCGGCCGACGAGATAGCGATGCTCACCCGCCGCTATCTGTACGAGCACGGGGCGAGCCGGGACCACCTCTTCAACGTCGCCCTCGCCTGCCGCAACCGCGCCAACCAGAACCCCGCCGCGATGATGTACGAGCGACCGCTGACCCGGGACATGTATATGACGTCCCGCTGGATCAGCGAGCCGCTCTGCCTCTTCGACAACTGTCTGGAGACGGACGGGGCGTTGGCCTGCGTGATCGTCTCCGCCGAACGGGCCCGCGACTGCCGGCACCGGCCCGTGTACGTGCACTCGGCCGCCCAGGGGCTGCCCGCCCAGCACCACGGGATGGTCAACTACTGGAACGACGACCCGCTGACCGGTCCCGCCTGGACGGCGGCCCGCCACCTCTGGAAGCACGCCGACTTCACCCCGGAGGACGTCGACGTCGCCCAGATCTACGACGCGTTCACGCCCCTCATACCGCTCTCTCTGGAGGGCTACGGCTTCTGCGGACGCGGCGAGGGCGGCGCGTTCACGGAAGGGGGCGCGCTGGAGATCGGCGGGCGGCTGCCGCTGAACACGAGCGGCGGCGGCCTCTCGGAGGCGTACGTCCACGGCTTCAACCTCATCAACGAGGGCGTGCGGCAGCTCCGGGGCACCAGTACCGCGCAGGTTCCGGGCGCGGCCACCTGCCTGGTCACGGCGGGCGAGGGCGTCCCGACCTCGGCGCTGCTCCTGAGGAACTGACCGAACCCGAACCCGATCACGGAGCCCCTCATGCTCACACCTGTCGTGGACGACGACGGCGCACCCTTCTGGGAGTACGCGGCGCAAAGCGAGCTGCGCGTCCAGGCGTGCGCCGAGCCCGCCTGCGGCGAACTGCGTTTCCCGCCCCGCCCCTGCTGCCCGCACTGCCACTCCTTCGACAGCGAGTGGCGCAGGATGAACGGCAAGGGCCGTATCTGGTCGTACGTGATCCCGCATCCGCCTCTCCTGCCCGACTACGCGGCGCAGGCCCCGTACAACGTGATCGTCGTAGAGCTGGCGGAGGCACCGCGCATCCGCCTGGTGGGCAACCTCGTCACCGCCCCGGACGCACCGCTCAACTCGGTCGCCCGGGAACGGATCAGGATCGGCGCGAAGGTGCAGGTGGTGTTCACGGAGGCCGGGCACGAAGGGGGCGACGGGCTCGGAGACGGGGCCGAGGTGGTCACCAGGCTGCCCCGCTGGGTACTGGAGCGGCCATGACCCTGCGCGTCACCGCCGACAAGGACACGGGTGTCGCCGTCGTCACCCTCGACCGGCCCGAACGCCTCAACGCGATCGACCTCGCCACGGCCACCGAACTGACCGCCGCCTGGCAGGAGTTCAGGTACGACGACTTCGTACGGGCGATCGTCCTGACCGGTGCGGGCGAACGGGCCTTCTCCACGGGCCTCGACCGCGCCGCCGAGGTGCCGCAGCCGGGGTCGCCGTACATGCTGGACGATCCGCTGGTCGCGATCGGCCCGAAGGCGGCCGGCCTGTGGAAACCGGTGATCGCGGCGGTCAACGGCATGGCGTGCGGCGGGGCGTTCTACCTGATCGGCGAGGCGGACTTCGTGATCGCGGACGAGACGGCCACGTTCTTCGACCCGCACACGACATACGGCATGGTCAACGCGTACGAGTCCATCTACCTGGCCCAGCGGATGCCGATCGGGGAGGTGGCCCGCATGGCCCTGATGGGCACGGCCGAACGCGTCTCGGCTCGACGCGCGTACGAGGTGGGCCTGGTCTCCGAGATCACGGCCCCCGGCGAGGCCGTACCGGCTGCCCTGAGCTGCGCGACCGTGATCGCGTCCTACCCGACCACGGCGGTCCAGGGCACGGTACGGGCCGTGTGGTCCGCCCAGGAGGCGACCCGCGCGGCGGCCCTGTCGCACGCGCCGCACCTCGTCTCACTCGGAAACCTGCCGTCGGACCAGCAGGCAGAGCGGTTCGGCACCCGCCGCCCGGGGTTCCGGACCCGCTGAACCAGGGGCGCCTCCGCGGGAGATGACCGCCAGGATTCGCCGCCTGCGCAGCTCGCACCGGTACCGCACCGATACGGCGGGCATTCCGATATGCCGACTCCCGTGTGAGTGAACCATTCGACCCTTGCGTGCGTTGTGATCACTGTGACGGGTCAGCGCATTGCCGAACCCGTCGAATTGCAGTGAATTCACGGCTGCGGATACAGGGAGGATGCGCGTTTTACCCTCAGCCGCACTCAGAGGGTGGATTGCCGCTGGTCACGGCCCTCTGCCGCACTGTTCACACTCGGCCCCCCACCGTTGTGATCAAAGAGTGCAGCGTCCTGCCCGGAAGCTGGAGAGTTCTCCGTTCAGGTGCCGAGAGCCGGTCGAGAGCCGTGCGAATCAATTCGCCATGCGGCCCATTTCTTTGAATTCAGGCGCGCGCGTCGAAGCGGCGCCCATCACTCGATCAAGGATGCACTTTTCCAGGGAGAGAACATGCCGAATACGTTACGTCTCATGGCTGTGCACGCGCACCCCGACGACGAGTCGAGCAAGGGCGCGGCGACGTTGGCACGGTATGTCACCGAAGGTGTCGAAGTGTTGGTGGTGACCTGCACCGGTGGTGAGCGAGGAGACATCCTCAACCCGCACCTGGCAGACGCCGACCGGCTCCTCGCCGACCTGGGCGCCGAGCGGCGCCGGGAGATGGCCGCCGCCCAGAAGATCTTGGGGGTGGAGCACGCCTGGCTGGGCTTCGTCGACTCCGGCATGCCCGATTCCGGCCCTCTGCCCCCGGGCTGTTTCGCCGCCCTGCCGGTGCCGGAAGCGGCCGGTCCGCTGGTGGCATTGATGCGTGCGTTCCGTCCGCACGTGGTGACGACCTATGACGAGACCGGCGGCTACCCGCATCCTGACCACCTCATGTCCCACCGCGTCTCGGTCCACGCGTTCGAGACGGCCGCCGACCCCGACCGGTATCCGGCCGCAGGGCCGCCCTGGCAGCCGCTGAAGCTGTACTACAGCCGGACGCTGTCCCGGGCCAGGGCCTCCGCCCTGCGGTACGCGACGCGCGTCGCCGGTCGTCCGCCCGTCTCCATCTGGTCCGAGGGAGCCGAACAGCCGGACCGCCCCGAGTTCACCACCCGAGTCGCCTGCGCGGACTGGTTCGATGTCCGGGACGCGGCGCTGAAGGCACACGCCACCCAGATCGACCCCGAGGGCTTCTGGTTCAGCGTCCCCAACGACGTCCAGCGCCAGGCATGGCCCACCGAGGACTACGAACTGGCTCGCACCCTCGTACCCACGCCCCCCGCGGAGGACGACCTCTTCGCCGGCCTGCGCTCCCCCGTCGCCGACCACCACGTTCACGAGCACGACAGGCGCGTGTCGCAGCAGAACTCGTGAAGCGGTTGCCGGTCAGGGGGCAGTCGCCGGTCAGGGGCGGTCGCCGTGGTCCCGGTGAACTTGCGGCGTCCGGAACCGGCTTGGGGTGCCGTCCCCCCGTTGCGACGGCACCCCGCGGTGTGGACCGGCCTGTGGACCGGACTATGGACCGGGCTATGGACCGGCCCCCGTCAGTTGCAGGCGAGGTAGGCCCGGTGGATCCAGACGCCGGTGCGCCCGCCCACCAGGTCTCCCATGATCCATTCACCTTCTTCGTTGCGGTAGATGAGCTCCTGTCCCCTGTTCACCTGGCCGAGGACCGGGTACTGGGTGCCGGGGCCACCCCGGAAGTTGACCCCGTCGTCGTTGACGGTGCAGACGATGTCCTGCTGCACGGCCCGCACGACAGGGGACGCGGCAGCCGGCTCCGCGGCCTGCCCGGCCTGTGCGAGCGGCCCGGCGGTCAGTGCGAGCCCACTGATCAGGAGGTACGCGGCCAGCATTCGCTTCTTCATGGGATTCCTCTTTCCGTTCGCTGTCGGGTCCTCGGTACGGGGCCCGATGCACCGTTTGTAGCCGCTAATCTGTTGTTCAAGTCAGGTCGGCCGATGGTGAACAAACGGATGCCGAACAATCCGTGGGGCCGGAGGCGCGACCGGGATACGCGACGTGGATACGCGACTGGCACATGTGACCGGGGGAAGGGCGCACGCATGCCACGGGGAGAACGTCCGCTGGACCCGGACGGCGGTCCGCTGGCCGAATTCGCGGCGGGTTTGCGGAAACTGCGAGAACGGGCCGGCCGCCCTACCTACCGAGACCTCGCGCGGAACGCGCACTACGGGATCGCGACGCTGTCCTCGGCCGCGGCGGGACGTCAACTGCCCAGCCTGGCCGTCACTCTCGCCTACGTCCGCGCCTGCGGCGGTGACGAGCGGGAATGGACGCTGATCTGGCGACGGACGGCTGACGCGTATACCGGCGCGGACCTGTCTGCGGGCATGCCCGCAGACAGGTCCGCGGGTGCGTCCGCGAGTGCGTCCGCGGGTATGCCGGCCGAGGGCGGCGCGGAGAGCCGTACGAGGAAGAACGTCAAGCCTCCCTATGTCGGTCTGGCCGCGTTCGGGGAGGCCGATTCCGACGTTTTCTTCGGACGTGAGAAAGTCACCGAAACGTTCGTCGAACATTTGAAGGAAAAGCGGCTTCTCGTCTTGTTCGGGGCATCGGGTTCCGGTAAATCGTCGGTGCTGCGCGCAGGTGTCATTCCCGCCTTTTCCGGTGTTCCCTCGCTGGTCTTCACACCCGGCTCGCATCCGCTGGAGGAATGCGCCCTGCGATTGGCGGCGCGCGCCGGTGTGGATCCCGGCCCGGTGCACGCCGCGCTCACGGCCGAGCCGCACACCTTCCACCGGACGGTGCGGAAGATCCTCGCCGGGCGGCAGGAGACGGACTCCGCCGCGGACGAGTTGCTCGTCGTCGTGGACCAGTTCGAGGAGGTGTTCACCGTCTGCCGCGACGCGCGGGAACGGGAGCGGTTCGTCGCCGCGCTCCTGCACGCGGCGCAGGCCCCCGACAGCCGCACGCGGGTCGCCATCGCCGTACGGTCCGACTTCTACACGCACTGCACGCGCCTGCCCGGCCTCGTCGACGTGCTGCCGCATGCCCACCGCCCCGTCGGCCCGATGACCGCCGAGGAACTGCGAGCGGCGATCGTCCGGCCGGCGGCCCGCTCCCGGCTCACCGTCGAGGGCGCCCTGCTGACGACCCTCCTGGCCGACGCCCACGGTCGGCCGGGGGCGCTGCCCCTGCTGTCGCACGCCCTCCTTGAGACCTGGCGCCGGCGGCGGGGCAACGCCCTCACGCTGGCCGGATACCGGGCGGCCGGCGGCTTCGAGGGGGCGCTCACCCAGACCGCCGAGGTGTTCCACCAGGCCCTGAGCGACAGTCGGCGGAAGGCCGCGCGACGGCTGTTCCTGCGGCTCGTCGCGCTGGGCGAGGGCACCGAGGACACCAAACGCCGGGTACCACGGCAGGAACTCGACAGCGGTCCCGATACCGAGTTCGTCCTCGAACAGGCCACCCGGGCCAGGCTGCTGACCGCCGACGGCGACCATGTGGAGATCGCCCACGAGGCGCTGATCCGCTGCTGGCCCCGGCTCGGCGGCTGGCTGGAGGAGGACCGGGGCCAGGAACGCCTGCACCGCGCGCTCACCGAGGCCACCACCCTCTGGGAGTCCCTGGACCGCGACCCCGACACCCTGTACCGCGGTGTGCGCCTCGCCGCCGCGAAAGACCTTCCGCCGCAGGCGCTGACCGCCCGGGAACGTGTCTTCCTCGAAGCCTGCGAGGCGGCGGCGCAGGAGGCGCAACGGCTCGACCGCCGCCGCCTGCGCCGGCTGGGCAGGCTGGTCGCGGCCCTGGTCGTACTCCTCGTGTGTGCGGTGGCCGCCGTCGGCTTCGCCGTACGGGCTCAGGACACCGTCACCCGGCAGCGCAACGAGGCCGTGGTCCTGCGGGCCGCCGACGCTTCCGTACGCCTGAGCCCGCACAATCCGTCACTGGCCGCCCAGATCGCGCTGGCCGCCTACCGCAAGGCCCCGCAGCAACGCACGCGGGACGCCCTGCTCAGCACCCTGTCCGTCGCGGCGGCCGGCCCCAGACCGATCGGGCGCACACCGGCCGGGTACCAGCCGGCCGTGACCACCGACGGCCGCATGCTGGCCATGGCCGACGGCCCGCACACCGTCCTGTGGGACATGACCGATCCACGCCGGCCCCGCCGGCTCGGCACCATCGACGGCGACGGAGCCGGCCTGAACTTCATCGAGTTCACCCCGCACGGCGACACCCTGATCGGAGCCGGCCACGACCACACGCTCCGGCTGTGGGACGTGTCCGACCCCATGCGGCCGAGGCTGCTGTCGAAGCGGCCCACGCGGCACTCGGACGCCGTCTACGCCGTCGCCGTGCGTGGGGACGGCCGGATGGCCGCCACCAGCAGCTACGACGACACGGTCCGCCTGTGGGACCTGACGGACCCGGCACACCCGCGCGCCCTCGACACGTTGACCGGGCACCGGGGCAACGTCAAACCCGTGGCCTTCAGCGCCGACGGAACCACCTTGGCCTCGGGCTCCGACGACGGCACCGTACGCATCTGGGACGCGACCCGTCCGCCCCACGCCACCATCGCCGTCCTCAAGGGACACAAGCACTTCGTCGACGCCCTCGCCTACAGTCCGGACGGCCGCACCCTGCTGAGCGGGAGCGACGACCGCACGGCGAAACTGTGGGACATCAGCGACCTTCCCCGCCACCGTGAACTGGGCGAACTGGCGCGGCACGCCGACGTCGTCGCCGGTGTGGCCTTCGCTCCGCACGGCCGTACGGCGGTGACCGTCGGCGTGGACGGCACGGTGAACGCCTGGGACGTGACCGACCGCACCCGCCCCACCGCGCTGGCCGCCCTCACCAACCCCGGCGGGTCGGTCAAGGAGGTCCGCTACCTCGCGGCGGACGGCACGATCCTCACCGTGACGGCCCACCGCAGCGTCCAGGTCTGGTACACCGACCTGGACCGGGTACTCGCCGACGCCTGCGACCGCGTCCACGGCACCATCACCCGAGCCCAGTGGACCCGCCACTTCCCCCGCCTCGACTACGCCCCACCCTGCTCACACC
>NZ_LIPP01000118.1 GCF_001418335.1 Streptomyces aurantiacus | reverse complement strand
GGTGGAGGTGGAGGTGGAGGTCTCGTTGGGCTGCTCGGCGTCCCGGGCGGGCGCTCCCGCGGGTACGGACGCGGCCTCCCGTACGTCCGCCGGCTCGGCCGCGGGCGCCGGACGCCGGTCCAGGGCCCTGCGCAGCAGCGGTCGTACGGCCTCGCCGACCAGCAGCGCGAGGAGGAGGTAGATCGTCAGCGCCATCCACAGGAAGCCGGGCCAGGCCAGCACCTGCTGCAACAGGAACGGCGCGCCCGTCTGCTCGGCCGCGATCGCCGCGAACATGAGCAGCGGCGCGGCCACGAACGCGACCGTGCCGACCCGCCTGGAGACCCCGGACCGAGCCGTCGTGTCGCGCACCAGCCGACGCCACAGGTACCAGTGCAGGGCTCCGAACACTGCCAGGACCAGCACGACAACCAAGGACACGATGACCACGCGGAGACTCTCCCGTTATGACGTTATGACGTTATGACGTTATGACGTTGTGGCGTTGTGCCGCTACGGCCTTGTGGCCTTACGGCGTTGTGCTGTTACGGCGACGGCGACGGCGTCCGGCGCAAGGCCCGGACACCGCGCAACCCGATGCCTCCGACAACCGTCCCCAAGACAAAGGAGACAACGGCGAGCGTCAGGTGCACCCAGAAGTACCCGGTCGGGTCCCCCGCGTCGTCGAAGGCGAGCCCGCTGCCGTCCTTCCACAAATTCTTGATGAAAGTGATCCAGATGACCCAGCTCCACACTCCGAAGGCGAGCAGGAACCAGGAGAGGGGGCGGCTGAGCTTCATGGGTTCAGTATCGCCGCCTTCGAACGGGACCGGCGCCCGGGGTGGGAACGACGACGGCGCGCGGAACGGTGGCGGAAAAGGACCTGCCGGAAAGGGTCCTGGTGAGGAGGCGCCCGCGACTTCCCTGGCGGCGCCCTGTACGTTCTCGACCGTGCCCGCCATGAAAAAGACCGCCAAGTCCTCCTTGCTGGTCACCTCCGCCACGCTGTTGTCGTTCTCGCTCGCGCTGTCGGTGACCGCCACCGCGTCCGCCGCCGCGGCGGACGCCAAGCCGACACCGACTCCGACGTCGACCTCGACTTCTTCTTCGTCGGCCACACCGCCGGCGGGCATGTCGACCGTGGGCGGTGCCCAGCTCGGCAAGTCCGGGGCGCAGGCGAATCTCGGCGCCGGCGCGCCGGTCCTCCCGAAGGATCTGAGCGCCCGCTCCTGGATCGTCGCGGACGCCGAGTCCGGCGATGTCCTGGCCTCGCACAACGCGCACTGGCGGCTGCCCCCGGCGAGCACCCTGAAGATGCTGTTCGCGGACACCCTGCTGCCCAAGTTCCCCAAGACGCAGAAGCACAAGGTCCAGCTGTCCGACCTGGCCGGCATCGGCGTGGGCTCCAGCATGGTGGGCATCAAGGAGGAGGAGACGTACTCGGTCCACGATCTGTGGCTCGGCGTCTTCCTCAAGTCCGGCAACGACGCCGTCCACGTCCTGTCCGCGATGAACGGCGGCGTCGACCGGACCGTCAAGGACATGAACGCGCGCGCCGAGGAGCTCCAGGCGCTGGACACGAACGTGGTCAGCCCGGACGGTTACGACGAGAAGAAGCAGGTGTCGTCGGCGTACGACCTGACCCTGTTCGCCCGTTCCGGCCTGCAGAACGAGGACTTCCGGGAGTACTGCTCGACGGTCCGCGCGGACTTCCCCGGCGAGACCAAGAAGAACAAGAAGGGCAAGACGACCCGCAAGTCCTTCGAGATCCAGAACACCAACCGGCTGCTGGCCGGCGACGCCGGTCTCGACGCGTACAAGGGCATCGCGGGTGTGAAGAACGGCAACACCACGAACGCGGGGGCGACCTTCACGGGGGTCGCCGAGCGTGACGGCAAGGTGCTGCTCGTCACGGTGATGAACCCGCAGAAGACAGAGCACAACGAGGTCTACAAGGAGACCGCCAAGCTCCTCGACTGGGGCTTCCAGGCGTCGGGCAAGGTCTCCCCGGTGGGCGAGCTGGTGCCGCCGAAGAGCGCGAAGACGAGCGCTCAGCCGGGCGCCGACGCCTCGGGTGAGGCGGGCGGTTCGGGCGACGACAGGGGCTCGTCGAAGCCGGTGGCGGCCTCGGCGTCGACGGACGGTTCGAGCGGTGTCGGTATCGCGCTGGGGATCACCGGCGGCGTCCTCGTCCTGCTCGCCGCCGGTGTCTTCCTGATCAACCGCCGCTGGCCGCTGCCGGAGTTGATGCGCCGCCGCCGCTGAGGTCCGCGGGGTCGTCCGCCGTCCGCTCGGCCGGCCCCACGACGATCGCCTCGGCCGCCGGTTCATCCGCTTCCTCGGCCGGCCGATCGGCTGTCTCCTCGTGCCCCGTCGCCGTCCAGGCGGCGCAGAAGAGCAGCAGCCTGGACGTGAAGTCGATCCACAGCAGCAGTGCGACGGGCACGCCGAACGCCCCGTACATGTTCTTCGACGCGACCCCCTGCATATAGCCGCTGAGCAGCAGCTTCAGCAGCTCGAACCCGGCGGCGCCGATCAGCGCGGCGACCACGAGGCGGCGCCGCTCCGGCTGGACGCCGGGGAGCAGCGTCAGGAGGTACAGGAGCAGCAGGAAGTCGGCGAGGACGGCCACGGCGAAGGCGGCCGTCCGCAGCAGCACCCCGCCCCAGCCGCCCTCGTCGATGCCGAGGTGCCGGGTCGTCCAGCCCACCGTGGTCGACGCGAGGGTGGAGGCGGCGATGGTGACGAGCACGGCGCCGCCGAGGCCGACGAGTACGCCCGCGTCCTTGAGCTTGCTCAGGAACGGGTTCTCCTCCTCGTCCGGCAGCTCCCAGACCGCACGCAGGCATTCGCGCATCGAGCCGACCCAGCCGATGCCGGTGAACAGCAGCAGCGCGCCCGCGATGAGTCCGACCGTGCCGGCGTTGTCGACGAGGGCGCCGATGTCGAGCTGGTCGGAGATGCCCGGCACCTGCTCGGCGATCTTGTTTTCGAGCGTGTGCTGCCTGTCCTTGTCGAGGGTCGCGGCGGCGATCGTGGCGGCCACGGTGATCAGCGGGAAGAGCGCGACAAAGCTGATGAAGGTCATCGCCGCGGCGAGCCGTGCCCACTTCACCCGGTCGAGTCGCTCGTACGACCGCCAGGCGTGGGTGGCCGTCAGCCGGGTGATCGGCGGGCCCACGACGGGGAGCTTTTTCAGCCAGTCCATGATCCGACTATGCCCCCGCTTCGGAACTCTCACCTCGGATGCCTCGGACACTTCGGAAAACCAGTGTCCGGGTACCCCAGAAACGCAGGATCGTGGCGAGCACCATGCCGATGCCCGCGCCGGAGACGGTGTCCGCGCGCGGGGTGGTGAACCCGAGGCCGTAGTGGCTGACGAGGATGCACAGCAGCTGGACCAGTGCGCCGGCGACGTTCACGGCGAAGAAGATCCCGTACTGGCGCAGATTCCTTGTCGCGTGCCGGTAGGTGCCGAGCGCGTTGCCCGCGTACGCGACCGAGCAGCCCGCCACGAACGACACGGCCTTGGCGGTCAACGGGTCCGCACCGGCCGGGCCGCGCAGCCAGAGGAAGAGAGCGAGGTCCGCGGCGTACGCGAGGAGCCCGGCGATGGCGAAGCCGAGCAGCTCTCGGAGCCGCGGCCGGCTCACGCCCCCCGCGTCCACTGTCCGCGCCCGGCTCACCAGTTGGCTACCGCCAGGCCGTACATCGCGACCCAGGCCACGCCGATCAGGGCGAGCGCGCGGTCGCGCAGGACCACGTCCTCCGGTTCGCCGGCGGTGCCCCGGTCGGCGAAGACCGCGTACCGCAGGACGGCGAGGATGAAGGCGACCATCGACAGCTGCCGCCAGGGCAGCACGCTGGTGTGCGGCACCCCGCCCTCCTCCAGGGCCCACAGGCAGTAGCCGAGGACGGCGACCGAGGCGGCGAGCTGCCAGACGAAGCGCAGGTAGCCGGTGGTGTACTCGGTGAGCAACGCGCGCGTGGCGCCCGCTTTTCCGGCCATCTGGACGGCCTCGGAGTAGCGCTTGGCGGACACCATGAACAGCGCGCCGAAGCCCGTCGTGATCAGGAACCAGCGTGACAGCGGGATGCCGAGCGCGACTCCGCCGATCATGGCCCGCATCAGGAACCCGGTGGTCACCACGGCGAGGTCGGCGACCAGGACGTGCTTGAGGCTCAGGCAGTACGCGAACTGCAGGCCCAGGTAGGCGGTGAGCAGCGCCGAGGTGAACGGCGAGCACAGGAAGGCGGCCACGGTCGGGGCGACGACGGCGAGGACGACGCCGACGCAGTAGGCGACCGGTACGGGCACCTGCCCCGCGGCGACCGGCCGGTGGCGCTTGACGGGGTGGGCGCGGTCGGCGTCGGCGTCCCGGGCGTCGTTGACCAGGTAGACGCTCGCGGCGCAGGCCGTGAAAAGGACGAAGACGAGTGCGACCTGGGTGAGGGCGTGCCGTGAGAAGAGCTCGCCCGCCGCGGCCGGGGCGGCGATGACGAGGACGTTCTTGACCCACTGTTTCGGACGGGCGGTCCTGATCAGCCCTCTCAGGAGGCCACTTTCCCGCGGAGCGGCCTGCTTCCGCTGTTCTCTCTGTTCTTTCCGGGTCTTCTCCAGGAGGGCCGTGTCAGCCATGGTCGCGGTCTCCTGTCATCCAGCGGGCACCGAGCCGGGCGGTCACCGCGCCGAGGGCGGCGCCCGCCGCCACGTCCGAGGGGTAGTGGACGCCGACGACCAGCCGCGACAGGCACATCGCGGCGGCCAGCGCGGGCACCACGCGCGCGCCGAGCGCCCCGAAGGCCACGGCCGCCGCCGCGGCCGAGGTGGCGTGCGAGCTGGGGAAGGAGTGCCGGCCCGCGGTGCGGACCAGCGGCTCGATGTGGCCGGGCCGCGGACGGCGTACGAGCCGTTTGACGCCCATGCTGGTGAGGTGCGCGCCCGCGGTCAGGGCCGTGCCGCGCAGCCAGGCGCCGCGCCGTTCCCGGTCGACGGCGGCTCCCGCGAGGCCCGCCGCGAGCCACAGCGCGCCGTGCTCGCCGGCCAGGGACAGGGTCCGCGCGGCGGCGGCGACCCTCGGGGTGGCGCCGCGGGCGTGGAGGGCCGAGAGGATCCGGTGGTCCAGGTCAGGGCGCTCGTCGTGGTGGTCCATGGAAACTCACTGTTCACGCCGGCACCGCTGGAACTCCGGCAATATTGAGCGACATCCCATTAATCACCCATTTCGGGGAGGAAAGGGATGTTAGAGGACTAACAACGCCTAACGGCCGCTGTCGGTCGATACGGTCGCTGGCATGTCCACTGGCATGTCTGCTGACGCAGTTACTGACAAGGTTGCTGACACGGTTGCTGACACGGTTTCCGTCACGGGATGGGGCCGCACCGCTCCCACCGCCGCCCGCCTGGTGCGCCCCCGTACGTACGAGGAGGCCGTGGCGGCCGTCCGGGAGTGCGGGGCCCGCGGGGGTATCGCGCGGGGTCTGGGACGGGCGTACGGGGACGCGGCGCAGAACGCGGGCGGGGCCGTGTTCGACATGACGGGCCTCGACCGCGTCCACGCGATCGACGCGGACGGCGGGACCGTGCTGTGCGGCGCCGGTGTCTCGCTGCACCGCCTCATGGAAGTCCTGCTGCCGCTGGGCTGGTTCGTGCCGGTCACGCCCGGGACCCGCTATGTGACGGTCGGCGGGGCGATCGGCGCGGACATCCACGGCAAGAACCACCACGTGTCCGGCTCGTTCGCCCGGCACGTCCTGTCCTTCGAGCTGCTGACCGCGGACGGCGAGATCCGTACGGTGCGCCCCGGCACGCCCCTCTTCGACGCCACCGCGGGCGGGATGGGCCTGACCGGCGTCATCCTGACGGCCACCGTCCGACTGGAGCCCGTCGAGACGTCGTTGATGTCCGTCGACACGGAACGCGCCACGGACCTGGACGACTTGATGGCCCGCCTCACGGCCACCGACCACCGTTACCGCTACTCGGTCGCCTGGATCGACCTGCTGGCCCGCGGTACGTCCATGGGGCGCTCGGTGCTGACCCGGGGCGACCATGCCCCGCTGGAGGCGCTGGCCGAGGGCACGCGCGCGCGAAGGGCTCCGCTGGAGTTCCGGCCCGGGCGCCTTCCCGCCGCGCCCTCCTTCGTCCCCGAGGGCCTGCTCGGCCGTACGACGGTCGGGCTCTTCAACGAACTCTGGTACCGGAAGGCGCCCCGCGCGCGTACCGGTGAACTGCAGCGGATGTCCACCTTCTTCCATCCGCTCGACGGCGTGCCGCACTGGAACCGGGTCTACGGGCGCGGCGGTTTCGTGCAGTACCAGTTCGTCGTCGGACACGGCCGGGAGGAGGCCCTCGGACGGATCGTGCACCGCATCTCGCAGCGGCGCTGCCCTTCCTTCCTCGCCGTGCTGAAGCGGTTCGGCGAGGGCGACCCGGGCTGGCTGTCCTTCCCGATGCCCGGCTGGACCCTCGCCCTGGACATCCCCGCGAACCTGCCGGGGCTCGGCGGCTTCCTCGACGAGCTGGACGAGGAGGTGGCCGCGGCCGAAGGCCGTGTCTACCTCGCCAAGGACTCCCGGCTGCGGCCCGAACTGCTCGCGTCGATGTATCCGCGGCTCGGCGAGTTCCGGGCGCTGCGGGCGGAGCTGGACCCGCGGTCCGTCTTCACCTCCGACCTGTCCCGGCGCCTCGGGCTCTGACTCCCGCATCCCTCGTTTCCCCCCTGCATCCCCCGTTTCCCCCGCATCAACCCATGAGGAGTTCGGTCGCATGAAGGACGCCTTCGGCATTCCCCAGTCCCTGCTCGTCCTCGGTGGCACGTCGGAGATCGCGCTCGCCACCGCCCGCCGGCTGATCACCCGCCGTACCCGCACGGTGTGGCTCGCGGGCCGCCCCTCGCCCGCTCTGGAGTCGGCCGCCTCCGGGCTGCGCGAGCTCGGCGCGGACGTCCGTACCGTCGGCTTCGACGCGCTCGACCCCGACGGCCACGAGGCGGCTCTGGGCAAGGTCTTCGCCGAGGGCGACATCGACATGGTCCTGCTCGCGTTCGGCGTCCTCGGTGACCAGTCGCGCGACGAGAACGAGCCCGGCGCCGCGGTCCGGGTCGCGCAGACCAACTACACGGGCGCCGTCTCGTCGGGCCTGGTCTGCGCGCGGGCGCTCCAGACGCAGGGCCACGGCTCCCTGGTGGTGCTCTCCTCGGTGGCGGGCGAGCGGGCCCGCCGCGCCAACTTCATCTACGGGTCGAGCAAGGCGGGCCTCGACGCGTTCGCCCAGGGCCTGGGGGACGCGCTGTACGGCACGGGCGTCCACGTGATGGTCGTACGGCCCGGCTTCGTCCGCTCGAAGATGACGGAGGGGCTGGCCGAGGCCCCGCTCGCGACGACCCCCGAGGCGGTGGCCACGGCGATCGAGACGGGACTGCGCCGGCGCTCCGAGACGGTGTGGGTGCCGGGGACACTGCGGGTGGTGATGGCGGCGCTGCGGCATGTGCCGCGTGGGGTGTTCCGCCGCCTGCCCCTGTGACAAGCGGGCGAACCGGCCGGTCAGCAGGCCGGGAGCGGGCCCCGTGCCACATGGGCCGCCTGCGGTGGCACGACCGCGCCCCCGAAGACGTAGTCACGCAGCCTGCGCCACACGCCGTCGGGTCCCTGCTCGTAGAGCGCGAAGCCGGTGCACGGCCAGTGCGCCTCGTACTCCGCCAGCTCCTCGAAGGCGCGGTCCATCGCCTCGTCGTCGATGCCGTGCGCCACCGTCACATGCGGGTGGTACGGGAACTGCAGTTCGCACGCCACGGGCCCGGAGGCGTCCCGGACCTGCTTCTGCAGCCAGGTGCAGGCCTCGGCCCCCTCGGCCACCTGTACGAACACGACCGGGGACAGCGGACGGAACGTGCCCGTCCCGTTCAACCGCATCGGGAAGGGCCGGCCGGCCGCCGCGACCTCGACGAGGTGGGTCTCGATCGCGGGCAGTGTCGCCCGGTCGACCACGGTCGGCGGCAGCAGTGTGACGTGCGTGGGAATGCCGGACGCCGCGGGGTCACCGAAGGCCATGCGCCGCTCCTGGAGCAGGCTGCCATGTGGCTCCGGGACCGCGATCGACACACCGATCGTTACGGTCCCCACGTCGTCTCCTGTCGTTGTGCCGGTGTCTGTTCCGTCGTGCTGCTGCCGACCCGGCTATCGACTGTACGGCCGTGCGGCCCCGCAGCGGATGTCGTGGCGGTGTTGTCCTGGTCTCGTCCCGGCCGCCGTACGGGCTCTCGTAGCGGCGGCCGGCGCTCGGCGATCAGTGCTTGGCGGGCAGGAAACCCACCTTGCCGTACACCTGGGCGAGCGTCTCCGCGGCGACCGCACGAGCTTTCTCCGCCCCCTTGGCCAGGATGGAGTCGAGCGTCTCCGGGTCGTCCAGATACTGCTGGGTGCGCTCCCGGAAAGGCGTCACGAAGTCGACCATGACCTCCGCCAGGTCCGTCTTCAGCGCACCGTAGCCCTTGCCGGCGTACTTCTGCTCCAGTTCCCCGATTCCGACGCCGGTGAGCGTGGAGTAGATGCCCAGCAGGTTGCTGACGCCCGGCTTGTTCTCGACGTCGAACCTGACCACCGTGTCCGTGTCGGTGACCGCGCTCTTCACCTTCTTGGCGGTGGCCTTCGGCTCGTCGAGGAGGTTGATGAGGCCCTTCGGCGTCGACGCCGACTTGCTCATCTTGATCGTCGGGTCCTGCAGATCGAAGATCTTCGCCGTCTCCCTGAGGATGTACGGCTTCGGCACGGTGAACGTCTGCCCGAAACGGCCGTTGAACCGCTCGGCGAGGTCGCGGGTCAGCTCGATGTGCTGGCGCTGGTCCTCGCCCACCGGGACCTCGTTGGCCTGGTACAGCAGGATGTCCGCGACCTGGAGGATCGGATACGTGAAGAGGCCGACCGAGGCGCGGTCGGCGCCCTGCCTGGCGGACTTGTCCTTGAACTGGGTCATGCGGGAGGCCTCGCCGAACCCGGTGAGGCAGTTCATGACCCACGCGAGCTGGGCGTGCTCGGGGACATGACTCTGCACGAAGAGCGTGCAGCGCTCGGGGTCGAGACCTGCGGCCAGCAGTTGGGCGGCGGCGAGCCGGGTGTTGGCGCGCAGGTCCGCGGGGTCCTGCGGGAGGGTGATCGCGTGCAGGTCGACCACCATGTAGAACGCGTCGTGGGACTCCTGGAGGGCCACCCACTGGCGGACGGCGCCGAGGTAGTTGCCGAGGTGGAACGAGCCTGCGGTGGGCTGGATTCCGGAGAGCACGCGGGGACGGTCGAGAGCCATGCCCACCATTCTCTCAGGTGTCGGGGCCCGCTCCGGAACTGGTCGGAAACAGGTGCGGCCCGGTCTGTCTCCGACGGCGTAACAAAACGGTGCGGGCGCCCGACCGTGAGGTCAGCCGAGGTCGATCTCCGGGTACAGCGGGAAGCCGGTCAGGAGGTCGGTCGCGCGGTGGGCGATCTCGTCCGCGATCTTCGGGTCGAGGACGTGCTGGGCCTTGGAGGGGGCGCCCTTCTTGGTGGTGCCCGGTTCCGTGGTGGCGAGGACGCGGTCGATCAGGCCGGCGATCTCGTCCATCTCGGTGGCACCGAGGCCCCGGGTGGTCAGCGCGGGCGTGCCGATCCGGATGCCCGAGGTGTACCAGGCGCCGTTGGGGTCTGCGGGGATCGCGTTGCGGTTGGTGACGATGCCCGAGTCGAGGAGCGCGGACTCGGCCTGCCGGCCGGTGAGGCCGTAGGAGGTGCCGACGTCGATGAGGTTCAGGTGGTTGTCCGTGCCGCCGGTGACCAGCGTGGCACCGCGCCGCATCAGACCCTCGGCGAGGGCGCGGGCGTTGTCGACGACGGCCTGGGCGTAGTCGCGGAACTCGGGGCGGCGGGCCTCGGCGAGTGCGACCGCCTTGGCGGCCATGACGTGCGGAAGGGGGCCGCCGAGCACCATGGGGCAGCCGCGGTCGACCTGTTCGGCGAGCGACTCGTCGCACAGGACCATGCCGCCGCGCGGGCCGCGCAGCGACTTGTGGGTGGTCGTGGTGACGATCTGGGCGTGCGGGACCGGGTCGAAGTCTCCGGTGAGGACCTTGCCCGCGACCAGCCCTGCGAAGTGCGCCATGTCGACCATGAGCGTGGCGCCGACCTCGTCGGCGATCTCGCGCATGATCCGGAAGTTCACGAGCCGGGGGTAGGCGGAGTAGCCGGCGACGATGATCATCGGCTTGAACTCGCGGGCGGACACGCGCAGGGCCTCGTAGTCGATGAGGCCGGTGGCGGGGTCGGTGCCGTAGGAGCGCTGGTCGAACATCTTGCCGGAGATGTTCGGGCGGAAGCCGTGGGTGAGGTGGCCGCCGGCGTCCAGGGACATGCCCAGCATGCGCTGGTTGCCGAAGGCCTGGCGCAGCTCGGCCCAGTCGGCCTCGGAGAGGTCGTTGACGTTGCGGACGCCGGCCTTCTGGAGGGCGGGGGTCTCGACGCGCTGGGCGAGGACCGCCCAGAAGGCGACGAGGTTGGCGTCGATGCCGGAGTGCGGCTGGGCATAGGCGTGCTCGGCGCCGAAGAGCTCGCGGGCGTGCTCGGCGGCGAGGGCCTCGACGGTGTCCACGTTGCGGCAGCCGGCGTAGAAGCGGCGGCCGACGGTGCCTTCGGCGTACTTGTCGCTGAACCAGTTGCCCATCGCGAGGAGGGTGGCCGGGGACGCGTAGTTCTCGGAGGCGATCAGCTTGAGCATCTCGCGCTGGTCGGCGACCTCCTGCCCGATGGCGTCGGCGACCCGGGGTTCGACGGCACGGATCACTTCGAGGGCGCTGCGGAAGGCGGTGGACTCGGTGGAGAGGGGCGTGGAGAGGGACTCCGACATGACGGCCTCCGGACGTGGCGTTCGGCGTTCACGGTTCGGCCCAGGCGCACGGCACACAGTTCCCGGGCCGCTCCCCGATGGTCGATCCCATCCCAGCGCGCCAGTCACGGCCCGGGAGCGAGCCTACCGGGCACGTCCGGGGGACAGCTGCCGCCGTCCACCATGCGAGCGACTGCGACCGACGCCGCGAGGCGCCGTAGCTGTCGTCGTGCGCCCGCCGGGAGTCGGGAGTTACGGGGCAGCCCTTAGGAGAGTGCCGCGCACAGTGTTTCCAGTGCTGCCGGCCAGCCGCTGTCCGACGGGGTCCCGTAGCCGACGACCAGGGCGTCCACCGGTGGAGTCGTGGCGGCGGGGTGGCGGTAGTCGGCCAGGCCGTGCCAGGCCGCCGTCCGGACCACCGACCGCTCGGTGCCGGGCGGGAGCCGGAGCACCGCGTGGAACCCGGCCGCGATGCCGGTGGCCGTGACCGACGGGGCGCGATCCGCCAGGGCCGAGACGAGCTGGTCGCGGCGGCGCCGGTACCGGAGGCGGGAGGCGCGCACATGACGGTCGTACGCGCCCGAGGTGATGAACTCCGCCAGTGTCAGCTGGTCCAGGACCCCGCACGACCAGTCCGCGCCGCCCTTCGCCGCCACGACCTCGGCTGCCAGGTCCGGCGGCAGGACCAGCCAGCCGAGGCGCAGGCCGGGGGCGAGTGACTTGCTGGCGGTGCCGAAGTACACCACGCGGTCCGGGTCGAGGCCCTGGAGGGCGCCCACGGGCTGCCGGTCGTAGCGGAACTCCCCGTCGTAGTCGTCCTCCAGGATCAGCCCGCCCGTGCGCCGCGCCCAGTCGACGACACCGGCCCGGCGGTCCGGGTGCAGCGGCACGCCCATCGGGAACTGGTGCGCGGGTGTCAGCAGCACCGCCCCCACGGCACCGGCCTCGGCCCCGCCCGCGCCTGCGTCCTTGTCGCTGCCCGTGCCTCCGCCCTTGCCCCGCTCGGTCAGCACGTCGGTCCGCGTGCCCAGTTCGTCGAACGGCAGCGGTACCGACTCCAGTCCCGCCCGGTCGATCAGCCGCCGGTGCACATCGAGCCCGTACGACTCCACGGCGAGCGTCCGCGCGCCCCGCTGCCGCAGTACCTCCCCGAGCAGCATCAGCCCGTGGACGAACCCGGAGCAGATGAGGAGGTGTTCGGGGTCGGCGCGTACGCCACGGGCGCGGGCGAGGTAGCCCGCGAGGGCGGTGCGCAGTTCGACACGGCCGCGCGGGTCCCCGTAACCGAAGGCGTCGTTCGGTGCCGCCGTGAGGGCCCGGCGGGTCGCCTTGAGCCACTCGGCGCGCGGGAACGAGGCGAGGTCCGGGGTGCCGGGGACGAAGTCGTACGCGGGTCCCTCGGGCGCGCGGGGCCGGCGCGCGGCGGAGGCCGGGACCGGCACCGTCCGCCGCGCCACCCGGGTGCCCGAGCCCTGGCGGGCGGTGAGCCAGCCCTCGGCGACGAGGTCGGCGTACGCGTCGGCGACCGTGTTGCGGGCGACGCCGAGGTCGCCGGCGAGGGACCGGGACGACGGCAGCCGGGTACCCGGGGCGAGCCGCCCGCCGCGCACCGCCTCCCGCAACGCGTCGGTGAGGCCTCTGCGCAGGCCGGAGCCGGTACGCGCGACGTCGATGTGCAGGTCCACCCCGAAAGTGGCCCATGATCCAGCCATGGAAATGGACCATACTCCTGGGCTGCCTCGCTCGTAGGGTCGAGGACATGACCACAGCGCAGACGACACAGACGACCCCCACAACCCCCGCGACCACCCAGTACGCCGCCGAGGAAGCCCCCCGGCTCCAGTGGACCAAGTACGCCCCCGAGGTCTACAAGGCCATGGTCCGGCTCGACGCGGCGGCCCGGGACGGAGTCGACCCGGTGCTCCTTGAGCTGGTGAAGATCCGCGCCTCGCAGCTCAACCACTGCGCGTTCTGTCTCGACATGCACACGAAGGACGCGCTCGCGGCGGGAGAGAGCGTCGAGCGGATCATCCAGCTCAGCGCCTGGGAGGAGTCGCGGCACTTCTACACGGAGAAGGAGCTCGCGGCGCTCGCGCTGACCGAGGCGGTGACGGTGCTGACGGACGGCTTCGTCCCGGACGCGGTGTTCGAAACCGCCGCGCGCCACTTCGACGAGGGCGAACTGACCCGGTTGATCGCCGCGATCACGGTGATCAACGCGTGGAACCGGTTCGGGGTGGCGTGTCGGCTCACGCCCGGCCACTACACGGCCGGGCAGTACAAGTGACGGTGGTGCGTCGGCTGCCGGCCGGTGGGGGCTTGTCGCGCAGTTCCCCGCGCCCCTGAACGCGGGCCCTGGCGGGCCCCGTTCAGAGCGTCAGCCCGCGAACCACCTGACCGGCTTCGGCGCGAGGTTCTGGTACACGTGCTTCGTCTCGCGGTATTCGGCGAGTCCCGCGGGGCCGAGCTCGCGGCCGACCCCGCTCTTGCCGAAACCGCCCCACTCCGCCTGCGGAAGGTAGGGGTGGAAGTCGTTGATCCAGACGGTGCCGTGCCGCAGGCGTCCGGCCACGCGCCGGGCGCGCCCCGCGTCGGCGGTCCAGACGCCGCCCGCGAGCCCGTACTCCGTGTCGTTGGCGAGCGCGACGGCCTCGTCCTCCGTACGGAAGGTCTCCACCGTCAGGACCGGCCCGAACACCTCTTCCCGTACGACGCGCATCTCGCGGTGGCACTGGTCGAGGACGGTCGGCTCGTAGAAGTAGCCGGTGGCGGGGCGTACGTCGGAGGGGTCGGGGCGGGCGCCGCCGGTCCGCAGCACCGCGCCCTCCGCGAGGGCGGAGGCCACGTAGCCCTCGGTCTTCTCGCGCTGTTCGGCGGAGACGAGCGGGCCGCACTCGACGCCCTCCTCGGTGCCACGGCCGAGCCGGATGCGCTCGGCCCGCCGCGCCAGTTCGGTGACGAAGCGGTCGCGGACCGACTCCTCGACGATGAGCCGGGAGCCCGCCGAGCAGACCTGGCCGCTGTGGATGAACGCGGCGTTCAGCGCCTGGTCGACGGCGGTGTCGAAGCCCTCCTCGGTGGCGCAGGCGTCGGCGAAGACGACGTTGGGGTTCTTGCCGCCGAGTTCGAGGGCGACCTTCTTCACGGTGACGGCGGCGGCCTGCGCGACCTTCGTGCCGCTGGTGAGGCCGCCGGTGAAGGAGACGAGGTCGACGTCCGGGTGCTCGGCGAGGCGGGCGCCGACACTGTGCCCGGGTCCTGTGACGATGTTGGCCACTCCGGCGGGCAGCCCGGCCTCGACGAGCAGGTCGATGAGGGCGACGGTGGTCAGCGGGGTGATCTCGCTGGGCTTGACGACGAAGGTGTTCCCCGCGGCGAGGGCGGGCGCGATCTTCCAGCTGGCTTGCAGCAGTGGGTAGTTCCAGGGCGTGATCATCGCGCAGACGCCGAGGGGTTCGTGCACGACGACGCTGTGGATGTCGTCCGATCCTGCGTCGACGACCCGCCCGCCGCCCTCACCGACGACGAGATCGGCGAAGTACCGGAAGGCGTCGGCGACGCAGTCGATGTCGACCCGCCCCTCCTCCAGCGTCTTGCCCGCGTCCCGGCTCTCCAGCAGTCCGAGCCGCTCGCGGTCGCGGACGAGGAGGTCGGCGACCCGGCGCAGGAGGGCGGCCCGCTCCGTGACGGGGGTCCGCGGCCACGCTCCGTGGTCGAAGGCCTGCCGGGCGGCCTCGACAGCCGCGTCCGTGTCCGGCACGCCGCCTTCCGCGACCACCGCGAACGGCTTGGCGTCCGCCGGGTCGAGGACGTCCCGGGTGGCTCCCGAAGCGGCGGCACGCCACTGCCCGCCCACGTGAATCGTCCGCTGCGCCTCGTGGCCCGACCGCTGTCCCAACCGCTGACCCGACTGCTGTCCCGACATGTTCGGTGCTGCCTTCCGTTCCGGTTCCGTGGCTGTTCCGTGGCTGTTCCGTGGCCCTGTGCAGGCGTGTGTCACTCCCGGGGGTCGGGACCACCTGCCCCCGGGTCCGGAATGCATGCCCACTCTGTCACCGAAGTGCCCAAGGTCACCGCACAGGCTCTCCCGGGCACCGGCTCTCCGAGGGGGCGGCCGGCCCTTTCCCCCCGTAACCGAGTTGTCCACACATGCCCATGTCATGGCCTGCCCTGCGCCACAATGTCGTTGTGCCCACCTCAACCGCAGCAGACCTGGAGCTCGACGACGGTACGCCCGTCAGATTCCTGTTCACCGCCGCCCAGGACCAGGGGGCGGCCGGCCCCGACGACGATCTGCCCGAAGGGATGGGCAGGGCCGTACCCGTGAGCAGGGGCGGCCGGGCCGCCGCCGACGTGGCCATCGGGACCCTGCGCCTGGCCCTGCGCCCGCTCGGCCCCCTCCTTCAGGAGGTGCACGACGCCGTCGTGGCCGCGCCACGGCCGCCGTCCGACATCAGCGTGACGTTCGGTGTCCAGGTCGGACAGGACCTCCGGCTCGGGATCGTCGGCGGCAACGGACAGGCCCACCTCACCGTCACCGCCAGCTGGCAGCCCGCGGCGGGCGCCGACGACGGTGCGACAACCGGCGCGGAGTGATCCGTGGGCTGGTTCAGAGCCCTCGGGCCGGCGCCCGACGAGGACCAGGACCAGGGTCCGTTCGCCGCGTCCATACCGCGTGCGCGGGACGGCAGAACGGCCGGGGCCGGACTCGTACTCGACAGCGACACCGTTCTGACCTGCGCACACGTCGTCAACGACGCCTTGGGCAGGGCTCTGTTCGATAGCCGGCCACCGGGCCCCGACGAACTCGACGTCGTCCTCAGGGGACCGCGCGGCTCCGAACGCTACCCCGCGCGAGTGGCGCACTGGATCGCACCGCGCCACAAGGCGGGCGGAGCGGTCCACGAGGGGGACGACGAGTGGCACGGTGATCTCGCCGTGCTGCGGGTCGACGCACCACCCGGCAGTACGTTCCCGCCGCCCCGCCGTATCGCGATGTCGGCCGACCAGCGGGTGACCGTCCGGCACGGCAGCGGCCACAGCGCCACCTTCGCCGAACTGACGGTCAAGTCCCTCGAAGGGCCGGTCGGCTACCTCGACGGCGCGGCCACCGGCATGGCCGTCGGCCCCGGCTACAGCGGTGGCCCCCTGTGGCACCGGCAGAGCAGGGCCGTCGTGGGCCTGATGACCGCCCACTTCATGCCGCCCCACGATCCGGACACCGGAAAGCCGCTGCCCTACAGCCCCCAGCAGCTGGTCCGCCGCAGCTGGGCCATCCCCTGGCAGCACGTGGAGGCGGAGCTGCGGCCCCTGGGTGTCCTCGACGCCGAGGAACCCGGGCCCGTCGACCCGGAGGACCCCGCCTTCACCCTGCTCACCGAGGCGATCGAGCGCGCGCTGCCGTCGGCGGTCGGGCGCGGCGACTGCGCCCGCAGACTCGCCCGTGCCTGCGGTGTCGGGCACGGCGGCGAGGTCCTGCCGCCGACGGTGGAGGAGTTCGCCGCCTTCCTCCTCACCCACCCGCGCGCCCTGGCGGCCCTCGTCGAACTCCTGCGCCGCAACAACCCGGAGGAGGCGGACCACGCACTGACCGCGGGACGGCTCCACCGGGTGCCCCGGCTGCTCTCCCCGAGGGAGTACGCGCGCCTCCACCAGCTCCTGCGCGGCATCGACAAGGCCGTGCTCGGCCGGTTCGCCGAGGCGGTCCGCGCGGCCCTGCCGCTGGCCGCGGCGTTCCCCGGCGGCGAGACGCTCGACGCATTGATCGACCATCTGGAGACACTGACGGGCGACGGCCGCTCCGACGACGGCGAACCCAGGGTCCCCGCGCTCCTGCGCGTCATGGAGTACGTGAGCGTGCTGTGCCCCGGACCGCAGCGCGCGGGCCTGCGGATCTGGTCCGACGGGGTCGCCGTACGACTCGCCATTCCGCGCTCGGCACTGGCCGAGCGGCGTTCGGACGCCCAGGAGTGGGCGCGGGTGATGCGCACCCGGTCCGCCCGCGTCAGGGTCCTGGTACAGGTCACCCGGGCGGACCCGGGACGGCACCGGCTGCGGATCTGGTGCGACGAGGGGGCCGGCCTCCGGCAGGTGTCCACCGACACGTCGGCCGCGTACTCGGGTTCGCAGGCGGCCCGCGAACTCCTTCGGGTCCTGGAGACCCTCGACCCCGCCGCCGTCGACGAGCAACGGCCGCTCGTGGAGGTCCTCGTGGACCGCACCAGCCTCAACCTGCCCGTCGACGAGTGGGAGGGCAGTGGCCCCGACGAGATCGTCCCCGGTGTGCTGGGGGTGGAGTTCCCGCTGGTCGTGCACTGCCCGGAACTCCTGCGCCGGCACGAGCGTTTCCTGCCCGACTGGCGCCGCCGCTGGAGCCGTCTCGACTCCGGAGCAACGCTGGTGTTCTCCGACGCGTCTCTCAGCACGAACGAGATCTACGCCGAACTGATGCGGAAGCTCGACGCGGTGCGTGTCTCCGTCGACGTGCCCGCGGGACTCCGGGACGCCGTCGTGCAGGTGTGTCTGGCCGTGGGCGTGCCGGTCGTGGTGTGGGACCGCGGACGGGACACGGACTCGCACGTCGTGAAGCAGATGGCCGAGGTCGCCACCCGTGAACTGCCGGACGGGGTGCGCTCCTACCGCGCCAACACCATGCTGCACCCGCTGGACTACCCCGGCCGTCCCGTCCTGGCCTGGGCCGACGCCGACCGCACGGTGCCCCGACTGCACCTGACCGAACCACAGGAGAGCGCATGACTTCCGCTCCCGAGGCCGACTGGCGCCTCTTCCGCGGTGACGGCACACCACGGGCCGTCACCCTCCCGTCGGCTCCGCCGTGGCGCCGCTTCACCCCCGACCGGGCCGTGCGCCCCGAACTCCCCTACCTGATCGAGCCGCTCCACGCCGACGTGGTCAACGCCGCTCTCCACCTGCGCCGCCCGCTGCTCGTCACCGGACCGGCCGGCACCGGCAAGTCGTCCCTCGCCAAGGCCGTCGCACACGAGCTGAACCTGGGCGAGCTGCTGCGCTGGCCCGTCAACAGCCGCTCCGCCGTGCGCGAGGCCCTGTACCAGTACGACGCGATCGGCAGGCTCCGCGAGACGACCCTCAGCCGGGACCGCGGCGAACGCGAGCCGTCCATCGGTACGTTCGTCCGGCTCGGCCCGCTCGGTACGGCCCTGGTGCCGTCCGTCGTGCCGCGCGCCCTGCTCATCGACGAGATGGACAAGGGCGACGTCGACCTCCCCAACGACCTGCTCACCGTGTTCGAGGAGGGCGTCTTCGAAATACCGGAACTCAGTCGGCTGCCCGAGGAGTTCGCCGACGTCGAGGTGCAGACCGCCGACCACCGCGGCGCCGTCCGGGTGCACCACGGACTGGTCCAGTGCGCGGAGTTCCCGGTCGTCGTCATCACCAGCAACGGCGAACGCGACTTCCCGCCCGCCTTCCTGCGCCGCTGCGTCCGTCTCGGCCTGAACGTGCCCGACGAGGAGCGGCTGCGCGCCATCGTCGCCGCCCACCTCGGTGAGGACGCGCTGCGGGAGGCCGACGACCTGCTCGAAGCGTTCCTGCGCCGCCGCGCCCCGGGCGAACTCGCCACCGACCAGCTGCTCAACGCGGTCTTCCTGCGCACCAGCGGGGTCGACCTCGACGCGGAAGGCCTCCTGGACGCCGTACTGCACCAGCTCACCGGCGCGATGTGACCATGGCGCGCGGCGCTGAACGGCTCACCGAGGCGTTACGGGTCCTGGGGGTGTACGGCCAGGACCTGGACGCCGACCAGGTGCTCGACGTGCTCTGGCTCGCCCGCAGGCTGCCCGCCTCCGCGACCGCGCCGCTGAACCGGGGCCTGCGCGCCGCCGCTGCGTCACCGGCCCCGCCGCTCGTCCCCGGCCCCGACGAGGCACCGGGGTCCGGCCGGCCGCCCGTACCGGAACCGGACGACCAGGACCTGCCCGATCTCACCGCGCCGTCCCTCTACGCGGCGGCCCGCCAGGCACCGGCCCCCGGCCTGCGACCGCTGCGGCCCGCCCAGGAGCCGCGGCCCGCGCTGCCCGTGCGGGTGCCCGAGGACAAGGCGCTCGGCGACGAACTCGAACTCGGCCGCGCGCTGCGCCCGTTGCGCCGCCGCCGGGCCAGCCGGCACCGCCTGGAGGTCGACGAGGAGCGCACGGCCGCCCAGCTCGCCGAGAGCCGGCTGCCGGACGTGGTGCAACGGCCCGTCCAGGAACGCTGGCTGCATCTCGTGCTGCTCGTCGACGACGGCCTGTCGATGCTGCTCTGGCACCGGCTCGGCGCCGAACTGCGTACTCTCCTGGAACGCCTCGGCGCCTTCGCGACCACCCGCGTGCACGGCCTCGACACCCGCGTCGCCCACGCGCCACACCTGCGCGCCCGGCCGTTCCAGCAGGACAGCGCCCCGCTGCCCACCAGCACGGTGAACGACCCCTCGGGCCGCACCCTCGTCCTGGTCGTCAGCGACGGCATGGGCGCCGCGTGGCGGCACGGCGCGCTGCACGAGCTGCTGTCCGCGTGGGCCGCCCGCGGTCCCGTGGCGCTGCTGCACACTTTGCCGCCGCAGATGTGGGAGTCGTCCGGCATCCACGCGGAGCGCTGGCAGGCCACCACCCGGCGTATCGGCGGAGCCAACACCTCCTGGGAGATCACCGACCGGGTGCTGCCCGCGGACCTCGCCTCGTTCGACGGCATACCGGTGCCGGTCCTGGAGCCCACCCCCGCCGCCCTGCGGGACTGGTCCCATCTGCTCGCCTCCCCGGGCACCACCGTGGAACTGCCGCTCCTGGCCCTGCCCAGCCGGTACGCGGCCGTCACCTCCTCCCGTGACCTGCACAGCGCCCAGCACTTCCGGGACGCGGCGACCCCGGAGGCGTACCGCCTCGCGGCGCATCTGGCGGCCGTGTCGCCCCTGTCGGTACCGGTGATGCGGCTCGTGCAGTCGGCGGTGCCGTGGACGGCGCACACCTCCCACCTCGCCGAGGTGTTCCTCGGGGGCCTCGTCCGGCCGTACCCTGCGCCGGTGCCGGGGCCACTGCCCGCCAAACACCTGGTGTTCGACTTTCCCGACGCGACCAAGTCGGTGCTGCTCGACGCGGTCCCCCAGTCCGAACTGCTCAGGACGGGCCGCAACATCGGGCGGCGCATCGAACAACTCGCGGGCAACTCCCCCGACTTCCCCGCCTGGCTCGCCCACCCGGACGGACTGGCCCAACTGCCGGGCACCCACCGCCCGTTCACGAGTGTCGAGCGGCGCCTGCTGACACGTTTCGGGGTCTCCGTCGAGACGACAGGCGGCACGGAGCGCGTCGAGCGGACACCGCCGCCCTCCGCGGGGACGGACGACTGGGCGCCGCTGACGGACGACGACCCCCGGCGCCTGGGCCCCTACGAGCTGCTGGGCCGGCGCAAAGGCCGGCGGACCGTCCTGTACCGGGCCGTCGACGTGCGCCCCGACCAGGGAGGCCCGGCGGTGCTGCGGGTGCCGCGGCCCGACCTCCCCACGGCCAACGCCCGGCTGATCGACGTGGAGGCCGAGGTCCTCACCCGGCTCGCCGGACGGTACGCGCCCGTCCTGCGCGGCACCGGGCTCACCGAAAGGCCGCCCTGGCTCGCGACGGCCCCGATCACCGACGCCGACCCCCTCGAAGCACAGCCGCCACGCCTCTCGGACATCGCCGGCCTGGCCTACCAGAGGGGTGCCGCCCCCTTCGACAAGCTCGCCGGCCTGCTCGTCGGCTGGCATCTGGCGAGCGCGCTCAACATCTGCCACCTCAGCGGGCTGGTGCTCGGGAATTTCAACGCCGACAGCGTGTTCGTGCTGCGCCGCACGGTGGTGCTGGCCGACCTGTCGGACTGCGTGGTCGACGGGCAGTACCTCGGCTCGGGGCCTGTCCCGACCGTCGAGGACAACGTGCGCTCCCTGGGCGAACTCCTCCATCTGATCAGCACCGACACCGGTCCGGTGGCGCCGGGGCTGCCGGAGGACATGCACCAGTGGCAGGGCGACATCTGGGACCGGCTGCGGCTGCTCGTCCTGCGCTGCCTCGACCCGGACCCGGCCGGGCGGCCGTCGGCGGGGACGGTCGCGGACGTCCTCGCGCAGTACATCGCCCTGACCCGGGCGCCGCAGGACGGCGCCGAACCCCCGCCCTCGGCCGGGAACACGGCCTCCGAGCAGGTACCGCTCGACCTGCCGCCCGCCGGGGAACGGCTCGGCCCTGTCGACCGCCCGCTGCGGCTGTCCCGCTTCGGCGCCGCCCGCCGGGAGGACGAGGCCCGCCTGGCACGGCTGCGCGTGCCGCTGCGCCGGAGCCGGCGCCTCACCCTCCTCGGCGCGTACCACTACAGCGGGCGTGCCACGACGACGGCGGTCCTCGGCTCACTGCTCGCCACCGTCCGCGGGGAACCCGTCCTCGCACTCGACGGGGCGGCGGTCAACGGAACGCTCGACGCCTTCCTGACGGACCGCAACCCCGCGACCGTGCAAACCGTCGCGGCCCTGCCGCCGGGCGCTTCGTACGCGGACATTCGCGCCCTGACGACTCACCTGCCCTCGGGGCTTGAGGTGGCCGCGCACCGCACGGGCCACCGCAGCCCCAACACCGCTCACGCCCAGGAGTACGCACGCGTACTGGCCCGGACCGCGCCGTACTACTCCTTCGTACTCACCGACTGGTCACCGTTGCGGCTGGGGAGGCCGGCCGAGGCCGTTCTCCGGCTCACGGACCGGCTGATCCTGTGCTGCGGCACCGCCGACTGGTTCCTGGACGCGGCGGTGCGCACGCTCGACGGAGTACGGGCCGCCGGCCACCGGCGGCTCGCGGACGAGGCGATCGTGGTGGTCACCGAGATCGAGGGCTCCGTGGGCCGGGCGCCGTCGGCCGGCTTCGTCCGGCGGCTGGGCATCGACGCCGGCCAGGTGGTCCTGGTGCCGTTCGACCGGTCACTGCGCAGCCCGGGGTTCCGGGATCTCGGCAGACTGCGGGCGGCGACCACGCGCGCGTTCCTCGACCTGGCCGCACTCGCCGTCGGGGACGGAACGCGCTGATCCCCGGACAGCCGCCCGGGGATCAGGGTCAGGATGGGGAGAACGGGGCTCAGATGAGGCCGAGGGCGCGGACCGCCTCGCGCTCCTCCGCCAGCTCCCGCACCGACGCGTCGATGCGGGCGCGGGAGAACTCGTTGATGTCGAGGCCCTGGACGATCTCGTACGAGCCGTTCTTCGTGGTGACGGGGAAGGAGGAGATGATGCCCTCCGCGACGCCGTACGAGCCGTCGGACGGGATGCCCATCGAGGTCCAGTCGCCGTCCGCCGTGCCGTTGACCCAGGTGTGGACGTGGTCGATGGCGGCGTTCGCGGCCGAGGCCGCGGAGGAGGCGCCGCGGGCCTCGATGATGGCCGCGCCACGCTTGGCGACGGTCGGGATGAACTCCTCGGCCAGCCACTTCTCGTCGTTCACGGTCTCGGCGGCGTTCTTGCCTGCGACCGTGGCGTGGAAGATGTCCGGGTACTGGGTGGCGGAGTGGTTGCCCCAGATGGTGAGGCGCTTGATGTCCGCGACCGTGGAGCCCGTCTTCTTCGCGAGCTGCGTCAGCGCGCGGTTGTGGTCCAGGCGGGTCATCGCCGTGAACCGCTCGGCCGGTACGTCCGGGGCGGCGGCCTGGGCGATGAGGGCGTTGGTGTTGGCCGGGTTGCCGACGACGAGGATCTTGACGTCGTCCGCGGCGTGGTCGTTGATGGCCCTGCCCTGGGGCTTGAAGATGCCGCCGTTGGCCTCCAGGAGGTCACCGCGCTCCATGCCCTTGGTGCGGGGGCGGGCGCCGACGAGCAGACCGACGTTCGTGCCGTCGAAGGCGACGTTCGGGTCGTCGGTGATGTCGATGCCCTGAAGGAGCGGGAAGGCCGAGTCGTCGAGCTCCATGGCGGTGCCCTCGGCGGCCTTCAGTGCCGGCGTGATCTCCAGAAGACGCAGCTTGACCGGCACGTCCGCGCCGAGCAGCTGGCCGGAGGCGATGCGGAAGAGCAGGGCGTAACCGATCTGGCCGGCCGCGCCGGTGACGGTGACGTTCACGGGAGTGCGGGTCATGGCGTTCTCCGTATGACAGCTGACGGTGGGGCGTCCCTGCCCCGGGGTACGGAATCCCGGCCCTGTCGCCGCGATGATCGATCATCGGTTCCGATGATCGATCTCTTGGCGTCAAGAGAGATCCAGCGGTCAGGCTATCGCGCATCCGGAATCCCGGACGGGCGGGGCCGCTGTGGCCCACCCCACAAGGCCGCGCCCGGGCCTGGACGGAAAGGCAGGCGGCCGTCGGCCAGGAGAGAGGCCGACGGCCGCCAGGTGGGGGTGCCGGTCGGTGGGGAGAGCGGTGCGTCCTCCCCGAACCGACGCCGGATTCCCGTGGGGGTACGGTTCGCCTGCCCCGAAGTACGCCGGGCATTCCTGCCGCACGGCGGCCATTTACCGCCCCGCGGCGGCGGCCCCGCGCCTCGACGCGAACGGGCGCGCCGACTCGGTCGAGTCGGCGCGCCCGTTCGGCCGGAGTCCTGCGCGGGACCCCGGTCCGTGTCGTGCGGGGCTGGTTACTTCGTGCAGCCCTCCTGGCCCGACTGGAGTGTCGCGCAGGCCTTCGCCGCGGTGGCGTTCTTCACCGCGACCATCGGGGTGTAGGCGTCGGTGTCCGTGTCGACCTCGGCGCTCTGCGCGGCGGCCGAGCCCGCCGATATCCGCACCGCGTCCCCGGCTCCGGCCGCCGTGATACGAGCCCACGCGGCGCCGCACGTCTCGCTGTAGCGCACCTCGACCTGGGCGGTGCCGACGACGGCCTGCTCCACGGTCTGCGCCAGCGTCCCGCCGCAGCCCATGTTCTCCGGGTCCTTGCCCGCGCAGTCCGCGCCACTGCACTCGACGCCGGCGGGCAGTTCCTTGCTCACGGTCGGACTCGGCGTCGGCTTCGCCTCGACCTTGTCCTTGCCGTCACCACCGGAGGAGGCGAGGAACACGGCCGCGGCTATCACCACCATTACGCCCACGATCCCGGCGACCAGCAGGGTGAGCCGCCGCTTCCGCCGCGGCCCGTCGGGCGCAGCGCCGGGCGGGCCGCCGGGTCCCGGCCGCGCGTCCTGAGGCGGCCCCCCGGCCGGCCCGTAGGCGCCCGAAGGACCGAGGCCGGACACGCCGGACACGCCGGACGCGCCGGGGCCCATGGCCCCGGGGGGCCTGGTGGACCTGGGCGCTCCGGACACCCCGGACACCCCGGACTCCCCCGACGCTCCGGGAGGCCTGGCGACGACTCCCCAGCCGCCACCACGCACACCCGCACCCGCACCCGCGCCTGCTCCGGCACCGGCGCCCTCGGCACCGGCTCCGTACGGCGACCTGCGCTCGTCCCCCTGTACCGGCTGTACCGGCTGTGCCGGCTGTGCCGTGCTCGCGCTCTGCGGAGGCACCGTGGGGGCCACCCCCGCGGGCCCCGCGATACCCGGCGTGGGCGCGGCCGTCCTGCTCCCCCCGGCGCGCGCCTGCTTCTCGTTCCGTCCCCCCTTGGCCGGAGTCGGCCCGAACTCTCCGAGCGCGGCGCGCGCCTGGGAGATCCGGATCGCTTCCATGGTCATGTCGTGGCGCATCTCCGAACGGCTCCAGGCCCGCTCGGCAAGCTCCCACATCGTCGTCAGATGGACGGGATTGGTCCCGGTCACCTCGGCCAACGCCACGATCGCGCCCTTGGGCGCGAGCAGGCGGCCGTTCAGATACCGCTCCCAGGACGTCTTGCTGTATCCGGTGCGGTCGGCCACGGCGGCGATACTGAGTCCGCCTCGGTCGACCAGCCGGCGCAGCTGGCTGGCGAACTCCCTGACCTGCGGATCGAGTTCATCCGGCAAGTCCCTCCAACGAGGCATTGCTACCCCCCTCTTTCCCCCCGTACGTGCTGGCTTCTCCCGCGCGATGAGCCCTCTGCCGCTCCCCGTTCTGGCTACCCACAGGGATGCGCCAGGGCAGGATCTCAGTTCCCGGGGTGGGGGCGCACGGGAGCACTCGGGCCTGTGGGCATGCACCGTTGCATGTCCGCTGGTCGGCGGTCCAGTCTCCCACCGACTTCGCACTCGGCTGACGAGACGGCCCGACCGGTACGCGGAGGCGCCCCGCAGGGGGGCGGGGAACTGCGCGCCCAGCCACAGCGGACCCGCAGATCACCACGACGCCGAGCGACGCAAACCCCACAGCACCGAGCGGAGTGCCTACGTCCTGATCGTGAAGTGCAGCGTGTCGTCCAGGAACGGGAGCACAAGCCAGGGGTTGGGCTGCGCCATCATCGCGAGCAGCGCGATGGTCGCACCCAGGACGCCGTACGTGACCAGGTCCGTGAACCGGGACCGTACGGCGAGCATGCCCACGTCGGGCAGCATCCAGCGCATGGCCGCGCCCACGAGCAGCGCGACGCCGATCAGCAGGGTGCCGGCCTTGAACAGGCTGAGCGCGGTCAGCAGCAGCCCGAGCCCGACCATGCCGGTGACCGCGAGGATCGGCCACTGCCGGGCAGGCGCGGGCGCTTCGCGGGAAGCCGCCCTGCCGCCGCCCTCGGGCCGCGCGGTGTCGCGCGTGAAGAGCGGAAAGCGCCGCGTGACACGTCGGGGTTCCCCGTCGGGGCCGGGCGCGCTGACGGCGTCGCTCACGGTGAGCTCATCGCCTTCCTGGGCGGAAGGGCCGGCGGGGTCTTCGGCACCGGCCTCCGAGCCCGAGTCCGGCTCAGGCTCAGACTCAGGTCCCGAGCCGGAGCCCGACTCCGGCGCCTTGCCGCGCACCGGGGCCTCGGTCTCAGCCGGGGCCTCCGTTCCGGTCGGGGCCTCCGTCCCGGTCGAGGTCACAGCGTGTCGTTCGGCCGGGGCTCCCGGCTCCTGCTCAGCCGGCACTGCGTTCCGCCGCCTCGACCACGTTGACGAGAAGCTGGGCGCGGGTCATCGGGCCCACCCCGCCCGGGTTCGGCGAGATCCACGCGGCGACCTCGGCCACACCGGGGTGGACGTCGCCCACGATCTTGCCGTCGGCGTTGCGGGAGACCCCGACGTCGAGGACGGCCGCCCCCGGCTTCACGTCCTCGGGGCGGATCAGGTGCGCGGAGCCGGCCGCGGCGACGATGATGTCGGCGCGGCGCAGATGCGAGGCCAGATCGCGGGTGCCGGTGTGGCACTGCGTCACCGTCGCGTTCTCCGAGCGCCGCGTGAGCAGCAGCGGCATCGACCGGCCGATCGTCACACCACGGCCGACGACCACGACCTCGGCGCCCTTGATCTCCACTCCGTACTGCCTGAGCAGGGTGAGCACGCCGTTCGGGGTGCAGGGCAGCGGAGCCGGCTCGTTCAGGACGAGACGGCCGAGGTTCATGGGGTGGAGCCCGTCCGCGTCCTTGTCCGGGTCCATCAGTTCGAGGACGCGGTTCTCGTCGATGCCCTTGGGAAGCGGCAGTTGGACGATGTACCCGGTGCAGGACGGGTCCTCGTTGAGCTCGCGGACGACCGCCTCGATCTCCTCCTGCGTGGCGGTCGCGGGCAGTTCGCGCTGGATGGAGGCGATGCCGACCTGGGCGCAGTCGCGGTGCTTGCCTGCGACGTATTTCTGGCTGCCGGGGTCGTCACCCACCAGGACGGTGCCGAGTCCGGGCGTGATGCCCTTCTCCCTCAGGGCCGCCACTCGGACGGTCAGATCGGACTTGATCGCGGCTGCGGTGGCCTTGCCATCGAGAATCTGGGCGGTCATGCGGCCATTCTCGCGGATGACGGGGCCCCGGTTCCAATCGGGCCGGGCAACCCGGGCGGCCCGGGCAGTCGGGGCGGTCCGAGGTCCCGCCCGGGCAAAGATCACGCAGGTTGCAGCTGCACAACACCTGATTCGCCAGGCTGGACAGGAACTCTCCCTCGGTAGAACGATGAAAAGTGCAGTACTGCGGCCGGCACCGGGGGGCGCACCGCTCATATCACCATGTTCCTCCGAGCGTGTCCGCACCGTCCCCACATGCGCAACGGAGGAAACCAGCCATGAGCTTCGGCCCGCCCCCACCCCACGACCCCTACGGTCAGCCGCAGAACCCTCAGCAGGGCCACGGCGGATACCCGCAGCAGGACCAGCCCCCCAGCTACGGCTACCCGCAGGCACCGCAGGGCGTGCCGCCCCAGCAGGGCTACGCCTACCCCCAGCAGCCCGGCCAGCAGTACCCCGGATACCCCGACCCCCACCAGCAGATGTACGCCGGTATGCCCCCGTTCGCCCACTGGGGTCTGCGGTTCCTCGCGACGCTGGTGGACGGGCTCGTCCTCACGGTCGCCTACCTCCCCGTCGTGATCGGCGCGGCCATCGGCGCCGACCCGGTGTCGACGTTCCTCGTTCTCGTCGGCCTCGTCACCGTGTTCGGCGCCATGATCTGGATGCTGGTCCAGGAGGGCAAGACCGGTCAGACCATCGGCAAGAAGGCTCTCGGCATCCGGCTGCTGCGGGAGATCGACGGCAGGCCGCTCGGCGTCGGCATGGCGTTCGTACGCCGCCTCGCGCACTTCCTCGACAGCTTCGCCTGCTATCTCGGCTGGCTGTGGCCGCTGTGGGACGAGAAGAAGCAGACGTTCGCCGACAAGGTGTGCAGCTCGGTGGTCATCAAGGGCTGAAGGGGCGGGTGCCCACTCCGGAACGTCACGTTCACGCCATTCACGCCAAGGGCCGTGTTCCACTCCGCCAAGGAGGGCCACGGCCCTGGTGCGTCCGCCTACCCTGGCTCCCACAGCTGCACACGGGACGGGGAGAACGACCTTGTACAGCATCATCGTGGTACCTCCGCCGACCACGGAGCGCGACCGCTTCCGGCCCGACGCCGCCCGGTTCCGGCTGGCCCCCGGCGAACGGCTGGCCTTCGGCCGCTCCGAAAGCGGCAACGAACTCGCGATCGCGCACGAAGGCGTGTCCCGCAAGGCCGGTGAGATCACCGCCCAGGGCACCTTCTGGACGCTGAGCAACCTCTCGTCCCACCAGACGTACGTGGTGGAGAACCCGGAGGGCGCGGGCGAGCACATCAAGGTCGCGCCCGGCCGGCTGGACGCGCCGATCCCCTTCGAGTTCTCCAGGATCGTCCTCCCGGCGGCGGGCGACCTGCTGCCCGTCGAGGTGTGGGCGCCCCGCCACGACTATCTGCGGTCCCCGGAGGGCCTGGACGGCACGACGACCGCGCCCGCCTTCTCCGTCGACCGCACGAAACGCTACTTCGCGGTCCTCGCCGCTCTCTGCGAGCCCCGGCTGCGCGGTGAACCGCACGCACCACTGCCCACGGTCGACCAGGTCGTCGAGCGATTACGCCCCAACTGGCAGGCGGCGTCCCGCACTTCGGTGCAGTGGAACATCGACTACCTGGCCGTGAAGCTCCGTCTCAAACCCGGCCCCGAGACGGCGGACACCGGACCGCGCCTCAACGGCAAGAAGGAGTCCCTGGTGTCCCTGGCACTCCGCTTCGACCTGGTACGGGAGGACGACCTGATCGTCCTGCTGGCGCCGACGAGACGGGAGGCGCGGTGACGGAGGCGTACGCGGTCGCGGTGCCGAAGGGGTACCGGGTCGGGCCCTGGGAGGTACGGGCGCCCATCGCCACAGGCGCGTTCGGGAGCGTGTACGAGGCCCGTCGGCACGAAGCCGGTCGGCACGAGACCCGCCGTACCGGACCGCACGAGGGCCTGCCGCGGTCGGCGGCGCTGAAGTTCCTGCCCACCGGCACGGGTACGCCCCGGCAGCTGGCCCACCTGCGGGAACTGACCGAGCGGGAGCTGGAGTTGCACCGCCGGCTCAAGCGCCCCCGGCTGATCCGCATGTACGAGGCCCTCACGGTCGACGACCCGGACCACCCCGAACTCGACGGCGCCACCGTCCTCGTACTGGAACGCGCGGAGGACTCCCTGGCGGGGCTCCTGGCCCGATCCCCGCATCCGCCGCACGGGCCCGCCCTGCTGGCGCAGATCTGCGAGGGGCTGGCCCAGCTGCACGACGCCGGCTGGGTGCACGGCGACCTCAAACCCGCCAACGTCCTGCTGATGGAGGACGGTTCGGCCCGGCTCGCGGACTTCAACATGGCGGCCGAGCTGGAGGGAACCCACGCCTACACGCCCGCGTTCTCCACGCCCGACTACACGCCGCCCGAGATGCTCTGGTCCGAGATCGGCGAGCGGGGGCGGCAGACGAGGCCCTCGGCCGACGTATGGGCCTTCGGGGTCCTCGCGCACCTGGTCCTGACGGACACGTTCCCCCTGCCGGGCGGCACGCCCTCGGCCCGCCGGGACGCGGCGGTGCGCTACGCACGCGGCACGGACGAGCTGCGCCTGTCCCCCGGACTCCCGGACGGCTGGCGCGAGATCGTGCGTACGTGCCTGGCGCGTACGCACACGGAACGGATCTCCGGGGAGGAGTTGCTGCGGCAGGTGGAGGCCGTGGCCGGCACCGGCCGGTCCCCCCGCCTGCCGAGGGTGCGGGTCCGGCGTGGACGCCGGACGGCGGTGGTCATGGGCGCCGCGGTCGCCGCCGTCGCCGTCTCGGTGCTCGGATACGGCATCAGCACCTGGGCGGACGGTGCCTCGGACGACGGTGGCGGGAGCGCCGGGAACGCCGGTACGAGAAGCGTCACCGCCGCCCCGTACGGCGCCGCCGACCTGCGTACCGACCGGGGCATCCCCTCCGCGTACCGTCTGCTGATCGTCGAGACGGCGCACGACTGCGACCAGGGTGACGTCACCCCGTCCCTGATCGCCGCCATGCTGAAGGTCGAGAGCAACTTCGACCCGGACCTCTCCGATCCCGACAAGGACGAGTACGGCATCGCCCGTTGGACGCCGAGCGTGCTGCGCTGGTGGATGCACGAGGACGGCACGCCCGGGGAGTCGGTGCCCAAGCCGCCGTTCCCTCCCGCCGAGTCCATTCCGGCGATGGGCCGGTACCTGTGCTGGATCGCGCCGCGCCTGGACGCCGAACTGCCGGGCGACCGGCGGGTGCTGATCGCCGCGGCCTACCGGACGTCCTATGCGAAGGTGAACGACGCGGGCGGAGTTCCCCCGAAGTACCGCTCTTACACCGACCGCGTCGTTCACCACCTCAAGGAATACACGCCCCCGGGGAAGAAGTGACCCTGAGAGTTCCGAGGTACCCCTCCCCGCCCCTTCGCGCAAAGGTGGAGCCGTCCACCTACGGGGGTGGCAGCACCAGGAGGGCACACCATGAAGCGCATTCTGGCCTCGCTCGGAGCAGCGGCGGTGCTGGCGGCCGGGGCGATCGTGACGGCTCCGGCGAGCGCGTCGGCGGCACCGAACGGCTGCTGGGGCGACGCCGGCACGAAGACGGACCCCGAAGGCCGCACCGACACCGCCCGCTACTGTCACAACTACCAGAGCGGCGACATCATCTGGTACGCCACCGACATCGGCGACCTGTACGCGGGCGACAACTGGTTCATCTGCCAGCAGCAGGACGCCGGCTACCCCAACCCGCCCGTCGGCGACGCCCGCAACGACTGGTGGCTCTTCACCCAGGGTGACACCGGCAGCACCCACGGCGGCTGGGGCTGGTTCCCGGCGACGAAGATCTCGGGCGGCAGCAACTGGGAGCCGGTCCCCGGCCTGCCCATCTGCTGACGCCCTCGCCCGGCGGCGGCCTCCGGCTCCTTCGGGGGAGGGCCGGAGGCCGCCGTCCCCCCACCGTTCTCCGGCCGGCCGCAGACGGCCCGCACGTCCGAACACCGTGACTACCATTGCGACATGAAACTGCTGATCTTGGGCGGGACCTCGTTCGTGGGCCGGGCCGTAGTGGAGGCCGCCAGGCGGGACGGGCACGACGTCACGATCTTCAACCGGGGGCTCTCGGGCCCCGAACTGTTCCCGGAGGTACCGCGTCTGGTCGGTGACCGGGACAGCGGAGCCTACAAGGCGCTGGCCGGGCTTTCGTGGGACGCGGTCGTGGACGTCAGCGCGTACGTACCCCGGCACGTCCAGGAAGTCGCCGACGTTCTGGGCGACAACACCGGCCGCTACTTGCTGATCTCCACGGGCTCTGTCTACGGCTGGGCGGCCGGCAGGCCGGGGATGGAGCGGCTGCCTCCGGAGTACGCCACCGAAGAGATCACCGCTGCCACCTACGGACCGTTGAAGGTCGCCTGCGAGGACGTCGCTTCGGCCCGGTACGGCGAACGGGCCACCATCGTGCGCCCCGGGGTCGTCGCCGGCCCGCACGATCCCACGGACCGCTTCACCTACTGGGTGCGCAGGGCCGCCCGCGGGGGCCGGGTGGCGCTGGCCGGGGCGCCGGACGCACCGGTCCAGGTGGTGGACTCAAGAGACCTGGCAAGGTTGGTGGTCACCCTCATCTCCGACGACCGGCCCGGCAGCTTCGACGCGGTCGGCCCGGCGGAGCCGGTGACCATGGCCGAGATGATCCACATCTGCGCCCGGGCGGCCGGCCGTGAGGTTGAGGTGGTCACCGTTCCGCTGGAAGGCACCGAGCCGGGTCTGCCGTACGTCCCGGCCTTCCCGCTCGCCCTGGCCCATCCGGACTTCCACTGGTTGTTCCGCCTGAATTCCGCCGCGGCCAGAGCGGCCGGAATGCCCTCGACGCCGTTGTCCACCACCGCGGCCGACGTCCTGGCATGGGATCAGGACCGTGGTGAGCCGCCGTTGCACGCCGGGCCGACCCCTGAGCACGAGTCGGAACTGCTCGAAGCCGCAGACCGGGCGACAGCGCAGCAGCCCGGCACCTGAGCTCCTGGACGACAACGGTCCGCCGACGCGTACCCGCCGGCGGACCGACCGCGTGTGCGGCTCAGTGGAAGAAGTGGCGCGTCCCCGTGAAGTACATGGTGACGCCGGCCTTCTTCGCCGCCTCCACCACCAGTTCGTCACGGACCGAACCGCCGGGCTGGACCACTGCCTTGACGCCGGCCGCGGTCAGGATCTCCAGGCCGTCGGGGAACGGGAAGAACGCGTCCGAGGCGGCGAAGGAGCCCCTGGCCCGCTCGGCGCCCGCGCGCTCGACCGCGAGCTTGGCGGAGTCGACGCGGTTGACCTGGCCCATGCCGACGCCGACGGAGGCGCCGTCCTTGGCGAGGAGGATCGCGTTGGACTTGACGGCCCGGCAGGCCCGCCAGGCGAAGGCCAGCTCGTCCAGCTCGCCCTGCGAGAGGGGGTCGCCGGTCGCCAGCGTCCAGGAGGACGGGTTGTCGCCGTCGGCCTGGAGGCGGTCGGCCACCTGGAGGAGCCGGCCGCCGTCGATCTGCTTGATCTCGACCTGCGCGGACGGACCCCGGTGGGCGCGCAGCACGCGGATGTTCTTCTTCTTGGCGAGGGCCTCCAGCGCGCCGTCCTCGTACTCGGGCGCGACGATGACCTCGGTGAAGATCTCGGCGACCTGCTCCGCCATCTCCTTGGAGACGGGCCGGTTGACGGCGATGACGCCGCCGAACGCGGAGAGCGGGTCGCAGGCGTGCGCCTTGCGGTGCGCCTCGGCGACGTTCGCGCCGATCGCGATACCGCACGGGTTGGCGTGCTTGATGATCGCGACGCACGGGTCGTCGTGGTCGTACGCGGCACGGCGCGCGGCGTCCGTGTCCGTGTAGTTGTTGTACGACATCTCCTTGCCGTGCAACTGCTCGGCGTCGGCCAGACCACCCGTCCCGTCGACGTACAGCGCGGCGCCCTGGTGCGGGTTCTCGCCGTAGCGCAGGGTGTTGCGCTTCTCGAACGTCGCGCCGATGAACTCGGGGAACGCGGCGTCGTCGGCGGACTCCGACGCGGGCGCGTACGAGCTCGCGAACCAGGAGGCGACCGCCACGTCGTACGCCGCGGTGTGCTGGAACGCCTCGGCCGCCAGACGCTTGCGGGCGTACAGGTCGAAGCCGCCGTCGCGGACGGCGGACAGCACGTCGGCGTACCGCTCGGGGCTGGTGACCACCGACACGGACGGGTGGTTCTTGGCGGCGGCGCGGACCATCGACGGGCCGCCGATGTCGATCTGTTCCACGCACTCGTCGGCCGTCGCGCCCGAGGCGACGGTCTCCTTGAACGGGTAGAGGTTCACGACGACCAGCTGGAACGGCTCCACGTCCAGTTCGGCCAGCTGCCGTACGTGGTCGTCGAGCCGCAGGTCGGCAAGGATGCCCGCGTGCACGCGCGGGTGCAGCGTCTTGACCCGGCCGTCCAGGCACTCGGGGAAGCCGGTGAGCTCCTCGACCTTGGTGACCGGGACCCCGGCGGCGGCGATCCGCGCGGCGGTGGAGCCGGTGGAGACGAGCTCGACACCTGCCGCGTGCAGGCCGCGGGCGAGCTCTTCGAGTCCGGTCTTGTCGTAGACGCTGACGAGCGCGCGCCGGATGACCCGCTTGGTGCTCTTGGCCGTGCCTGCGCTCCCGGCCGTGCCTGCGCTCCCGGCCGTGCCTGCGCTCTCGGCGGTGCCTGTGCTCTCGGCGGTCACTGGATAACTACCTTTCGTCCCTCAATGCGATAGCCGTTGCGGGCGAGCCGCCCCACGACATCGACGAGCAGCCTTCGTTCGACTTCCTTGATGCGCTCATGGAGAGCGGACCCATCGTCTTCGTAGTCCTCGTTGCGGACCTCGACCACGCCCTGGGCGATGATCGGGCCGGTGTCGACGCCGTCGTCGACGAAGTGGACGGTGCACCCGGTGACCTTCGCGCCGTAGGCGAGGGCGTCCCGGACGCCGTGCGCCCCCGGGAAACTGGGCAGCAGGGCGGGGTGGGTGTTCACGAACCGGCCGCCGAAGCGGGCCAGGAACTCCTTGCCCACTATCTTCATGAACCCGGCGGAGACGACGAGATCCGGTGCGTACGCGGCGGTGGCCTCGGCCAGTGCCGCGTCCCACTCGTCACGGGTCCCGTAGTCCTTCACCCGTCGGACGAAGGTCGGCAACCCGGCGCGCTCGGCGCGCTCCAGGCCTGCGATGTTCTCGCGGTCCGCGCCGACCGCGACGATCTCGGCTCCGTAGGCGGCCGTCCCCCGCGACGCGACCGCGTCGAGGAGAGCCTGCAGATTCGTACCTGATCCGGAGACCAGCACGACGAGGCGCTTGGCCTTGGCCACGGCGGGGCCCTTTCTCGGGGAGTGCCTTTGTATGGTCGTACGAATGCTTTGCGCTCCCGGATACGGGGAAGTCTACGAAGCGGCCGACCGTCAGCAACGATACCGGCACACCGGACGGCCCCCGCGGGACGGGGGCGTGGCCGGAAGGTAGCGTCTGGGGAGGATCCGCCCAGGGAAGACAGCCCGGGAAGACGGTTCGCGCAGGGGAACGCCTTGTGCGCACGGGACGTTGACCAGGGACGGGTACGAACGCCCGGGGCGCGAGCCGGCCCCGGACACGTGGCCGGTTCTGTCCAGCTGTCCAGCTCTGTCCACCTCCGTCCAGCTCGTGGACACGTTGCCCGCTGATTGCCACGCCGCATACCACCAAGCTGCATACCGCCAAGGGGAAGACGCACACCTGATGCCGGACCGAAGTCTCCGACGCCCTCCGCTCCTGCTGCGCGAGCGGCGCCCCTCTCCCACCTCGCCGCGGGAGAGCGACGACGTGCCCGAGAGCGGGCAGGCCTCCACGGGCGGCCAGGCCCCTACGGGTGGCCAGGGCTCCGGTGCGCCGGCTTCCGGGGAGCGGCCCGAACCGCCCCGGACGCCGGAAACTCCCTCGGACGACAATCCCTTCGCCCCGCCCCCCGAGGGCACCCCCGACCGGCCGTGGCGGCCTCGGCGGCCCTCGGGCGGCGGCCGTGGTCAGGACGGTCCGAGCGGTCAGGACGGCGGCGGTACTCCTCCGTGGGGCAGCCAGTGGAGCGACCGGCAGCCGGGGCCCGCGCAGGGCGGCCGTTTCGGTGACAAGCCCGGTGCGGGCAACTCGGGCGGCTCAGGCGGCGGGCAGGGCGGTCCGGAAGGATCCGGCGGCCCGGGTGCCGGTATGCGCTGGGACCCGACCGACCCCGCGCAGCGACGCGCTCGGTTCGCGCTGCTGTCCGGCATGTGGGCGTTCTTCTTCGCCCTCTTCAACTGGCCGTACGTGGCACTGCTGCTCGGCGCGCTGGCCCTCCACTGGGCGATCAGCGCCCTGCGCGCCAAGCAGCGCACGCCGGACCCGGACAGCCCGGCGCCACCGCCCCAGGGCTCGAAGCCCCAGACCACCGCGGCGATCAGCGGCCTCGTCACCGCGTCCCTGGCGCTCGCCCTGGTCGCGATGACGTTCACGGCGCAGCTCGTGTACCGCGACTACTACACCTGCGTGAACGACTCCCTCACCCACACGGCGGAGAAGTCCTGCGACGACCTGCTGCCGGATCAGCTCCAGGGCCTGCTGGGCACCCGCGACTGACCCTCAGTCCGTTGAGTCCGTCGAGTCCGTCGAGTCCGTCGAGTCCGTTCAGTCGGTCGGGGCCGGGGGGTCGGCTCGGTGGGGCTCGCGTGGGAGGTCGTCGTCCCAGACCGAACCGAAGGGATCGGACGAGGACAGGAACTCGTAGATCGAGTGCTCGCCGGTCGGCCGCGCCGGGGTCGCCTCCTCCTTGGGTGCCTGCCCGTCGGCGGACTCGGACCGCTTACCAGCACGCTCATGCCGAGCCCGGAGTGCCCGTACCGACAGCCCCCGTAGCCGGAGTGCCCGTACGCGAAGGCCTCGTACGCGGAGCCCTCGTACCCGGGTCCGGGGCTCGCGCAGGCGCCAGGAGCGCAGGGCCAGGCCCGTCGGCAAGCACACCACCGCGATCCAGCCCGCCGCGGCCGGCCCCGTCTGCCACCAGATGGGGCCGAAGTCGGCGAGGGCGGCCACCCCCAGGGGCCCGCCCGCCAGTGCGGCGAGCACCGCGAGGGCCAGGCCGCACAGGACCGCCGCGAGCGCCAGTGTCTCGGCGGTTCGCCGGCACGACCAGGCCGCGGCCCGCCGGGCGGTGGCCGACGCCGCCTCCTCTTCCCCGGCCCCGGCCTTGCGCCGCCCCGGTACCCCCGCCCCGACCGTGAACCGGGCCACCACGACCCCGGCCACCAGCGGCACGGCTCCCGCCATCCAGTTCAACGGTGTCCCCGGGCCGGCGTCCGGAACGGCGGCCAGCAGCGGGAAAGGGGGCAGCCGCGAGGCGGGGTCCGACAGCAACGGCCCCGCCGCGTGCCCGGCTCCGAGTGCGAACCCGGGGCCGAGTGCGTACGCGGCCCCCCACACCGCCGCGTTCGGGACGAGGGCCAGGGCCAGGGCCAGCACCGCGCACCGGCCCGACCAGCTCCCCGTGAGCTCAAGGAACGACTCCCGCGCCGCGCCCCCGTGCCACACCAGCGAGACACCGACGAGCACGGCCCCGCCGCCCACGAGCGCCGCGGCCCCGGCGGCAGCGGCACGCACGGCGACCGTGAGCCGAGACCCGGAAGCGAGGGAAGCGGCAGAGGAGAGGGGAGTGGCGGAAACGAAAGAAGCACAGAAAGCGAAGGAAGCGAAGGGGAGGGCGTCGAGGGTCTGGCGCAGGGCCGGCGGCAGCGGCCCGAGCGGCCGCCCGTACGCCGTCCAGACGCCCGCCCCCGCCGCGGTCATCGCGAGCAGCGGCGGCCACAGGACGACGGACGTCCACGAGGGGCGCGGTTCGGCGGCCGAGGCGTACACCGCGGCGGCGGCCACGACCGTCACATAGCCCGCGACGACTCCCGCCCACGCGGTGCGGGCGGGGGGTGGCGGTGACGTGGCGTCACCATCCGCGGCGTCGCGCGCCGCGCGGTGCAGCAGCCACCCGGGCAGCGCGACCAGGAGCAGCGGGGTCACCCCGATGGGTGCGGGTACGCCGGACAACGTGTCCGTGCGGACCAGTTCGGTGCCGTGCGCCAGCAGCCACAGCGAGGCGGCGACGTTCAGCGCCCCGTCGGGTCCGCTGTCCGGATAGGGCGAGCTGATCCACAGAACCGTCACGAGTACGGCGACCGCTCCGAGCCCGAGGCCCGCGGCGAGCACGCCGCCGACCAGGCCGGCGGCCAGCCCTGACGACCGTCTCCGCAGCCTGACGAGCGGCGACGGCGGTGACGACGGCGGCGACGGGCTGCGGCCCGGGCCACGGTCGGGGCGTTGTTCCGGATTACGGCCCGGATTACGGCCCGGATTACGGTCCGGGCTTCGGTCGGTCAGCTGGGTCACGCCCGCCATGCTGCCAACGACACGCGCTTTCCCGTCGTAACAGGCGAACCTCGGATGTGTCGCTCAATATACGTTTTATGTACTTTTACGTACGGAGGGGCGCCCGGTGACGCAGACCGCGCAGACCGCTGCCCCCCTGACGCCCGCGCAGGCCTTCGACGCCCTCTACGCGTTCGCCGCCCCCGCTCTCGTACGGCAGGCGTATCTGCTCACCGGGCGGCGCGCCCTGGCGCGGGAGTCCGTGGAACGGGCCTTCCAACTGGCCTGGCAGCGCTGGCCCGAGGTGGCGGTCGACCGGGATCCGGCAGGCTGGGTGCGTGCGGCGGCGTACGAGTACGCGATGTCTCCCTGGCACCGGCTGCGGCTACGCCACCGTGTCCCGGAACCGCCGCCCGCCGCCCTGGACGACCGCCGGCTGCTGTCCGTACTGCAGAGCCTGCCGCCCCCGTACCGGCGGACCCTGCTCCTCTACGACGGTCTCGGGCTCGGGCTGCCGGAGACCGCGGCCGAGACGGAGGCGAGCACTCCGGCGGCGGCGAACCGGCTGCTGAACGCGCGCGCGACCGTCACCGCGCGCATCCCGGAACTGGCGGAGGAGGAGGAACTGCGGCGGCGGCTCACGGAGCTGGCCGGCACGGAGCTGGCCGGCAGGGAACGGCTGCGGACCGTGCCGAAGCCCGTCGTCGTGCGCACGGGCGGCGAGCGCCGGGCCCGCCTCTGGACCCGCGCGGCCATCGCCTTCACGGTCCTGATCATCGGTTCCACCGTGTTCACGCTCCACACGGCCCCCGACCACTACGAGGCCCCGCAGGCGCCGGCCGCCACGGTGCCCGGGATTCCGCCGCGCTCCGGTCCCGGCCCGCTGTCGCTGGAGGACCTGGAGCTGCGCACCAAACTCCGCAACATGTCAGGAAAGGGCCCGGAAAGGCTCCTGCCGCAACTGCGCTGAGTGGCTCGATACCGGGCGGGCCGGGCAACGCGGACGGGCCCGCACCCCGGGGGGGTGCGGGCCCGTCGACGTACGACAGACGTTGGTTCAGCCGGCGAGGATGGCGCGGGCCAGCTTCGCCGTCTCGGTCGGCGTCTTGCCGACCTTGACGCCGGCGGCCTCAAGGGCCTCCTTCTTCGCGGCGGCCGTGCCGGAGGAACCGGAGACGATGGCGCCCGCGTGGCCCATGGTCTTGCCCTCGGGCGCGGTGAAGCCCGCGACGTAGCCGACGACCGGCTTGGTCACGTTCTTCGCGATGTAGTCCGCCGCACGCTCCTCGGCGTCGCCGCCGATCTCACCGATCATGACGATCAGGTCGGTGTCGGGGTCGGCCTCGAACGCGGCGAGCGCGTCGATGTGCGTCGTACCGATGACCGGGTCGCCACCGATGCCGACGGCCGACGAGAAGCCGATGTCACGGAGCTCGTACATCATCTGGTACGTCAGCGTGCCGGACTTCGAGACCAGGCCGATGCGGCCCGGCTTCGTGATGTCGCCCGGGATGATGCCGGCGTTGGACTGGCCCGGGGTGATGAGACCGGGGCAGTTCGGGCCGATGATGCGGGTCTTGTTGCCCTTCGACTTCGCGTACGCCCAGAAGGCGGCGGAGTCGTGGACGGCGATGCCCTCGGTGATGACGACCGCGAGGGGGATCTCGGCGTCGATGGCCTCGACGACGGCTGCCTTGGAGAAGGCCGGCGGTACGAAGAGGACGGATACGTTCGCGCCCGTCTTCTCGATGGCCTCGGCGACCGTGCCGAAGACGGGGATCTCGGCGCCGTCGAAGTCGACCGACGTGCCGGCCTTGCGCGGGTTCACGCCGCCGACGATGTTCGTGCCGTCGGCGAGCATGAGCTTGGTGTGCTTCATGCCCGTGGCACCGGTCATGCCCTGGACGATGACCTTGCTGTCCTTGTTGAGGAAGATAGCCATGGCTGTTCTGTCCCTCGTCCCTTACTTCGCGGCCGCGAGCTCGGCGGCCTTGTCGGCCGCGCCGTCCATGGTGTCCACGCGCTGCACCAGCGGGTGGTTGGCGTCGGAGAGGATCTTGCGACCCAGCTCGGCGTTGTTGCCGTCGAGACGCACGACCAGCGGCTTGCTGACTTCCTCGCCCTTGTCGGCGAGCAGCTGCAGCGCCTGGACGATGCCGTTGGCGACCTCGTCACACGCGGTGATGCCACCGAAGACGTTGACGAAGACGGACTTGACGTCCGGGTCGCCGAGGATGATCTCCAGGCCGTTCGCCATGACCGCGGCGGAGGCGCCGCCGCCGATGTCGAGGAAGTTGGCCGGCTTCACGCCACCGTGCGCCTCACCGGCGTACGCGACGACGTCGAGGGTGCTCATGACGAGACCCGCGCCGTTGCCGATGATGCCGACCTCACCGTCGAGCTTGACGTAGTTGAGGTTCTTCTCCTTGGCGGCGGCCTCCAGCGGGTTGGCCGACTCCTTGTCCTCCAGAGCCGCGTGGTCCGCCTGGCGGAACTCCGCGTTCTCGTCCAGGGAGACCTTGCCGTCCAGCGCCAGGACGTCGCCGGAGGCGACCTTGGCGAGGGGGTTGACCTCCAGGAGGAGCGCGTCCTCGGCGACGAAGGTGTCCCACAGGGTCACGAGGATCTCGGCAACCTGTTCCGCCACCTCGGCCGGGAACTTCGCCTGGGCCACGATCTCGCGGGCCTTCTCGATCGAAACGCCCTCGACGGCGTCGACCGGGACCTTCGCGAGGGCCTCGGGGGTCTTCTCCGCGACCTCCTCGATGTCCATGCCGCCCTGTACGGACGCCATGGCGAGGAAGGTGCGGTTCGTGCGGTCGAGGAGGTACGAGACGTAGTACTCCTCAAGAATCTCCGGGGCCGTCTCGGCGATCATCACCTTGTGGACCGTGTGGCCCTTGATGTCCATGCCGAGAATGTCCGTCGCGCGAGCGACGGCCTCGTCCGGGGTGCCGGCCAGCTTCACGCCGCCGGCCTTGCCGCGGCCACCGACCTTGACCTGCGCCTTGACGACGGACTTGCCGCCAAGTCGCTCGGTCGCCGCGCGCGCCCCTTCAGGCGTGTCGATGACTTCACCGGCCAGCACCGGTACACCGTGCTTGGCGAAGAGGTCCCTCGCCTGGTACTCGAACAGGTCCACGCGCGTCCGTCCCTATCAGGTAATTCGCGGTTCGTTGTCTGCGTGGGCGTGCCGCGAGGGCAACGTGACTGCGCGGTCACAAGGAGGGCGTGAGCACGGTGGCCGACACGCGGCATGTCCGTCTCGCAGGTTATCTCCGCCAGCGGTGGGGTCGTAAATCGCAGCTCACACCTGGGCGGTGATTACGGTCACAGATTGCTACTCCAGACGGGCCCCAAGGGCCTCACCAGGCTGGGGTTTGCCTGGTGAGGCCCGTCCGGCAGCCCCTCAGAACCGACGTGAGGGGCGTGAGGCGGCCGGTCCTCACCCCAATGAGGACCGGCCGACCCCGACCGCAGAGTCCCGGCCGCACGAGCCGAACGGATTTCGGCCGTACGGGCCTGTGCCCTGCGGGGTCGGACGGGTTGCCGTACGGCCGGCCACCGGGCTCGGCCGTACGACGGGCGTCGTCGGACGCCCCCGGCGTCGTCAGACGCCTCGGACGGCGCCGCCCCGGACGGGCGGCAGGTAGCTCGGCGTGACGGACTCGGCCACGTCCCCGACGCCGCGGACCGCGTTTCCGGCCAGCGGTCCGGCGGCGGACCCGACGGTTCCGGTCAAGTCCCGCGCGAAGGGCCACGCCTGTCCGGCCACACCGGTCGCGAACGGGGCGACCTCGCCGGCCACGCCGACGACTCCGTACGCGAACGGCTGGATGTCGTCGCCCGTCATGCCGTACGCGAACGCCGCGGCGCTGCCACCGACTCCGTCCACGGCCGGCTGGACGTACTGGACGGTGTCCACGACCGGCTGGACGTATTGGACGACGGTGTCCACGACCGGCTCGACGTACTGCTCGACGTACTGGGCGACGGCGTCCACGACAGGCCGCACCGCACCGCCGACGCCCTCGGCGAACGGGGGCACCTGGCCCGTCACGCCCTGCGCCAACGGGCCGACCCTGCCCGTCACGCCGTACGCGAGCGGCGGCACCTCGCCCACGACGCCGCCCGCGAAGGGGCCCACGTCGCCGCGGACGACGCCGACGACGCCGTGGGCGAGGCCGGTCGCGTCGCCGACCGCATGCCCGGCGACGGGGAGCGCGCCGTCCACCGCCGTGCCGGCGATGGGCGGCAGCACGGCGTCGGCCGTCTCGTCGACGACCGGGCCGACCTGCCCGGCGGTGCTCTGCGCGGCGGCGAGGGTCTGCTCCAGCTCCGGGGCGAACGCCGACAGGGGGCCGAAGAGGTAGTCGACCTCGTCCTGAGGGCGAGAGCCGGTGGTGGGTGCGGCGTGGGTCGCGTCCTTCACCTGCGCCGCCTGTGCGACGTGGTGTGTGGGCAACTGGGCCTTCACAGGCGTAGTGGTGGCGGTCGCAGCGGTATCGGGTATGGACGCGTCGGGTACGGACGCGGACGTGGCGGGCAGTTCGTCCGCGCTGGCGACGGCGGAGCCGAGGGCCCACGCGCCGGTGACACCTGCGGCTATGACGATGGAACGGCGAATGTTCTTGTGCATGCGTGCGTCAGATCCTTCGGATTCGGATACCGAGAGTTCGGGACGTCTGCTGGGGAGGGTCGGGCGCCCGGAAGGGCTGATGCGCCACGTCGGTGGGGAGATCTGTGGGGAGATCTGTGGGGAGATCTGTGGGGAAATCGAGCACCGACGGCTGTGGCAACGGTCCACGTCCGGGTCACGTCCGGCCGATCACGTCCGGAGATCGAGGCGATGTCCGGGCAGACGGGCAGACCTGTTCCGCCCCCGCGCGGCAGGGCTCAGCGGGGGAAGACCGGACAGGACCTAGCCGGGGAACGCCGGAATGTCCCGGTGCCGGTCCCGGGCCCGAGCCGCGGGAACGTCCGCGGTGGTGCCGGGTACCAGCGTCGGCCGGGCCCTCTCGTTCGACGTGACGGCCTGCGCGTCGCCGTGCCTCGGCGACCCGTTGTCGCCCGCGGAGTGCCGACCCGACGTATCGGTGGGACCGCCGTCGGGGATCTGGTGCACGGGCGCCCGCACGGCCCCCGTGACGTGGGTGTGCGTGGGGTGGCGTGCGTCGTCACCGGCCATCGGCCCGGGGCCACCGGCGAACCGCGGCCCGTACACCGACGCGCTCTCTCCGTGCGACGGCTTCCCGGCCGCCTGGTGCCTGTCCGCCGCCCCGCCCGGCTGCTGTTGCTGCGCCGCCGTACCGGCCGGCAGGGTCTGACCGGGAACCGCGGGCAACGGCAGTCCCGGCAACTCCGGGAGCCCCGGAAGACCGGGCAGGCCCGGCAGCGTGGGCACTTGAGGCAGCGACGGCCACCACTGCGGCGGGGCAGGCTGCTCGCCGATCCCACCGGCGGCCCCATCGCCGACCCCGTCAGTGATTCCGGCTGTGATCTGATCCACCAGATCACCGATGGGCGGTCCGCCGTACTCGGCGGCCGGCGGTGTCACCAGCTCAGTGACCGAGCGTGCGACCTCCTCGGTGACCGGCCGCACGACACGCGGGACTTTATCGGTCACGAGCGTGCTCGCCCCCGGCAACTCGGGCTGCTCGGAGCCGGAGCCAGAGCTGGAGTCGGAGGGGGATGCGGATGACGGCGAGGGGGCCTGCGACCGCGAGATGGTCGGCGCGGCCGGCACGACACCGTCCACCGCGTGCGCCTGCTCTCCGCAGAGCAGCCCCAGCACGAACAACCCGCCCACCAGCAGCACCACTTCCAGCGCACGCCGCCCCACCGCTGCGCGCGTCACACGCAGAGCGATACCGGGCGATACGGCTGACAGTGCCAAGGCGGGGAGAGCCTCCCGTGCGGAGGGACAAGGCGAAGCGAGGTGTGGTGCAAGGCGGTGCGGCGTAGCGGAGCGGAGTGGGGGCGCGGCCACGAGGCTGCACGCCCCCGAAGACGCGCCGATCCTCGCACGGCACTCCTGCGGTCGCGCAAGTCCCCTGTCACCGATGGCTACTCATGTCCGCTTTATCCGCCGTCTCCTGCCTCCCCCACCTCGCTGCTCCCACCCTTCTCCGCTGACCCGGCCGTCTCTACCGCCCCGGGCTCCCGGTGTCGGGTATCGGCAGTGGGCGCTTCTCGATCGCCGCCGCCATCACCTCCGGAAAGAGGTCGGGCGTACAGGCGAACGCCGGTGCGCCCAGCCCCGCGAGTGCCGCCGCGTGTTCACGGTCGTAGGCGGGAGCCCCCTCGTCGGACAACGCGAGCAGCGTCACGAACTGCACCCCCGACGCCTTCATCGCGGCGACCCGCTTCAGCATCTCGTTGCGGATGCCCCCTTCGTAGAGGTCGCTGATGAGCACGACCACGGTGTCGGCGGGGCGCGTGATCTGCGACTGGCAGTACGCGAGAGCTCTGTTGATGTCCGTACCGCCGCCGAGCTGCGTGCCGAAGAGGACGTCAACCGGGTCGTCGAGCTGGTCGGTGAGGTCGACGACAGCCGTGTCGAAGACGACGAGCCGGGTGTCGATGGACCGCATCGACGCCAGGACCGCGCCGAACACCGACGCGTACACGACCGACGCCGCCATCGAGCCCGACTGGTCGATGCAGAGGACCACCTCCTTCTTCACGGACTGCGAGGCGCGTCCGTAACCGATGAGGCGCTCGGGCACGATGGTGCGGAACTCGGGCAGATAGTGCTTGAGGTTGGCCGCGATCGTGCGGTTCCAGTCGATGTCGTGGTGGCGCGGCCTGTTGATACGAGCGCTGCGGTCCAGCGCCCCCGTGAGGGTCGCCCGGGTACGTGTCGCGAGCCGCTTCTCCAGGTCCTCGACCACCTTGCGCACGACAGCGCGTGCTGTTTCCTTGGTCGTTTCGGGCATGGCCTTGATCAACGACAGCAGGGTGCCGACCAGGTGGACGTCCGCCTCCACGGCTTCCAGCATCTCCGGCTCCAGGAGCAGGGTGGACAGACCCAGCCGGTCGATGGCGTCCCGCTGCATGACCTGGACGACGGAGGACGGGAAGTACGTACGGATGTCCCCCAGCCACCGGGCGACGGCCGGCGCGGACGCGCCAAGACCGGCCGAACGCTCCTGTCCTGCCCGCGCATTGCCGCCCCTCCCGTTCCGGCCCCGGTTCCCGTACAGCGAGCCGAGCGCCCCGTCCATCGCGGCGTCCTGCCCGGCGAGCGTGCAGCCGGTACCGTCCGCGTCCTCCCCGCCGAGCACGAGCCGCCAGCGCCGCAGCCGCTCGTCGACGGCACCGGCCTGATCGGTCGTGCCGGAGCCGCCGGCCTCGTCTGTCTCGTCTGCCGTTTCCACGTCCACGGCTCCCGTACTCATCGCCCCACCCCCACAAGGTCGTTGTCGTCGGCGTTGTCGGCGTCGTCCAGTCCCAGCAGCAGGCGCAGCACCGGCAGTACGGCGTCGGCTCGGCCCGCGTCGAGGTCCGGTGCGAAGCCAGGTGTGCCGGAGACAGTGGCCGCGACGCTCCCCCTCGGTCCCGGGCCACGCCGGACCAGTTCGCCGAGGGTGCGGCGTACCCCGGGCTCGTACGCCGAGAACGTGCGCCGCAGCAGCGGCAGTACGTCGGTGAACGCGTCCCCCGGCACTCCGGTCAGCCAGGAGTCGACCAGCCCGAGCAACCGCTCGTCGTGCACGAGCAGCATGCCGCCCCCGGAGCCTCCGCCGACGAACCCCTCGATCCAGGCCGCCGCGTCGCCGGGTGCGGTACCCGGTGACAGGACGAGCCCCATGAGCCGGGCCGCCTCCTCCTGCCCCAGTTCCCCGTCGTCCAGCAGCAACCGGACGGCCCGTCCCCGGACGATGCCCGGAACGGTGTCCCGAGCCGACAACGTGCTCAGCACGGAATGCCACCGGCCACGTATGCCGGCCCGGGGTTCGTCGGCCCGGGAATCGTCGGCCTGGGTGTCATCCCCTCTTCCCTCGCCTCCCTCTCTTCCCTCGGCTCCCCCTCTTCCCTCGGCCAGCAGCCCCACCGCGCCGTGCACCGCGTCGACATGCCCCCGCATCTCGTCGGCGGCGTCCGCGTCCAGCGCGGCGCAGGCCGGGGGCAGCCCGACGAACACTCGCTCCGCGAGACCCGCGGCGACCTCGGCCAGGGCCTGTGTGTCCGTACCCCGTACGTCGCCGTAGCGCAGGGAGCGGACGAGGGCGGGCAGCGCCTGGGCGAGGTGTCCCACGTCGGCGTCCAGAGCCGCGCGGTCGGCCAGGATGCGCATCACCACCGGGAGGGCGTCCGGGAGTTCGGCGAGGAGGCAGCGCTCGGCGAGGCCTGTGATCTCGGCCAGGGAGCGTGCGCCGACGGCCTCCGTCTCGGCCTTCGCGGTCGCGGCGGCGAGCACGGTCGTGCCCCACACCCCGGCCTCGGCGACGCGCACCGCCAGCTCCGGCTCCCAGCGGAGCCGCCAGGTCTCCCGGAACGTACCCGTGCTGCCGCGGGACGCGACCGGCTCTCCCCACTCGACGCCGAGGAGGCGCAGCCTGTGCAGCAGCCGGCTGCGTCCGCCGTCGGTCTCCTTACGGAGGTCGAGCTCCAGTTCCCGCTCCTGCGCCTCCGGCTTGAGCCGCAGCCGTCGCTGGAGCCGGGCGAGGTCGCGCTGGAGGGGGACCGCCGGCGCCGCCGCGGGTACCTCCCCCAGGACGTCGCCGACGACGAGCCGGTCGTGCACGAGCGCGAGCGGTACGTCCGAGCCCTCGCACATCACGGCCCGTACGGCGTCGGTGGTCTCGGTGAGGCCCGGCAGGGGCCGGCCCCGCATGGCCGCGAGCGTGTCGGCGAGCCGCACCGCCTCGATGACGTGGGCGGAGGAGACGAGCCGGTCCTCGTCCCGCAGCAGCCTGGCCACCTTCGTCATCCAGCGCTCCACGGGACGGTCGGCCGCGGTGAACAGGTGCCCGTACCAGCCGGGCGAGTCGATGCCCGCCCCGTAACCACTCATGCGCGAGAGCCGCCGGTGGGTCCAGGGCACCCAGGTCATGTCGGCCTTCACCTTGGGCAGGCCCTTGAGCAGGGCCCGGTCGGCGGCGACGGTCGTCCGCTGCCGCAGTGCGGGGACATGCCAGGCGCCGCACACCACGGCCACGTCGTCCGCGAACTCCCTCTGAGCCGCGCGCACCTGAAGGCGCATGTAGGCCTCGCGCACGAGATCCCGGTCGTGTCCCCCGGTGCCGTAGACCTCCCGCAGTGCCTCCATGGCCTCGCCGAGCACGTCGAACGGTGCGAACGCGTCCCCTTCCCGCGCCCCCGCTCCCGCCCCCCGGTGCTCGATCA
>NZ_LIPP01000117.1 GCF_001418335.1 Streptomyces aurantiacus | reverse complement strand
GGCTGTCGTGGGGGTGGCTGTTCCTACCGGGGTTCTTTGTAGGCCGGTGCTGTCGGCATACCGCGACGGAGATCTGTCCAGACGCTCCGGGACGAAGCCGAGGCCGCAGGAAGGCGCACAAGCCTGTCCCGCGGATCCGGCTGCTCACCGACGGGTGCGGCTCCGTGTAGTGCGTCCAGATGTGACGTCGGCCTGATCGTCGGCGCTGGTGCCGTTGGAGGAGCTTCCGGCGAGGGTCGTCCCTACCGCTTCCGCTTGTGCGGTGCTGCGTTCTTCGTGCCGCTCTGCGGCCGCTTGGCGTTTGGGTGGATTGAGCGATGAAGCTCTGAGGGTGGCCGCAGGGACGACAAGATGGTCGTCAGCGCAGCATCAAGTGGCCCGGTGTGCCCGTCGTAACAAATGTCGAGGAGCTCGCGGGTTGATTGGTCGTAGAGGAAGACGACGCCTCGCGGCAGACCGAGCTGGTGTTTCTTAGCTCGGAGGTAGTTGCGGAGCCTCCTGTCCGTCTCTTCGGGATTGGCTCCAGCCGGATGGGTGGCCCACACGAACAGCCAGCCCTCTGCCGGGTCGACGCTGGCCGTGAGCGGCACGGTCAGGCTACGGCCCTTGGGGCTCGGGTTGTCGAGGAGTTCATCGCCGTGGCGGGCGAACTTGCGCTGCACGTCGGTTGTCCCAGACAGCAGCGTGGCGCCGATGCTCAGCCATCCAGTGACATTGCGGGACTGCAATTCGTCGATCAGCGGCGCGAGTGGTGATGGCACCATTGCCGGCTTGGGCGCCAGTGTTGAACGCGCGTCGTCGTGCCCTCGGGTGTGGAACCACTGGTCCAGCGCATCGGTTCGGCTGGTCAGGAACGCAGGTTTTCGTGTTCGGTAGCGGCGCAGTTCGGCTGTGGCTGGCTCGGGCAGGAAGGGGAACGCTGCACGCACCTGCACCGGGTCGGGTTCCACCCACAGGCCTGCCTCGAAGAAGTAGAGGAACAGATCCATTTCGTCGGGCGCACGGAACATCACAGTGACGTCGGGGTTGCGGCGCCGACGCAGGTACAGCAGGAACTCGGCCGGACGCGCCACCAGTTCGGTGATCAGCTCAAGATCGTGCAGGGACACCGTCCAGGGAATGTTGTCCGCGGCCAGCAGGCCGGCCCGCACCAGCTCGGCGGTGGCAGTCAGGACCGTCGATATGTCATCGAGGCTGACGGCGATGGTGTGGATCTCACGGATTTGGCTGAGGTCGATCCATCCCTCGTCTTTGCTGCGCAGGCCGCCGTCCCGCTCGATGGCGTCGCGCATGCGCCCGGCCTGTTCGGCCGCTTTGGTGATGATGCCGGTTAGATCGGTACGGATCCGTGCCGTCTTGCCCCCGCGGGATAGCGCGCTCAAGGCGACGGCCTTGTCCTCCACGATGATGGCGACATCGTCGAGGACGATGAGGTGGTCGCCCTCGGCGCGCTTGGTGTACTTCGACGGGTCGGCGGCCTTGGCTTCGTCATCGCTCGCGGGCAGGTAGTACTCCAACCCGTCCCGGAATCGGGCGCCGGGAAGGACACGCTCCAGCGCGGCGTGTGTGCGGGATTCGAGAAGGTCTCCGCGGTGCTTGGCGTACTGGCTCCACACCGGGGCCGTCTTCTTCAGGTGTTCCTCGAGGTTCTCCCGCACAGCGAACACGTTCAACGCCGGGTGCGGCAGCATCAGACGCCCGTCTGCGCCCACGATAAGCGGTCGCATTCGCAGCGGGTTCCTTCCGCTGGTGAACGCCTCGACGACGGCCGTGGGACTGTCCGTTTCCAGGTTTAGGCGGAACCGCTCGACAATGGCCCGGACACACTCTTCGGCCAAGCTCGTATACGCAACGATATCGTCGATCGTGACAGTGGCCTGCTCGGCAGGCGGTTCGAACATCGATGTGACGCTGAGCATGGCCTGTTCCGTCAGATGTCTGTCCGCCCGGCCTTCCTCCTCCGCCGCCATCGCGTCCAAGACCGCATTGCCCATCGCCTCGATGCGGTCGTTCAGCCTGTCCTGCTGCAGGTTATGGCAGGCATCGAGGACTGCTACTGCATCCGTGGCGTTGAAGCCCAGGTGCGCCTGCAGAGTTGCGCGGACGCTTCCAACGCTGTCAAGAAGTGCCAGATTGGTTTCCTCTACCATTTCCGGATATGACGGATTGCGCATCCATACTTCAGCGCCCCGAATGAACATGGACACCATGGCGAACTTATCGGTCGGGTCGGCACGTGCGAATGAACGCAGCTCCGCAAGGTAGAGGATCTTGCTCAGCCCTTCCTTCGCGCTGGAGACGAAGTGGCTCATCTCCTGAAACCCGGCTTCGGAGGCGGCCGCTCCCCCTTCCTCCTGCCGGGTGGCCAGAGCAATCAGCGCCAGCAATTCGACATAGACCGCGCCCGCCTCCGCGGTGACAGGTATCTCGCCCTCGCGGGCCATCGGCAGGAATCGCTGACGAGCCACCTCAATGAGCCGGATCGCGTCGAACCGCCGCACTTCCACGACGAACTCCTCAATCGCCGTGGCGAAGGCCGCGTCAGCCTCAGACGCAGGGTCGTCGCCAGGCAAGGAGGCCATGAGCGTGGTCATGGTGGTCAAGGAATCCGCCATGACCTGCCCGTGCGCGTCGAGCACCGAAGTACCCGACGCGGAACGGAAATGTCTCTTGTTGCGCGATTTGCGGCGCTTTGTGCGAGAGCCCATAGGGTCAACTTCACCACACACTACGCGCGGTCAGCGAAGGGTTTGGCGACCCACAGTCGCCGCTGGCGACAGAGCGTCGGTGCTCCCGTCGACGGGGTCATCGTTGAAGAAGCGCTCACCGGGCATCGGCCCATCCTGCCCGACAGCGCAGCTGCTCCGGTCCGGGATCGGTAACGACGTGCAGACCGGCTGCTGTCATGGGGTGACCGGGTGGCTGTCACGGTGTGGTTAGCAGATCGCGGTCCGGCTGTGTTGGGTTTGCCGGTCTTCGTGTGGAGGGGCGACCGGGGCGGTGGGGTTGGCCGTGTGACGGTTTCACAGGCCCCGGTGGGGGAGAC
>NZ_LIPP01000116.1 GCF_001418335.1 Streptomyces aurantiacus | reverse complement strand
CTCCGCAACCGCCGCCGGCGCTGCGGAGGCGCCGGCGGCGGTTGCGGAGACGGGGAGCCGTTCCCGTCTGCTGCTCCGTTCCTGTCGTCCGGAGCGTCCGGAGCGTCCGGAGCGTCCGGAGCGTCCGGGGCGGCGGGGCCGTCGGTCTCGGTCAGCGGTACCCGCAGGACCGTTCCGCACGGGCATCCGAGTTCCGGGCGAGGCCACTGGTCAGCGCGCCCGCAGGCGCCGCAGGGGATCGTCACCCAGCCCTCGTCCCAGGTGCTGTGGGTGACCGACTCGGGGCGGGCCGCCGGGTCGAGGACGGGTGTGACCGGCGCACCGCACGAGCACGGGTACGTCGGTACCGCGTAGGCATGCTCGCGCCGACAGGCCGGACACCTCACCGGCACGCTCTCGGCCATGACCCTCTCCAGAACCCCTGATACCAGCAGATGCCGGCACTGAACGCCGACGCTGACGCCGACCACCCGCAGCGGGCAGCACAGCCCTTCCATCGTCCTCCGGAACTCCGCCCTCCGGCAACGAATCGATGGGACGCCCCGTGATTGTCTCCGCCCGCAGGCCGGTCCCTCCACCGGTCTTTCCACCGGTCCCTCCACTCTTGACGCCCTTCGCCCTCCCCTCTAGATTGCTTCCAAATAGCAGAAGTTAGTTTCCGTAATACGGAAAAACGGAATTCGAGGCTCTTCGCGGGCGCGACGAGAGCCCGAATCCGACGGCCGAAGCAGGAGTACGCCATGGCTCGTATGACCGCTGCCCGCGCGGCAGTTGAGATCCTCAAGCGTGAGGGCGTCACCCACGCGTTCGGTGTGCCGGGCGCCGCCATCAACCCCTTCTACGCGGCGCTCAAGGCCGCCGGTGGCATCGGCCACACCCTCGCCCGCCATGTCGAGGGCGCGTCCCACATGGCGGAGGGCTACACCCGCACCGCGCCCGGCAACATCGGTGTGTGCGTCGGGACGTCAGGGCCCGCCGGCACCGACATGATCACCGGTCTGTACTCCGCGACCGGCGACTCCATCCCGATCCTGTGCGTCACGGGACAGGCCCCGACCGCCGTGCTGCACAAGGAGGACTTCCAGGCCGTCGACATCGCGTCGATCGCGGGGCCGGTGGCCAAGATGGCGGTCACCGTGCTGGAGGCGGCCCAGGTCCCGGGCGTCTTCCAGCAGGCCTTCCACCTGATGCGCTCGGCCCGCCCGGGCCCGGTCCTCATCGACCTGCCCATCGACGTCCAGCTCACGGAGATCGAGTTCGACCCGGAGACGTACGAACCGCTGCCGGTCTACAAGCCGGCCGCGACCCGCGCCCAGATCGAGAAGGCGGTCGCGCTCCTCAACGCGTCCGAGCGGCCGCTGATCGTCGCGGGCGGCGGCGTCATCAACGCCGACGCCTCCGCACTCCTCGTGGAGTTCGCCGAGTTGACCGGTATCCCGGTCGTCCCCACCCTCATGGGCTGGGGCATCGTCCCCGACGACCACGAGCTGAACGCCGGCATGGTGGGCCTGCAGACCTCGCACCGCTACGGCAACGCGACCTTCCTGGAGTCCGACTTCGTCCTCGGTATCGGTAACCGCTGGGCCAACCGCCACACCGGCAGGCTGGACGTCTACACGGCCGGACGGAAGTTCGTGCACGTCGACATCGAGCCCACCCAGCTCGGGAAGATCTTCGCCCCGGACTACGGCATCGCGTCCGACGCGAAGGCCGCGCTGGAGCTGTTCGTCGCGGTGGCACGGGAGTCGAAAGCCGCAGGGGGCCTGCCGGACCGGTCCGCGTGGGCACAGGCCGCGCAGGACAAGAAGGCGTCCCTCCAGCGGCGTACGCACTTCGACGACATCCCCATCAAGCCGCAGCGCGTCTACGAGGAGATGAACAAGGCCTTCGGTCCTCAGACGCGGTACGTCACCACGATCGGCCTCTCGCAGATCGCGGGCGCGCAGATGCTGCACGTCTACCGGCCGCGGCACTGGATCAACTGCGGTCAGGCGGGCCCCCTCGGCTGGACCGTCCCGGCCGCGCTCGGCGTCGCCAAGGCCGACCCCGAGGCACAGGTGGTCGCGCTCTCCGGCGACTACGACTTCCAGTTCATGATTGAGGAACTGGCCGTCGGGGCCCAGCACCGGATCCCGTACGTCCATGTGCTGGTGAACAACGCCTACTTGGGCCTCATCCGCCAGGCCCAGCGGGCGTTCGACATCGACTTCCAGGTCAACCTGGAGTTCGAGAACCTGAACTCGCCCGAGCTGGGCGTGTACGGGGTCGACCACGTCAAGGTCGTCGAGGGGCTGGGCTGCAAGGCGATCCGGGTCACCGATCCGAGTGAGCTGGGCGCCGCCTTCGAGCAGGCGAAGAAGCTCGCGGCCGAGTTCCGGGTCCCGGTGGTCGTCGAGGCGATTCTGGAGCGCGTCACCAACATCTCCATGTCCACGACCAACGACATCAGCAACGTCGTGGAGTTCGAGGAGATCGCGACCGAGCCGGGCCACGCGCCCACGTCCATCAGGACCCTGAAGGTCTGACCGGACAGGGCCTTGAAGGTCTGACCGGACGGACCCGTCGCGTGAGGCCCGCCGCCCCCGTGCCGGCGGGCCTCACGTGCTGACAATGTGCCCTCAAGCACGCTGGGTTGAAGCCCTCTGGGGCATGTTCAGAGGTTGATTTGAGGGTTCCGTAGAGGGTGTACGCCCACGAAGGTATATGGGGGTAGGGCAGCGAAGAGCGCCGAGTACGCGACCGTCCGAACGGTCCGTACTCGGCGCTCAGGGTGCCCACCCATGCTTGCTGGTGCCGGGCGGCGCCGGCGCCTGGGCGCGACAGGATGGGTGTCAGCGCCGGTGCCGCCCGGGTCTGTGGGGGCGGGGCGGTCAGGCCCGCGCGCCGGAGAGGCGCTCGACCGCGCGCAGCAGCGCGGAGTGGTCCAGGCCGCCGTCGCCCTGTGTGCGCAGAGAGGCGACGAGTTGGGCGACCACGGCACCGACGGGCAGCGCGGCCCCGACGTTGCGGGCGGCGTCCGTGACGATGCCCATGTCCTTGTGGTGCAGGTCGATACGGAAGCCCGGCTCGAAGTCGCGGTTCAGGAAGTTGTCCTTCTTGCGCGTCAGCACGGTCGAGCCGGCGAGGCCGCCGTTCAGGACGTCGAGGGCGGCCTTCAGGTCCACGCCCGACTTCTCCAGGAAGACCACGGCCTCGGCGCACGCCTGGATGTTCACGGCGACGATCAGCTGGTTCGCGGCCTTCACGGTCTGTCCTGAGCCGTGCGGACCGCACAGCACGATGGTCTTGCCGAGTGCTTCGAAGAGCGGCTGGGCCCGGTCGAAGTCGGCCTGCTCGCCGCCGACCATGATGGACAGCACGGCCTCGACGGCGCCGGCCTCGCCCCCGGACACCGGGGCGTCCAGCACCCGGATGCCCTTGTCCTTCGCCGCCTTCGCCAGATCCACGGAGGTCTGCGGGGTGATGGAGGACATGTCGATCAGGAGCGCGCCGGTCCGCACGTTCTCCAGGATGCCGTCGGGCCCGTACGCGATGGCCTCGACCTGCGGGGAGGCGGGCACCATCGTGATCACGACGTCGGCGTCCCGGACGGCCTCGGCGATCGAGCCGGCCGCCGTGCCGCCCGCCGCGGTCAGCCGCTCCAGCTTGTCCCGCTCCAGGGTGAACCCGGTGACGTCGTATCCGGCCTTGACCAGGTTCTCCGACATGGGGGAGCCCATGATGCCGAGGCCGATCCAGGCGACCTTGGGAAGAGTGCTGCTCATGAGGGTTCCTCTCTGACTGCTGTAACTTCTGTGCCGTGGCGGTGAGTTGCCGGGAGTTGCCACTCAGCGGGCGGCGCGGGCCTCGTGCGGCAGCCACTCGAAGGCCTCTGTGCTCGGCCGGTCGCCCGGCTTGTACTCCAGGCCGACCCAGCCCTCGTAGCCCTGCTTGCGCAGCAGGCCGAGCAGCTCCTCCAGCGGGAGCGAGCCGGTGCCGGGTGCGCCCCGGCCCGGGTTGTCGGCGATCTGGACGTGGCCGGTCTTCGCGGCGTACCGCTCGATCACCGACGGCAGGTCCTCGCCGTTCATGGACAGGTGGTACAGGTCCAGCAGGAACTTGGCGTTGCCCAGACCCGTCGCCTCGTTGACCTTGTCGACGACGGCGATCGAGGCCGGGGCGGTCACCAGCGGATAGCGCGGCGACTCCGGCTCGTTGAGGGTCTCGATCAGCAGGACCGCGCCGACACGGTCGGCCGCACGGGCCGCCAGTACGAGGTTCTCCAGGGCGAGTTCGTCCTGCTCGGCCGGGGCGACGCCGTCGACGCGGTTGCCGTACAGGGCGTTGAGCGCCGTGCACCCCAGCGACTGCGCGAAGTCGGCGGCCACGTCGATGTTCGCGCGGAACCGCTCCGACTCCCGGCCGGGAAGCGACAGTGCGCCACGGTCCGGGCCCGGCAGTTGTCCGGCGTAGAAGTTCAGGCCCCTGAGCTGTACGCCCGCGTCCTCGATCGCCTGCCTCAGGGCGTCGAGCACCGAACGCTCGGGGGTAGGGGAGTCGGTCCAGGGCCACCAGAGCTCGACCGCGCCGAAGCCCGCCGCGGCGGCGGCCGCGGGGCGCTCCAGGAGCGGGAGCTCCGTGAAGAGGATCGACAGATTGACGTCGAAGCGCTGCGCTGCGGCGGCGTCCAGCGAGAAACCGGACATAGGGGTCGGCGCTCCCTTCCGTGACGAGAATGACGAGTATCGACTGGCGAGTATCGATTCCGTATTGTGGAAGTTCTTTTCTGTTTGATGGAAAGGCTGCCTGTGTGAGGAAGCCTTGTCAAGGCCTCGGCCGGGAGTCGAGAGGTGCATGTCCGGGTCGGCTAGGGTCGCCTTGCGAAACGAGGTGCGAGGTCGGTGCGATGCGATGCCATGGGGGCGCAGTGCGATTGAGAGTGGAGTTCACGACCGAGCCCTTCGATCTCGACGAGGCGCCGCCGCACGCGCTGGTCGCCCGCGAGGTCATCGAGGGCGCCGAACTGGACGCGGTGGACGTCGGACCGTTCGGCAACACCGTCGAGGGCGGGGCGGATTCGGTCCTCACGGCGGTCGACGCGCTGCTGCGCAAGGCCCTGGACGCGGGCGCCACCCGAGTCTCCTTGCAGGTCAACGTGATCGGGGAGGAGGAGGGCGGATGACCGAATCCGCGGACGAGTCCCTCGCCTCGACCGAGCCTCCGGCCTCGACCGAGCCTCTCGTCTCGACCGAGTCTCCCGTCTCGGCCGTCCCCTTCCTCTCGGCGGACCCGTTCGTCTCGGCGGTCAAGCCGCTGGTCGACGCCATGGGTGCCGAGATGCTGCCGCCCGACCGGGCCGGACCCGACGACGTGGTGCTCTCCTGGCAGGGCGCGGACGTCGTGGCGGTGCGCCTTCCGCAGCTCGCCGACTCTCTGGATCACATCCTGGCCGCCCTGGAGCGTAAGCGCGGCAAGCCCCTGGCCGAGCTGGACCGCAAGGCCAAGCAGGAGGTCGTACGGATACTTGAGGCGCGCGGAGCCTTCTCGGTGCGGCACGGCGTGGAGACGGTGGCGAGTGCGCTCGGCGTCAGCCGGTTCACTGTTTACAACTACCTGAACCGCGAGAAGGGTGCCTGAGCCGGCATCCGGACGACGGTTTCGGCTCGACGGTTTCGGCTTCCCGGATTGGTTACCCGGATTTTTCAACAAACTGTTGACGTCGTAGCTTCGGGCGCGTTAGCTGGCCGCAGCCCGTCCAGCACAGGGCGCCAAGGCAACAAGGCAACAAGGCGCCCAGGCAACAAAGGCACAAGGTCCAAGGCCACGGAGGCTTCCCGTGACGTCGAGTACGACACCTGGCGGTCTCGCCCGGTTCAACGCCCTGGAGGAGCCCGCGGCCCACGCCGTCCTCCATGAGCTGTGCGCCTCGCGGACATGGGCGCACAGGCTGCTCGCCCGGCGCCCGTACGCCACCGCGGGCGACCTCTTCGCGCAGAGCGACGCGACCATGGCCGGCCTGACCGACGCCGACCTGGCGGAGGCGATGGCCGGACACCCGCCGATCGGACGCCCCCGGCCGGGTGACCCGACCTCCTCCCGTGAGCAGCGCGGCATGGATGGCGCCTCCCCCGAACTCAAGGCGGAGATGCTGGAACTGAACCTGGCGTACCAGGAGAGGTTCGGCCATGTCTTCCTGATCTGCGCGACCGGCCTCACCGGCGAGCAGATGCGTGACGCGGTCAAGGAGCGGATCGGCAACACACCCGCACAGGAGCGCGAGATCGTGCGCACCGAACTGGGCAGGATCAACCGCATCCGCCTCGCCTCACTCGTCGAACAGGACGCACCCGCATGAGCACCGACACCACCGCCTCCGTGTCCACGCACATCCTGGACACCAGCGTCGGCCGTCCCGCCGGGGAGGTCGCCGTCCGACTCGCGGCCCGAGCCGGCCGTGCGGCCGACTGGCGGGCACTCGGCGGCTCCGCGACCGACGCGGACGGGCGGTGCACGGACCTGCCGGCCCTGCCGGAGGGCACCACACACGTACGGCTCGACTTCGCCGTCGAGACGTACTTCGAAACGCGTGCGAAGACATCGCAGAACACGTCCGAGAACACGTCCGAGAGCACATCCGAGAACACGTCCGAGAAGAAGCAAGCCGATGCGCAGCAGGACGCCCCCGCGAATCGGGACAGCGGTGCCGCCGAGGTGTTCTTCCCCGAGGTGGCGATCACCTTCGCCGTCAGTCCGGGCGAGCACTATCACGTACCGCTGCTGCTCAACCCGTTCGGCTACTCCGTTTACCGAGGGAGCTAGCAGATGCCCACGTTCCTGGGACAGAACCAGTACGGCAAGGCCGAGAACCGAGTCGTCAAGATCACGCGGGACGGCGCCACCCACCACGTCAAGGACCTGAACGTCTCCGTGTCGTTGAGCGGCGACATGGACGAGGTCCACTACTCCGGCTCGAACGCGAACGTCCTGCCGACGGACACCACCAAGAACACGGTGTACGCCTTCGCCAAGGAGCACGGCATCGAGTCCGCCGAGCAGTTCGGCATCCACCTCGCCCGGCACTTCGTGACGAGTCAGGAGCCGATCCACCGAGCCCGCATCCGCATCGAGGAGTACGCCTGGGAGCGTATCGAGACCCCCGGTGAGGGCGAGCACTCCTTCGTCCGCCAGGGCCAGGAGACTCGCGTCACGCAGATCACGTACGACGGTTCGTCGTGGGAGGCCGTCTCGGGACTCAAGGACCTGGTCGTGATGAACTCGACGAACTCCGAGTTCCGGGGCTACGTGAAGGACAAGTACACGACCCTTCCCGAGGCGTACGACCGCGTCCTCGCCACCGAGGTCTCCGCCCGCTGGCGCTTCGGCTGGTGTGACGACGCGCAGGCGGCACCGGACTGGGAGGAGTCGTACGCGCGGGTCAAGCAGCATCTGCTCACGGCCTTCGCCGAGACCTACTCCCTCTCCCTCCAGCAGACCCTCTACGCGATGGGCGCGCGGATCATCGAGCGGCGCGACGAGATCGACGAGGTCCGCTTCTCGCTCCCCAACAAGCATCACTTCCTCGCCGACCTGAAGCCGTTCGGCCTCAAGAACGACAACGAGGTGTACTTCGCCGCCGACCGCCCCTACGGCCTGATCGAGGCCACCGTTCTGCGGGACGGCTGCGAGGCGAGGATCCCGGCGGACCTCACCAACCTCTGACGCGACCCCGGACGCATCACACAAGTACCGGACGCATCACCCAAGTACCGGAAGACACGGAAGCATCCCGGAAGTAGAGGACAACGAACGATGGTTCAGCGCATCGTCATCGAGAACTGCGCGATCGCGACCGTGGACGCCGCCGACACCGAGTACGCCGACGGGTACGTCGTGGTCGCGGACAACCGCATCGAGTCGCTCGGCGCGGGCAGGGCCCCCGAGGGCCTGGAGAACGTCGTACGCCGGATCGACGCGACCGGTCACCTCGTCACCCCGGGCCTGGTCAACACCCACCACCACTTCTACCAGTGGATCACCCGCGGCCTCGCCACCGACAACAACCTCTTCGACTGGCTCGTCGCCCTGTACCCGACCTGGGCGCGCATCGACGAGCGGATGACCTACGCGGCGGCCCAGGGCTCCCTCGGCATGATGGCCCGCGGCGGCGTCACCACCGCCATGGACCACCACTACGTCTTCCCGAAGGGCTCCGGCGACCTGTCGGGTTCGATCATCCGCGCCGCGCGCGAGACCGGCGTCCGCTTCACCCTGGCCCGCGGTTCGATGGACCGCGGCGAGAAGGACGGCGGGCTGCCGCCCGACTTCGCCGTCGAGACCCTCGAAGGCGCCCTCGCCGCCACCGAGGCGACCGTCGACGAACACCACGACGCCTCCTTCGGCGCCATGACGCAGGTGGCCGTCGCCCCCTGCTCGCCGTTCTCCGTGTCCACCGAACTCATGCGGCAGGGCGCCGTGTTGGCCCGGCGCAAGGGCGTACGGCTGCACACCCACGGCTCGGAGACGGTCGAGGAGGAACAGTTCTGCAAGGAGCTGTTCGGCATGGGCCCGACCGACTACTTCGAATCGACCGGCTGGCTCGGCGAGGACGTGTGGATGGCGCACTGCGTCCACATGAACGACTCCGACATCGCCGCCTTCGCCCGTACGAGGACGGGGGTGGCCCACTGCCCCTCGTCCAACGCCCGTCTGGCGGCCGGGATCGCACGCGTCCCCGACATGCTCGCGGCCGGCGTCCCGGTCGGCCTCGGTGTCGACGGCACGGCGTCCAACGAGTCCGGCGAACTGCACACCGAACTGCGCAACGCGCTGCTGATCAACCGCCTCGGCGCCCACCGGGAGGCCGCGCTGACCGCCCGTCAGGCGCTGCGGCTCGGTACGTACGGTGGTGCCCAGGTCCTGGGCCGCGCGCCGGAGATCGGCTCCCTGGAGCCGGGCAAGCTCGCCGACCTGGTGCTGTGGAAGCTGGACACCCTGGCCCACGCGTCGATCGCCGACCCGGTCGCCGCACTCGTCCTCGGCGCGGCGGCGCCGGTCACCGCCTCGTTCGTGGGCGGTGAGCAGATCGTCGAGAACGGCCGGCTGCTGCACGTCGACGAGGACGCCATCGCCCGCTCCACCCGGGACGAGGCCCGGCGCCTCGCGCGGATCGTCGCGCGGGCCTGACCTCCGCCCGCCGAAGATCTCCGGCCGAGGGGGACGGCCCTCGGCCGGTGGCCGTGGACCCGAACGGGGTCCGCGGCGACCGTCTCCGGGGCGCGCGCACGAACATGCCCGCGCCCCGGAACGGCCCTTCCCTTGTCGGCCTTCAGGGGCGCGACCCCGCGACCCTCAGTCGATGTGGAAGCTGTCCCCGTAGACCTGCCAGTCCAGCGGCGGGTCCAGGTTCAGGTTCCCGTTCCGGAGGAAGACCCGCTGGGCGGTGTCCACCCGGCTGGTGTCCTCGTGGGCCGCCTCCTGCTTCATCGCCCACACGCGGGCGTCGAGGAAGGCGTCGAGGTACGTCACCTCGTCGCCGCCCTGGGCCGGAGGCCTGGCCCGCTCCAGGGCCAGCCCGCGGATGCTGCCGAAGCTCGTACTGTCGCCGCCGTTGCCGTGCATGACGACGGCGTCGTAGTACGCGAACTGGCCCAGGGTGCCGATGCCGTCCGCCTTGCCCTGCTGTACCGCGGGGTTGAAGTAGACACGGTCCCGCTCGTCGTCCTGCGCCTGTTCGAAGGCCTGGTCCTGGGACGCCTGGCGCCAGGCGTC
>NZ_LIPP01000115.1 GCF_001418335.1 Streptomyces aurantiacus | reverse complement strand
CCGGCCGGCCGGACCACCAGGTTCACCACCGGGTCGAAGTTGACCAGCTTGCCCGTGTCGCCGACCGACACGACGACCGCCGGGACGGTCGATGCCCCCGCGGCGAGCAACTGCTGGACCTGGCCACCGGACTTGTACGCGCCGATGGACTGCTGGACCTGGGCGAAGTTCTCGCTGCCCATGAACGCGCGCGTGGTCCGACCGTAGAACCCCTTGCCGCCGGCCACCTGGTCGACGATCTTCGCGGTCTTCTCCTCGCGGCTTTGGCGACGCCTGCGGAAGATTCCCATGACGCACTCTCCTCTGCACCGTTGGCTGCGGACGACCGACCGCGCGCTGCCGACCGGGCAGTGCCGCCGAATACGTCCTGACGGCGTGGACGCTAGGCGCGCCGCCGCGCCTACCGATCCCAGGTTCACGTCACCTGGAAGGCGTCCTGAGTGTCCTGCGTCAGCGGCGAGGTCGTCAGCGGCGAGGTCGTCGACGGGGAGGCCGTCGCCAACTGCGACGACTCCTAGGACGCCAGGGTCGCCAGGGCCGGGGCGAAGGCGATGAGCAGGGGGACGAGTGGGGCCAGGGCGGCGGCCGTCGTCGTGCCTCGGCGGTGGGTCCGGGTGAGGCGGGGCGGGGGGGCCAGGAGGCGTTCCACGCGTTGGTGGAGCAGGGGCCTGGGGGTGGCGCAGGAGAGCACGCCCCGGTGCTGGTTGAGCTCGATGAGGGCCAGCGCGGTGGTGAGGTGGCCGCAGCGGCGCGATGCCGTGTCGTCGGCGGACAGCTCGACGAGCCGGTGGGTCTGGTCGCGGAAGTGGCTGAAGACCGGGATGCCGGGGAACCCGCCGGCCAGCGCCTGCGAGAGGTGCAGCAGCCAGTCGTGCCGGGCGCGCGCGTGGCCGAGTTCGTGGGCCTGGATGGCGTCCAGCTGGTGCGTGGTGAGGCGGTGCAGGGCACCCGTGGTGACGACCAGCTGTGGCGGGCTGCCGGGCATCCACCAGGCGTCCGGGTACTCGTCCTCCAGCACGAGGAGCGGGCCGCGGGACGCCGGGAGGCCGGCCGGCAGCTCGGGGGCGCGTTCGCGCAGGTGCTCCCGGCGCAGACGGCTGCGCCTGCGGGCCTCCACGACCTCACGGGCGAGCATGGCCGTGGTCCAGGCGGCGCCGCCGGCCAGCAACAGCGTCAGCGCGGTGGTCCAGGGCGGGGCGGCGGCCAGGTCGTACGCCGCGGTGACGGAGGCCGGCGCGGGCGCGAAGACGTGGGCGCGCACGGTGTGGAAGACGGCGGAGGCGCTCAGCAGGAGCGAGGCCAGACAGCACAGCAGGACCGTGGCGACCAGGCACTGCCACACCCACAGCGCGAGCACGGGTTCCCGCTCGGGCCAGGAGGCGCGGGTCAGGACGCGGGGAGCCGCGACGGCGACGGTCAGGGCGACGGCCGCCATCAGCATGAGGGAGACGGATACGGTCATGTCGTGGGCCCCTTTCCCTCGGTCCTCTGTCGGCCCTCTATCGGTCCTCCAAGCGGGTCATGGACACGCTACCCGCCGTCGGGCCCCCGGAGGCAATGAGCGGGACGGCATGGAGAACCTCGGCGTATGGAGAACCTCGGCTGTCCCGGCGGCCGGAACGTCGCACGGAACGTCGCACGGGGCGGCTGCGCGCACGGGGGCGGCTGCGGGAGATCACTTCGCGTCCGCGTAGCACCGCACCACCGCCGTCGTGAACGGGAACCGCACCGGCGTTTCGCCGAACGTCAGCCGTCCCGCCTGCTCCGCCGCCTCCCTGATCGCCTCGACCACCGCGTCGGCCTCCTCCGCCGGGCAGTGCACCATCACCTCGTCGTGCTGGAAGAAGACCAGCTCGGCCGCCATGTCCCGGCAGGCGCGCCGGAGCCCGGCGAGTACGAGAAGGGTCCAGTCGGCGGCGCTGCCCTGCACCACGAAGTTACGGGCGAAGCGGCCCCGGGCGCGGGAGTTGCTGGACGCGTACCCGGGCACCCAGTCCTGGCCGTCGCCGGGCTCGGCCGCCCCCTCGCCCCGACCTCCTCCCCGACCTTCACCCTGACCCCCTCCCCGGTCCCCGGCCTGCTCACTGTCCGGAATCCCCGCCTCCTCCCCCGAGGAGTCGGACCCCGCCGCGGGTGGGCAGGTGCGGCCCAGCCAGGTCCGTACGAGCCGGCCCTCCTCGCCCGCCCGCGCCGCGTCGTCCACGTACGCCACGGCCTTGGGGAAGCGGCGGCGCAGCAGCGCGAGGTTCTTGAGGCCGTCACCGGACGTCTGGCCGTAGATCGCGCCGAGGACGGCGAGTTTCGCCTGCGAGCGGTCGCCGGAGAAGGCGCGGTCGGAAACGGACTGGTAGAGGTCGCTCTCCCGCCCTGCCACCTCCATCAGGCCGGGGTCGCGGGAGATCGCGGCCAGGACGCGTGGCTCCATCTGGTCGGCGTCCGCCACGACGAGCCGCCAGCCGGGATCGGCGACCGCCGCCCGGCGAATGACCTTGGGGATCTGCAGCGCGCCGCCGCCGTTGGTCACCCAGCGGCCGGTGACGGTGCCGCCCGCCTGGTACTCCGGTCTGAACCGCCCGTCCCGCACCCAGTCCTGGAGCCACGACCAGCCATGGGCGACCCAGATCCGGTACAGCTTCTTGTACTCGACCAGCGGCTTGACCGCCGGGTGGTCGATGGTCTCGATCTCCCAGCGGCGCGTGGACTTCACCTTGATCCCGGCCTGCGCGAAGGCCTTGACGACATCCGCGGGCAGATCGGGCCGGACCCGGCGTCCGAACGCGGCCGACACCTCCTCCGTCAGCTCGGCCAGCCTTCGTGGCTCGCCGCCGCCCGCGTACCGCTCGCCGAGCAGTTCGTGCAGCACCTCGCGGTGCACGTCCGCGCTCCACGGCAGCCCCGCCTCGTTCATCTCCGTGGCCACGAGCATGCCCGCCGACTCGGAGGCAGTGAGCAGCCGCATCCGCTCGGGGCGCGCGGTCGCGTCGTGTCTTCGCTGCTGTTCCCCGTACACCTCGATGAGCTGGGCCAGCGACACATGGCTGCCGGGGCCGGGGCGCGGCTCGAAGAGGGAGGACTGCGAGCCGGGCTCGGCCGATCGCTGCGGAGGGTCGGGCGGTACGGGGCCGCCGCGCAGCCTCGCCAGGGCGGCGGCGGCCGAACGAGGCTCGCCGAGCCGCCCCTCGTGGCCGAGCAGGAGGGTCTCGGCGGCCTCCAGGTCGTAACACCGCTCCACGCGGACACCTTCGGCGCGCAGCCGTGGGTAGACCTCGGCCGTCGCCCGCCACACCCAGCGGGTGACGTCCGGCCGGGAGCGTACGGACTCGGCGAGGTCCGGCTCCCGCAGGAGCGGTCCGGCGGGCAGCCCGTCGGGGCCGAGGGGGGCGAGCTCGGCGCCACCGTCCTCGGCCGGCGCGAGAGCCCACCGGTCGGTCATGACGCGAGTCTCGCAGGAGGGTCTGACATCAGCCCCGGTCAGTCCTCCTGGACGGACTTCTTCACCTTCTCCAGCGCCTTCTCGATGTTCGCCTCGGCCGCCGCCTTGTCGACGCCGAGCCCGCTGAGGAGGCCCGCGCCGGCCTCGTGCTCCAGCAGCGCGAGCAGGATGTGCTCCGTGCCGATGTAGTTGTGGCCGAGCCGGAGGGCCTCGCGGAAGGTGAGTTCGAGGGATTTCTTGGCGTTGCTGTCGAAGGGGATGAGTGCGGGTACGTCCTCGGCGCGCGGCGGCAGGGCGGCGGTCGCGGCCTCGCGCACGGCGTCCAGGGTGACGCCCTGCGCGGTGACCGCCTTCGCCCCGAGGCCGTCCGGATCGGCGATCAGGCCGAGGATCAGGTGCTCGGTGCGGATCTGGTCGTTGCCCGCGGTCTTGGCCTCGTTCTGGGAGGTGATCACCACGTTCCTGGCCCGCGGTGTGTACCGGCTGAAGCCCTGGCTGGGGTCGAGGTCCGACTCGGCCTTCGGTACGAACCGCTTCTGGGCCGCCTGCCGGGTGACCCCCATGCTCCTGCCGATGTCTGTCCAGGACGCGCCCGAACGCCGCGCCTGGTCCACGAAGTGCCCGATCAGGTGGTCGGCCACGTCGCCGAGGTGGTCCGCGGCGATCACCGCGTCCTGGAGCTGGTCGAGGGCGTCCTCGTGGACCTTCTTGATGGCCTCGATGAGGTCGTCGAGGCGTACGGAGGTGGTGGTTCGTGGGTTCGTGGTCATGTGTCAACCGTAGGTTGACGGCAGGAGGGTGTCAACCTCGGGTTGACAGTCTCTTCGCGGATGACAGCCCGGCCGATGACCCGATGGACCCGTGACACGATCGAGGGATGAGTAGTACGTCCACCACGGTGGAGCGCGCCTTCGGGGCCGCCCTCTACGCCGACTCCGACGCGGCCCTCGACACCGGCGCCTCCCTGCTCGCCGCCGACCCCGCCTCCGACGCCGAACTCGCCCGCCGTGGCGAGGAGTTCGTCGCGGCGGCCTGGCGGCGCGGCTGGCAGCCCGCCGACGTCGTACGGATCGTGCGGCGCGAGCTGGGCGACGTGCACGAGCGCCTCGTGGCGGAGCTGGTCCTCGCCGAGGCCGGCCGCGACCAGGCGTCCCGGGACCGCGCACCCCGGGACCGTACGCCCCGAAGCCCGCGCTGGACGGCGCAGCTGGAAGAGATCGACAAGTTCGGCAAGTTCAACAAGCTCGACAAGCCGACCGAGCCGGACGCCGGGGCGGGAACACCCCGCACGGACCGTTTCTCGTACGCGACCGCCACCCTGGAGCTCTACCGCCTGCTGCTCCGCCTGCCCTCCCTGGAGCCACTGGACGAGCACGTACCCCACCCGCCCCGCGCGTCCGGGGGCACCGCCGCCCCACGGGACACCCGCATGCTCACCCGTATCCGCGCGCTCCTCGCCAAGGCGGAGGCGACCGGGTTCCCGGAGGAGGCGGAGGCGTTGAGCGCCAAGGCGCAGGAGCTGATGGCGCGGCACAGCATCGACGAGGCGCTGCTCGCGGCGCGCACGCACGCCAAGGACGCGCCCGGTGCCTGCCGCATCGGCGTCGACCCGCCGTACGAGACCGCGAAGGCGGTCCTCCTCGACGCGGTGGCCGGGGCCAACCGCTGCCGCGCGGTGTGGAACGAGGCCCTCGGCTTCTCCACCGTCGTCGGTTTCGAGGCCGACCTGGAGGCGGTCGAACTCCTCTACACCTCGCTCCTCGTGCAGGCCACCGCCGCGATGACGAAGGCGGAGGCGGCCCAGCGCGCGGGCGGCAGGAAGCGTACGAAGTCCTTCCGGCAGTCCTTCCTCGCCGCGTACGCGCACCGCATCGGCGACCGGCTGGCCGACGCGGCCGACGGGCAGGTGTTCGCGACAGAGGGCGAGTTGGGCACGGCGGAAGGGGAGTTGCTGCCGGTCCTCGCGGCTCGCGACGTCGCGGTCACGGACGAGACGGAGCGCATGTTCCCGGACACCGTCACGACCCGGATGCGCGGGGTGACCGACGCGGCCGGCTGGCAGGAGGGCGCCGCGGCGGCGGACCGCGCCCAGGTGAGGGCGCGACCGCCGCTGACCCGGCCGTGAGCCGGTCACCGCAGACCCGCCCGCCCGACCAATGGCGCGGCCGGCCGTGACTCAGTCGCCCGTCCGCTGGAGCGGGGTCACCGACGCGTCCGGCTTGCTCGCGCTCTTCAGGGCCACCTCGCCGTACTTCCAGGCGAAGGACAGCTCGCCGTCGGCCCCGGGCAGCTCGCACTTGACGGTCGTCGCGGCGGCGCCCTTCTCGGCGTCGCCGGCGGGCCCTCGTACGTACGTGATCGTGAAGCCGGCCGTCTCGTCCTGCTTCACGGTCAGCTTCTCCGGCTCCGCCGACTTCTCCGGAGCGACGGCCCAGCTGGTGGTGCCGGCGTTCAGCTCGACGGTGGGGAAGCCCTTCAGCGTGCAGTCGGCCCCGGAGCCGTTGGTGAGGGTGACGGAGACGGTCCCGGTGTCGCCCGCGGCCGGCGCCTCACTGGCGACGACCTCCTGACTGAGCTTGTCGGCCGGGCAGGCGGTCGAGGAACTGGTCTTCTTCTCGCCGCCGGTCTTCTTGTCACCGCCGCTGCCGTCGTCATCGCCGCCGCAGGCGGTCAGGGTGAGGGTGAGCGTCGCCGCGAGGGCGGTGACGGCGATCGGCAGGGTACGCATGGGTTTCCTCTGGCCTTTGGATCGAGGGGAAATCGATCTGCTGCTGCGTTGTGCTGGGCTGTGCTCGTAGATCATCATGCGGTTCCGTGCCCCAGGATTCCACCGCCGGTCGAACCTTCACTCGTCCCTGGCCGGGGCCGCGGATACTCCGCCCGCTCGGCGTCCTCCCGTACGCTGGCGCCGTGAGCTGGCGACGAGCGCTTAAGGACACCGCGCGCTCCGGGCTCGCCGTGGAGAAGACGCGGCTCGAACCCCTCGTCGCGGTGCGCGGGGCGGCCGGGCTCGCGATCGTGATCGCGGTCAGCCTGTGGGCCTTCGGCCCCGCCGCCGCAGCGAGTTCGGCCTTCGGCGCGTTCCAGGCGGCGATCGCCACGTTCCAGCGCAGCTGGCGCCCCCGCCCCGAACTGGCCCTCGCCTCCGGTACGAGCCTCGCCGTGTCCACGTTCCTCGGCTACCTCACGGTGTCCCAGGAGCCGCTGTTCCTCGCGCTGCTGGTGGTGTGGACGTTCGCGGCGGGCATGAGCTGGGCGGCGGGCCCGACCATCGGTCTGATCGCGTCCTCGAACGTGGCGATCATGCTGGTGACGGTCACCCTGCCGACCTCCGTCGGCCAGGCCGCGGGCCACGCCGCCATGATGATCGTGGGCGGTGTCGTCCAGGCCGCGCTCGTCGTGGTGTTTCCCGTACGACGCTGGGGTGCCCACCGTGACGCGCTCGCCGACGCCCTGGCCGCCGAGGCGGACTACGCGCGCCGCCTGCGCCAGGACCCCGTCGCGTCCTTCGACCCGCTGCCCCTGATGGAGGCCCGCAACGCGGCCGCCGTCACACCCCGCCAGGCCCGCCGCCGCCCCGCCGAACTCCACGGCGCCCGTGGCGTCGCCGAGCGCATCCGCCCGGTACTCGCCTCCCTCGCCGACCCGGCGATGGGCGTCCCGGCGGAGGGCCGTGCCCGTGCCCGCGTCCGTGAACTGCTCGCCGCGGCCGGCGCCGTCCTCGACGCGGCGGCCCACGCGATCCGCCGGGGCGAGCCCGTGACCGTCCCGGCCGCGGCCCTTGCCACCTTCCGCACCCCGGCCACCGGCAGCATCCTCACCGGCCGTCCCTACCGCGCGGCGACCCGCCTCAACACCCTCCTCCAGGACGTGCTGGAAACGGCGGGCGGCAGCACCCCCAAGGCCCGCGAGGAACCGGTCCGTTCGCGCAGCCGCCCCACCCTCCTCGCCCTGGCCCCCACCGCGCTCAGGGCGATGCGCAAGGAACTCCGCAAGGGTTCCCCCGTCGCCCGTCACGCCACACGCGTGTCCGCGGTCGCCGCCGCCGGCTACACCGTCGGCACCCTGCTCCCCTTCGGCCACGGCTACTGGGCCCCGCTGGCCTCGGTCATGGTCATGCGCCCGGACTTCTCACAGACGTACAGCCGAGCGGTCGCCCGCCTCGGCGGCACCGTCGTCGGCGTGGCGGTGGCCACGGCCGTGGTGCGGCTGGCCGACCCGGGTACGTACCTCTCCGGCGCCCTCGCCGTGACGAGCGCCGCGCTGATGTACCTGGTGATGCGTACGGGCCAGTTCGCGGCCCAGGGCTGCATCGCCGCGTACGTCGTCTTCCTGCTCGGCATGGGCGGCGAACAGTGGACCCAGACCGTGCCCGAACGCGTCCTGCTCACCCTGCTCGGCGGCCTGCTGGCGGTGCTCGCGTACGCCGTCTACCCGGCGTGGGAGACCCCGCGCCTGCGCACCCGCCTCGCGGACTGGCTGGCCGAACAGGGCCGTTACGCGGCCGTGGTCTTCGGCTCCTACGCCGACCCGGCGCTCAGGAACGCCCCGGACGTCCGGGAGGCCCTGCTCACCGCGCGCACCGCCCGCGCGTCCTGGCACACCGCCGTGGCCCGCGCCACCGCCGAACCGGTCCGCCACCGCGGCCTCTCCCGGACCGCCGCCGACGACGCCGAGGACGCGCTCGCCCAACTGGGCCGCGTCGCCATGCTCCTGGAGGCCCACCTCCCGGAACGCGGCGCGACCCCGGTCCCGGCGGCGACCGCCCTCGCCGAGGCCCTGCGCGAGTCGACCCAGCAGGGCGCCAAGGCGATCCGCGAACGCCGGGTCCCCACATGGGACGCGGTACGGGCGGCCCTGGAGGCCTGGACAGCGGAGAAGGCGGAGAAGGCAGAAGAAGCCCCGGAAGCCCCGGAAGCCCCGGAAGCCCCGGAAGCCCCGGAAACTCCGGAAGCCCCGGAAACTCCGGAAGCCCCGGAAACTCCGGAAACTCCGGAAACTCCGGAAATCTTGACCACCCCTGTCGCCCCGGCCCAAGTCGCTCCGGACAACGACACGTTCGTACGGGACGCGGCGCGCCTCGTCCTCCATGCCCTCATCGAGTTGTCCGAGGCGCTCGACACCGCCGTACCGCCCATGACGCTCGACGGGACGGCGGCTGCGAAGACGGCCCGTGGGACCGGCCCCGACGATGAGGGCGACAGCGGGGGCGAAGGTCAGGGCGACCGTGTCAGGAACCCAGACTCGCCGTAGGCAGCCCGGACGGCAGACCCTCGCCCTCGGACCTCGTGTACGTCTCCTCGCCGAAGCCCTCCCAGGTGACCTTCAGGGTGGTGGAGTCGACGGAGTCCACCATGCCCTCGGCGCGGTCCTTGTTCCCGTCGGTGCACTTCAGCTCGATCATCCGCATGCCCGAGCTGTCACCGGCGGTACCGCTGCACACGGACCCGCTCGTCGAGAAAAGCCCGGCCTCCTTGCCGGTGATCACCAGGGCCACGGCCTTGCCGTCCTTGGTGGTCAGCCAGTTGCCCGCCAACTTGTCGGCCCCGGCCGTGCTGTCGCCGGAGCCGCCACCGGTGTGCGCCGACCCGGTCGGTGCGGGGCTCGTCCCGGAGGACGAGGCCTTGTCACCGCCCCCGTCATCGCCCCCGTCATCGCCCCCGTCATCGTCCCCGCCGTCGTCACCGCTGCAGCCTGCCGTCAGGACGAGCGCGGCCGTAAGCGCCGCCGCCGCGGCCGTGATCCGCGCCCGCCCGCGCGAGAAGGTCGCCGAAGTCACTGGAGCCCCCAAGGGTCTGGCCGAACGAGTCGCCGGTACCCGCCGGGTACCGCCGGTGACGCCGATACCACCGGCACGACCGCAGCAAGCTATCAGCCGCCCCTTTCAAGACACAGGGGACAGCGGACGGCGACAGCGGGCGGGGACAGCAGACGGGGACAGCGTTACGGCGGGGACAGTGTTACCAGGAGGACTTCCGGACCCCCGGCAGGAACCCCTTGTGGGCCTGCTCCCGGAGGTTCACGCGGGAGAGCCCGAACGTCCGCAGATACCCGCGCGGGCGCCCGTCCACGCTGTCCCGGTTGCGGACGCGCGTGGCACTGGCGTCACGCGGCTGCCGCGCCAACTCCCGCCGCGCGTCGCTCCGTTCGACGTCAGTCGAGGAGGGCCTGCGGATGATCTCCTTGAGCTCGGCCCGACGTCCGGCGTACCGGGCGACGATCTCCTGGCGCTTCTCGTTCTTCGCGATCTTGCTCTTCTTGGCCATCAGACCCTCACCCCACGGGCACGGATGCGGGACACGGCGGCCTCGACGCCGATGACGTCGACCGTCTTGATGCCCTTGGTGCTCAGCTTCAGCCGTACGTGACGGCCCTCGCTCGGCAGCCAGTAGCGCTTGCTCTGGACGTTGGGGTCGAAGCGGCGCGACGTGCGCCGGTGCGAGTGGGAGATCGAGTTGCCGAAGCCCGGCCGGGTCCCGGTCAGCATGCAGTGCGCGGACATGGTGAGTGACGTACCTCTCTGTCTTCTCTGTCTCTGAGTTATTGGTAATGGGATTCGTTTTCATATACTAGCCACATGGCACGCAACGAACTACGCCCGGTCGTCAAGCTCCGGTCCATGGCCGGGACCGGCTACACCTACGTCACCCGCAAGAACCGCCGTAACGACCCCGACCGGATGATTCTGCGCAAGTACGACCCGGTCGCACGTCGGCACGTCGACTTCCGAGAGGAGCGCTGAGCGGCATGCGCGAGGGAATCCACCCGGCGTACGGGCCTGTCGTCTTCCGGGACCGGGCCGCGAACCACGCCTTCCTGACCGGCTCGACCATGACGAGCGAGAAGACGATCGAGTGGGAGGACGGCAACACGTACCCGGTCGTCGACGTCGAGATCTCGGACGTGAGCCACCCCTTCTATACGGGGACGGCCCGCGTACTGGACACGGCCGGCCGAGTGGAACGCTTCGAACGCCGCTTCGGCAGGCGTGACGAGAAGCGTGCCGACGAGCGGGGCAACAGCCGCGCCGACGAGCGGGGCGGTGGACGCTGATGCTGTCCGTCGCCGTCGTCGGCGGGTTGCACGCCGACGCGCGCAGGCAGGCGGTGGAGCGGCTGCTCGCCGACGTGCCGGGTGCGGTGGCGCTGCACCACGACCTCGCGACGGCCGTGGCGGGCACGGTGGTCCGCACCGTCCGCGACCGCACCGGCATCGTCTCGGCCGGTGAGGCGCCGCTGGTCAACGACTGCGCCTGCTGCGCCCTGCGCGAGGACCTGGTCCCGGAGCTGGAACGGCTCGCGGCGGACGGTGTGACCCGCCTCGCGATCGTCGAACTCTGGGACTCGGTCGAGCCCAAGGCGATGGCCGAGGTGGTCGCGAGCGCCGGACCCGACGCCGGACTCCGCCTCACCGGTGTCATCACCGCGGTCGACCCCGCGCTGGTGCTCCCGTACCTCGGCAACGGCGACGACCTCGCCGACGCGGGCCTCGCCGCTGCCGCGAGCGACCGGCGCACCATCGCCGACACCTTCGCCCGCCAGTTGGAGTACGCCCCGGTCCTGGCCCTCGCCTACTCGGAGGAGGCCGACGAAGAGGACAACGCCCTGCTGGCCCAACTCCACCCGACCGCCCGCCGGGTACCGATCCCGGCCCCCACGGAAGCGGCAGCGGAACCCGCAGCCACGGAAGCCGCAGATCAGTCCGCCCCCGAAACCGCCCCCGAAACCGTCCCCGAAACCGTCCCGGACATCGCCCCCGAAGCCGCCCCCGGAGCCGTCCCCTCCGCGCTCGCGCTCGCCGCGTTCGCCGGGTTCGACGTGGAGGCCGCCGCCGCGGCGCAGCACCCGGCCTGCGCGCGGTTGCCGGCCGAGGCGGACGAGTGCGGGGTCTCCACGCTCGTATGGCACCGGCGCCGGCCGTTCCACCCCGAGCGGCTATACGCGGCGCTTGAGGGTCTGACCTGCGCGGCGGCGCGCAGCCGGGGCCGGTTCTGGCTCGCGGACCGGCCCGACACCCTGCTCCACTGGGACGCGGCAGGCGGCGCCCTGTGCGTGGAGAGCGCAGGGCCGTGGATGGCGTCCCTGCCCGACGCGGCCTGGGATCTGGTACCGCCGGTACGCCGGGCCGCCGCCGCGCTCGACTGGCACCCCGAGCACGGCGACTGCTGCCAGCACCTCGTCTTCACCTCGCCGGGCCTGGACCGCGACGGGCTCGAACTCCTCCTGGAGTCCTGCCTGTTGACCGACACGGAGTACGCAGCGGGACGCACCGCCTGGAAGCGGCTCCCGCCCGCCTTCGACACCCTCCTGGAGGTCTGACCCTCCTCTGGCTCTCCGACCGCGGAAAGATTCGCAGTCGCAGGGTCACCCGGGTGTCCGCGCAGCAGCAGCGTCTGCCGGCCCGTGCGATCAAGAACGCCCGTGAGATGGCCCTGCTGCCCTACGCGTCGCGGTAGTCCCGGCGGCCACCCTGTGCACGACAGCTCCGACCCGTCCGGTGAAGGAACCGGGCGGGTCGGAGCCGTTCTGGAACAGGAAGGGCCCGGTGTGCGTCTCTCTCATGGACGGGGGGTGTCGGCGGAACGATTCAGGCTTCGCGATCGTCAAATGTGTAACCAACACACCACCCCGCGTGCACGTGCATATGCCCATGCGTCTGCATGTGAAGACAGCTATGATCCGGAGCAGTTGACCACTGCATCAATGGCATCAATGGCATCGAGCAACAGACGCCAATGCACGACCGGGGAGCGACCTGTGGACCACGACGTGTACAACGGCATGGCTGCCACGGAGCTGCACGAGGCGGCCTGGCAGAAGAGCAGGCACAGCAACTCGCAGGGGTCCTGCGTGGAGTTCGCCCGGCTGCCCGGCGGCGAGGTGGCCGTGCGCAACTCCCGCTTCCCCGACGGCCCGGCGCTCGTCTACACGCGCGCGGAGATCGAGGCCATGCTGCTGGGCATCAAGGACGGCGAGTTCGACCACCTGATAGCGGGCTGACGGCGACGTCTTTCAGGGGCGCGGGGAACTGCGCGCCCAGCCCCCACCGGGCCCGCGGGAGAGAATCTCGCCGCCACCCTGGCCGCACATGCACGCGAGTGCGCCGGGCGCCGGTAACGCGCGTAGAACCGCAGCACGAAAAAAAGCGTCGCGGTCCGTCGCCGGACCGTCACGCGGTGGCTCCCAGCCGGAACAGCGCCCAGACGACCTTGCCGTCGAGCGTGCCGGCCAGCGGATGCCACCCCCAGCCGTCGGCGAACGACTCGACCAGGAACAGGCCGCGTCCCGACTCCGCCGAGATGTCGTCGGAGTCGCCCGCGACCGGGCTGTCGTGACTGGGGTCGCGCACCGCGCACACGACTCTCTCGGTCCACCGCATCAGGTGCAGCCGCACGGGCGCGTCCTGGTCGCCCGAGCGAGGGGTGTCCGCGGGCAGCGCGTGCCGCAATGCGTTGGTGACGAGTTCCGAGACCACCAGACAGACATCGTCGAAGCGGTTGCCGACGTCCCACTGGTCCAGCGTGCGACGAGTGAACTGCCGCGCGTCGCGCACCGCTTCGTAACGGGGCGGGAGGGCGCAGGAGGCGGCGTTGGACACGCCCGCGGGGTCCAGTGGCGGAAGCCCCTGCCTTAACGGCTCAAGCACGGTCGATCCATTAGTCCCCATGCGAGGCACTCCCGGGGTTCGCGGTCGTTGCGATGCAGCGGTGGCGCGAGACCATCGTTCCGAATGCGTTCAGCAGATGCAAGGGCAGATGCACGTGCACGTGCCCGAAATGGACCTTCCCATGCCGCTTCTTGGTCATTTTTTCCGCCATCTCTTCGCCACTTTTCTGGGTCTGGCTTGTCTTCTCCTTGCCGTTTCCTGCGCATCTCCCTTGAAAGCTTGCCGTTTCTGTAACCGAACGAGTACTGCTTGAAGTGTTTTAGTGGCAGACTGCGGCCCTTGAAGACGGGTTGGGGAGGCTGACGAACGTGAGCACGCAGGAGTCGGGATCGGTGGTACGGCGCATGCTGCTCGGCTCGCACCTGAGGCGGCTGCGCGAATCGCGTGGGATCACCCGGGAGAAGGCCGGTTACTCGATCCGAGCCTCCGAATCGAAGATCAGCCGTATGGAGTTGGGCCGGGTGAGCTTCAAGACGAGGGACGTCGAGGATCTGCTGACGCTCTACGGGATCGCCGACGAGGTGGAGCGCACGTCACTGCTGTCGCTCGCCAAGGAGGCCAACGTCGCCGGCTGGTGGCACAGTTACTCGGACATCCTGCCCAGCTGGTTCCCGACCTATGTCGGCCTGGAGGGCGCCGCCTCGCTCATCCGGTCGTACGAGGTGCAGTTCGTGCACGGCCTGCTGCAGACCGAGGCGTACGCGCACGCCGTCGTCGCCCGCGGGATGAAGGGCGGGAGCGTCGCCGACATCGACCGGCGCGTGGCCCTGCGCATGGAGCGCCAGAAGTACCTCGTGTCGGAGAGCACGCCCGAGTTCCACGTGGTCCTCGACGAGGCCGCGCTGCGGCGGCCGTACGGCGACCGGGCCGTGATGCGCGGCCAGCTGCAGCACCTCATCGACATCTCCCAGCGCCCCAACGTACGGCTTCAGGTCATGCCGTTCAGCTTCGGCGGGCACGCGGGCGAGAGCGGCGCGTTCACGGTGCTCAGCTTCCCTGAGTCCGATCTGTCCGACGTGGTCTACCTGGAGCAGCTCACCAGTGCGCTGTATCTGGACAAGCGCGAGGACGTCACCCAGTACGAGAAGGCGATGAAGGAGCTCCAGCAGGACAGTCCCGACCCCGACGAGAGCCGCGACTTGCTCCGAGGACTGCTCCAACTCTCTTGAAACGCCAGTACGATGACTTGTGATCAGACCGTGAAGACGATCGGGCTGCTGCCTTCTGCGGCAAGGGATTGAGGGATCACATGTCGTCCTACTTCACCGACCTGGCTCAGCAGTACATCGACGGCCGATGGCGACCGGGTACCGGCTCCTGGGACATCATCGACTTCAATCCGTACGACGGTGAGAAGCTGGCCTCGATCACGATAGCCACGGTCGACGAGGTGGATCAGGCCTACCGGGCCGCCGCCCGCGCCCAGAAGGAATGGGCGGCGACGAACCCGTACGCGCGGCGTGCCGTGTTCGAGAAGGCGCTGCGGCTCGTCGAGGAGCGCGAGCAGGAGATCGCCGAGGTGATCATCGCGGAGCTCGGCGGCACCCGGCTGAAGGCCGGCTTCGAACTGCACCTCGCCAAGGAGTTCCTGCGCGAGTCGGTCAACCTCGCGCTGCGGCCCGAGGGCAAGATCATCCCCTCGCCGGGCGACGGCAAGGAGAACCGCCTCTACCTCGTCCCGGTCGGCGTCGTCGGTGTGATCAGCCCCTTCAACTTCCCGTTCCTGCTGTCGCTGAAGTCCGTGGCGCCCGCCCTGGCGCTGGGCAACGGCGTGGTCCTCAAGCCGCACCAGAACACCCCGATCGTGGGCGGTTCCCTGGTCGCGAAGATCTTCGAGGACGCGGGCCTGCCGCCCGGTCTGCTCAACGTCGTGATCACCGACATCGCGGAGATCGGCGACGCGTTCATCGAGCACCCGGTCCCGAAGGTCATCTCCTTCACCGGCTCCGACAAGGTCGGCCGCCATGTCGCGACCGTCTGCGCCTCGCAGTTCAAGCGCGCCGTCCTCGAACTGGGCGGCAACAGCGCGCTGGTGGTCCTGGACGACGCGGACGTCGACTACGCCGTGGACGCGGCCGTCTTCAGCCGGTTCGTGCACCAGGGGCAGGTCTGCATGGCCGCGAACCGCGTCCTCGTGGACCGTTCGGTCGAGGCGGAGTTCACCGAGAAGTTCGTCGCCAAGGTCAAGTCCCTCAAGGCCGGAGATCCGCGTGACCCGGAGACCGTCATCGGCCCGGTCATCAACTCCTCGCAGGCGGACGCCCTCACGAGTGTGGTGGACCAGGCGCTCGCCGAGGGCGCGACCGCCCTCGTGCACGGCACCACCACCGACAACCTCGTCGAGCCGACGGTCCTGACCGGCCTGCCCGCCGACTCCCCCCTCCTCCGGCAGGAGATCTTCGGCCCCGTCGCGCTCCTCGTCCCGTTCGACGGCGAGGAGGAGGCCGTCCGGCTCGTCAACGACACCCCGTACGGACTGAGCGGCGCCGTGCACACCGCCGACGTCGAGCGCGGTGTCTCCTTCGCCAAGCGGATCGACACGGGCATGTTCCACGTGAACGACGGCACCGTGCACGACGAGCCGCTGGTCGCCTTCGGCGGCGAGAAGTCCTCGGGCCTCGGCCGCCTGAACGGCGAGGCGACGGTCGAGGCGTTCACCACCCAGAAGTGGATCTCGGTACAGCACGGCCGCAGCTTCTTCCCGTTCTGAGCCCGCGCCCCGTTCTGAGCCCGCGCCCCGTTCCGGGCCCTGTTCGGGGGTCCGGGCGGGGCTGGTGCCCGGGGCGGGCAGGCGGGTCCTAGGCTTGACAACATGTCAGCGATCCGCCTTCTCGTCCTGGGTGCCGTACGTCAGCACGGCCGGGCCCACGGCTACCAAGTGCGCAACGACCTGGAGTACTGGGGCGCGCACGAGTGGTCCAACGCCAAGCCGGGCTCGATCTACCACGCGCTCAAGCAGATGGCGAAGCAGGGCATGCTGATCGCCCACGAGATCGCGCCCTCCACGGCCGGCGGCCCGCCGCGCACGGAGTACGAGATCACGGAGACGGGCACCCAGGAGTACTTCACACTCCTGCGAGAGTCCCTGACCTCGTACGACCAGAAGCCGGACATCCTCTCGGCGGCGCTCGGCTTCGTGGTGGACCTCGACCGCGAGGAGGCGCTCGAACTCCTGGAGGAGCGGGTGCGTGTCATCGAGGAGTGGCGCACGGCCGTCACCGAGCACTACGTGCCGGAGGACGGCCCCGAGCAGCTCGGCCACATCGGCGAGATCATGAACTTCTGGGTCCACTCCGCCGACAGCGGCGCCCAGTGGACCCGCGGCCTGATCCAGCGCATCAAGGGCGGCGCGTACACCTTCGCGGGCGAGGGCGAGCCGTTCGTGGGGGTGCTCGCGGAGGGCGAGGAGAACCCGTACGGCACGGGGGAGACGCATCCGGAAGACGCTCGATAATCAAGATAATCAAGTTTGACTAGACAGTCCGATGGATCTACCCTTCACTGACAAGCAGGTAGTCAAGTTTGATTACAGCGGGCGAGGGGAGCCTGATGACCGACGCGATCGTCGTCGACGGCGTTCGGAAGCGGTACGGAGCCAGGTACGCGCTGGACGGGCTCGACCTGCGGGTCGGGCGCGGCACGGTGCACGCGGTGCTCGGCCCCAACGGCGCGGGCAAGACGACCCTGGTCCGGGTCATGTCCACGCTGCTGCGGCCCGGTGGGGGCCGCGTGGAGGTGGCCGGGCACGACGTGGTCACCCAGGCCCGGGAGGTGCGCCGCCGCATAGGCCTGCTCGGCCAGCACGCGGCGCTCGACGAGGAACTCGGCGGACGGCAGAACCTGGAGATGTTCGGGCGCCTCCACCACCTGGGCGCCCGGCACGCGCGCGTGCGGGCCGACGAACTTCTTGCGCGTTTCGGCCTCGCGGACACGGGCCGCAAGGCGGTGAAGCGGTACAGCGGCGGCATGCGGCGGCGCCTGGACCTGGCCGCCTCGCTCATCACCGAACCGGAGGTGCTCTTCCTGGACGAGCCGACCACGGGCCTCGACCCGCGTGGCCGGGCCGAGGTGTGGGCGGCGGTGCGTTCCCTGGTCGGCGGCGGTACGACGGTGCTGCTCACCACCCAGTATCTGGAGGAGGCCGACCAGCTCGCCCACCGGATCTCGCTCGTCGACCGGGGGCGGGTCGTCGCGGACGGCACGGCGGACGAACTGAAGGCCCTGGCAGGCGGCGACCGCATCGACGTGGTCCTGCGGGACGGCGGCCAACTGGGCACCGCGGTGGCTTTGTTGCCGCTCTCCAGGGCGGAGATCTCGGTCGACGTCGACCGGCGTCTGCTGAGCGCCCCGGTCACCGACCGCATGAAGGCGCTCGCCGGCGTCGTACGGGCCCTGGAGGAGGCCGGGGTGGAGGCGGAGGACGTGGCCCTGCGGCGGCCGACGCTGGACGAGGTGTTCCTGCGCCTCACCGCGGACGACGAACCAGCGGAACCAGCGGAACCAGCGGAACCAGCGGAACCAGCGGAACCAGCGAAGGAGGCGGTATGACCACGTACGCGCTGAGTGATTCCTGGACCATGACCCGCCGCGAACTCGCCCACTGGGCACGGCAGCCGGCCCAGGTCCTGGTCGGTCTGGTCTTCCCCGTGATGCTGCTGCTGATGTTCAGCTACCTGATCGGCGGCGGCCGGGGCGTCGACGGGGACTACGTCGACTTCCTGGTGCCCGGCATGTTCGCGCTGACCATGGCCTTCGGCCTGGAGGGCACGATGCTGGCCGTCACCCAGGACCTCAACAAGGGGGTGATCGACCGCTTCCGCTCGATGCCGATGGCCGACGGAGCGGTCCTGGTGGGCCGTTCGGCCGCCGACATGCTCCAGTCGGCGCTCGGCCTGGTCGTGCTGATCGGGGTCGGGTACGCGCTCGGCTGGCGCGTGCACGGAGGCTTCGGCGCCTTCATGGGCGCCATGGGCCTGCTTCTGCTGCTGCGATTCGCGATGCTGTGGATCGGCATCCTGCTGGCGATGGTGGCGGGCAAGCCGGAGATGGTGCAGGCCGTGCAGATCCTGGTCTGGCCCGTCGGCTTCCTCTCCAACGCGATCGCGACCCCCGAGTCCATGCCGGCCTGGCTGGGCACGGTCGTCGAATGGAACCCGCTGTCACAGACGGCCACGGCCGTACGCGACCTGTTCGGCGTGGCGGGCGCCGAGCCGGGCCACACCTGGGCGGCCGTCGCCTGGCCGCTGGCACTGCTGGCGGTGTTCTTCCCCCTGGCGGTACGCAGATTCCGCAGGCTCAGCGTATGAGAGCGGTCAGCCTGCGGTGTGCTTGAGATGACCGACGAAGGCCGTCCACGCGGGGGCGGCGACGAGGAGGGCGGGGCCTTCGGGGCGTTTGCTGTCACGGACGGGGGTGAGGGGGGAGTGGCTGTCGGCTATCTCTACACACTCGCCTCCTTCGGAATTGCTGTAGCTGGACTTGCGCCACGATGCGGTGCTCAGGTTGATGGGCGGGATTCGCATGATGTGCCGGCCTCCAGGATGTTTCGGATCAGCGCCACGGACTCCCGGGGAGGAAGGGCGGAGTCCCGGAGCAGATCGTAAGACAGCTTCAGCCGTTCGACATCGGCCGGTTCTTCGAAGAGTTCGGCGGTCATGTTGGTTTCGTTGTACGCGACGGATGTGCCGTCAGGAAACCACAGCACTGTGAGTGATGTGCCCAACAGGTGGTGCAGGCCTGCCGAGTAGGGCAACACTTGGACCGTGACGTTGGGGAATTCGGCCGTCCGCAACAGGTGTCGTAGCTGCTGGTGCCAGGCCGAGGCGTCTTTCATCGGGCGACGGAGGACGGACTCGTCCAGGATGGCGCGGACGTTCAGGCGGCCCTCGCCGTGCAGCCGTTCCTGGCGCGCCATTCGCGCCGCGAGCTGCACCTCCAGCTCGTCCTCGTCCTCCGCGTACACGAACCCCAGCATCTCTCGTGCGTAGCTCTCCGTCTGCAACAAGCCCGGAATCGCCCCGATCGCGTACTGCTGCCATACGCTGGCGCGCTTCTCCAGTTCCATGAACCGCTTGTACTTGTCGCGGAAGACGTCGTCCCTGGCCAACTCCCAGAGGTCGGCCAGGTGTTTTCCTGTCCCATACGTCTGATCAAGGGCTGCCATCACTGCCGGTGAGCCCAGCTTTTCCCCCGTCTCCAGTCTGTACAGATGCGTGCGGTCGTAGGCGGTCTTGTCCGCGAGTTCGCTGAGCGAGAAGCTCGCCTTCTCGCGCAACCGCGCGAGCTCCGTGGCCAGCACCATCCGTGCTGACCCGTCGTGATGGTTGCCCCGGTTCGGGTTCGGCTTCCGTGGCGGCATCGTTGGCACCCCTCCGTGGTCCTGACGTGCGGGCCTACGCCCCTCCTCCATCGACCGTAGCTCCCGACACGTCACACTGTGGATGCAATCGGCAACTCCAGGTGACCAGTCCTAGTCTCCGGAGGATCCGAAAATTCCCAGATGAGTCGGCCTGCCATCGAAGTGGAGGACGACGTAACAGCCGGTCCACCGCATCTGGCACTCGCCGAAGAGGCTTCGTTCGTGTTCCTCATGGTTCGCAGCCTCACGGGCGGCGGCAGCGAGCTCTTCGTACTGCTCGACCGTCGGGCGGTCGGTGCCGAAGTGGTGCGCGACGCGGTCGAGTGCCAGAGGACGCAGGGTGCCGTAGTCGGCAACACCGGACTGTGTCGGCAGGTCATCCGTGGCCACAACCGTGTCGATGTCGAGGATCGTATGGGTGCCTTCCGTGCCCATGAACTCCGAGTCCGCGTACAGGTCCTTCAGGCTTGAGTAGTGGGCACCGTCGCCGTACTCCTCCTGGAACACCTTGGTCTGCAAAGTTCCCAATGCCGCCTTCACATCGCCGTCGTACCCGGTGACGTAGTCCCATCCACTGGCGCCCATCGAGCCACCCTCCCTGAAGATCGTGAATGGCCGAACAGTAACGGCGGGGACTGACAACGCCGGTGGAGCGTGTCATTTCTCGGCCGGGGCGGGGGCTCGTGGGAGGCGCAGCTCGAAGCATGCTCCGAGCGTTCGGGGGGTGAGGGTGAGGGTGCCTCGGTGGCGGTGGGCCAGGTCGCGGGCGATGGCGAGGCCCAGGCCGGTGCCTCCCTGGTCGCGGGAGCGGGCGTCGTCGAGGCGGACGAAGCGTTCGAAGATGCGCTCTGCGTCGGCGGTGGGTACGCCCGGTCCGTCGTCGTGCACGGTGAGGACGACCCAGGTGTCCTGGTTGCGGACGGTGATCTGGATGCGGTGTGTGGCGTGGCGGGTGGCGTTGTCGATGAGGTTGCGCAGCAGTCGTTCGTATTCGTCGGGGTTTCCGGGGGCTGGTGCGGGGGCGGTGCTGTCGCAGGTGAGGGTCAACGGTCGTTCGGTGACGGGGTATTGCTCGGTCAGGCGGGAGGCCAGGTCTGTCAGGTCGACGGTTTCGGGGCCGGTTGTGGGGGCTCGGGTGTCGAGGCGGGCGAGGAGCAGCAGGTCTTCGGCGAGGGCCTGGAGGCGGCGGGTCTGTCGTGCGGCGGTGGTGGCCGCGGCGGGCCAGTCGGTGCGTTCCGGGTAGGCGAGCGCGACTTCCAGGCTGGCCAGCAGTGTGGTGAGGGGGCTGCGGAGTTCGTGGGCGGCGTCCGCGACGAAGCGGCGCTGCTGGGCGGCGGCGTCGTCGAGGCGCTGGAGGGTGCTGTTGATGGTGGTGGCCAGGGCGGTGATCTCGTGTCCGGTGGCGGGGACGGTGACGCGTTCGCGGGGGTCGTTCGCGGTGACCGAGGCGGTGAGGACGCGGATGGCCTCGACCGGCCGCAGTGCGATGCGGACGGCGAAGTAGGCGACGGCGGCGATCAGTACGAGGCCTACGAGCCCGGCCTGCAGCAGCAGGCGGTCGGTGGCTTCGGTGATGGTCCCGGCGATGTCCTCGGCTGCGTGCGGGAGCACCACCACATAGACCCGCAGCTGAGCGTCGGCGGCGACACCCAGAGCGGCGACTGTGTCGCTGCTCAGTTCATCGGCCCTGACATCGTCGTACATGACCTGGTAGGTTCCGCCGTCCTTGCCGAACCGGTCCCCGGGTGCGGAGTCGGGGCGCTCCGGCAGGCGCACGGGACGGGTCGCATAGCCCCAGTCCGGCCCCTCGTCCGGTGGGGCGGGCAACTCGGCCTTCGGTGGGGCGGGCAGTACATGGCGGGTGCCGGGATCGAACTCCTCCATGCCTCCGCCGTAGGCGACGGCGGCGCGTCGGCCGGTCGCGACGATCTCATACGGCACGGTGCTTCGGCGAGCGGGAACCGCACCCTTCTCCAGCTGATCGACGAGAGCCAAGAACTGTCTCTCCGTCTGCCCTTGGGCGATCCCTGTGCTCTCGCGGTAGACGTCGTGGTGTACCCACCAGCCGATGCCGGCCAGGATGACGGCGGCGGTCGAGGCGGCGGCCAGGGCCGCGCGGGCTCGTACCGAACGAAGCCACGTACGAGGCCGGGTACGAGGCGACGTACGACGCCACCAGCGGCGTCGCGGCTCAGTCGCGTTCACGGTCGTCCACCAATCGGTAGCCGGTGCCCCGTACGGTCTGCAGGGACTGCCGGTGGAATGCGACGTCCACCTTCTTGCGCAGCGCGCTGACGCGCGCCTCCACGAGGTTGGGATCCAGGGCTTCGTCGGGCCATGCGTGGTAGAGCAGATCCGCTTTGGAGACCGCCTGGCCCGCCCGGCGGGCCAGCAGTTCAAGCACGGCGAACTCCCGGGGTGTGAGTTCCACCCGGGCCCCGGCCCGGCGGCAGACCCGGCCGGCGACGTCCAACGAGAGGTCGCCCACGGCCAGGACGGGCGGGGCGACCGTGGCGGCTCGTCTGACCAGGGCCCGCAGCCGTGCGACGAGCACCATGTACGAGAAGGGTTTGGCCAGGTAGTCGTCGGCCCCCGTGTCCAGGGCCTCCGCCTGGTCCCAGTCCCCGTCCTTCGCGGTGAGCACCAGAACGGGGGTCGCGTTGCCCTCCCGGCGCAACTGGGCGCACACCTTGTAGCCGTTGAGCCCGGGCAGCATCAAGTCCAGTACGACGAGGGCGTATTCGCCGGTCCGGGCCATCCACAGTCCCTGCCGGCCGTCATGGGCGAGGTCGACGCTGTAGCCCTCGGTGGTCAGACCGGTGTGCAGGGTGCGGGCAAGGTCCACCTCGTCTTCGACCACCAGGATGCGCATGCGGTGCAGCCTCGCACAGCGCAGAACCGCTTTCCTGACCGGCCGATCAGGTTGGATCAGCAACCGGTCAACGGGGTCCGGGCACGCTGGCGGCACGTCTTCGCCACCGCTGAAAGGCCCTGCCGCCGATGTCCGTTGCTGAACGTGGCCCCGCTGTGGCCAGGACGCTTCCCCCTGCCGTTTCCGTACCCGCCCGCCGGCCGTCACCGAGCCCGGCCGGAGCCGTTGTCGTCATCGCGCCCCTGTTGCTGACCATCGCTTCAGGGCTCTGGGGTATCCGCAGGAAGAACACCATGTGGGGGGACGAGTCCGTCACCTACGAGCTCGCGCACCGCGACCTTTCGCAGATATGGCGCACCGCCCAGCACGCCGATCTGGTCCATGCCCTCTACTACGCCGTGATGCACGAGATCTTCGGTCTCTTCGGCGGCGGGCTGCTGACGTTGCGGCTGCCGTCCGTGCTGGCGATGTCCGTGGCGGCGAGCGGAGTCGGGCTTCTGGGGCTGCGCCTGGCGGGACCCCGGGCCGGGCTGCTGGCCGGGCTGGTGTTTCCGCTCCTTCCCCAGGTACAGAAATACACGCAGGAAGGCCGCTCGTACGCCATGGTCTGCGCCCTGGTCGCCTGGGCCACGTATGCGCTCGTCGTCAGCGTCCCGCAGCGCGCCCGGTGGCGGTGGGCGGTCTACGGCTCCACCATGCTGCTGGCCTGTCTGCTGCACGAGTTCGCGGTCCTCGCCCTGGTCGCGCACGGCGTCACGCTGGCCGTCTCCCGTGTTCCACGACCGGTGCTGAAGGCGTGGAGTGTGACCGCGGCGGGCGTGGTGGCCGGGCTGTTGCCGCTGGCGATCCGCAGTGCGGGGCAGTCGGGGCAGGTGTCCTGGATCGACGGGCCGGTGCGGCTTCCCGGTGTCCTGGCTGTGGCGGCCGTGGGCGTGGTGTGTGCCTTCACGCCCCTGAAGGCGAGGGGACCCGTACGGCTCTCCGTGCTGGCCGTGCCGATCATTGTGCTACCGGGCCTTCTGCTGCTGATCGCCTCACTGGTCAAGCCTCTTTTCGTAGACCGGTATGTGCTCTACAGCAATATCGGGATCGCCTTGCTGCTGGGCGCCTGCATGGATCACTTGCACCGGCGGCAGCGGTCTTCCCGCATCGCGTGGATCGCGACGGTTGCCGTACTGGCCGCGCTCGTCCCGCCGGGCCTCTCGCTGGGCCTCTCCCTGAGGACGCCCGAGAGCCGGACCAATGACGCCACCGCCATCGGCGCCGCCGTACGCAAGGAAGGCCGTTCCGGCGACGGGCTGCTCTATCTCTCCGGCCAGCACCGGATCCTGACCGCGGCCGACCCCGAGGACACCCGTCTTCTGACGGATCTCGCCCTGGCACAGGATCCCGTTTCGTCGAACACGCTTGCGGGTGTCGAGCTTCCCGCCCAGGACATCGCGGCACGCATGCTGGAGTTCGACCGGATCGTCGCGGTCCGCGCGGCGCGCGCGCACACGCTGACCACCCCGCAGGAGAAAGCGAAGACGAACACCCTGCGACGCCACTTCCGCGAGTACGGAACAACCCATGTCAACGGAGCGCGAGTCACCGTCTACGTCCGGGACGACAACTGACGACAACTGACCACGACTGAGGAGTTCCCCGCCCGACAGTCGTCCTTCCCTCAGCGAGGGAACCGCCTCGGTGAGGGAACCGCCTCAGTGATGGAACCCGGTAGCCGCCCCCTTGTCCCGCGTCAGCGGCTGCGACTGCCGGCGTAGTTCCGGCAGCAGCCGTGCCAGGTCCTCGGTGAACAGCTGGGCGAGGTCGGACGAGAAGCCGTTGCGGCACACCACCCGGAGTACGGACAGGTCCTCGCGGTTGGCCGGGAAGGTGTACGCGGGCAGCAGCCAGCCCCGCTCCCTCATCCGCCGGGACACGTCGAAGACGTCGAACGCCGTGACGCCCGGAGCGGTGGTGAAGGCGAACACCGGCAACTGGTCGCCCCGCGTGAGGAGCCGGAAGTCCTCGAACGCCTCGATCCGTTCGGCGAGCCCCCGGGCGACGTCCCGCGTCGTCTGCTGGACGGCCCGGTAGCCCTCGCGGCCCAGCCGAAGGAACGTGTAGTACTGCGCCACGACCTGGGCTCCGGGGCGCGAGAAGTTCAGCGCGAAGGTCGGCATGTCGCCGCCCAGGTAGTTCACCCGGAAGACCAGCTCGTCCGGCAGCTCGGCCGCCGAGCGCCACAGCGCCCAGCCGACGCCCGGGTAGACCAGCCCGTACTTGTGTCCCGAGGTGTTGATGGAGGCGACGCGCGGCAGCCGGAAGTCCCAGACCAGGTCCTCGTCGACGAAGGGGGCGACCATCGCGCCGGACGCGCCGTCCACGTGGACGGGGATGTCCAGGCCCGTGCGCGCCTGCAACTCGTCCAGCGCGGCGCAGAGTTCGGCGATCGGCTCGTACGACCCGTCGAACGTGGAGCCGAGGACGCCGACGACACCGATGGTGTTCTCGTCGCAGAGCTCGGCGGCGGCCCCCGGGTCGAGGTGGAAGCGGTCGCCCTCCATGGGTACCTGGCGGGCCTCGACCTCCCAGAAGTTGCAGAACTTGTCCCAGCAGACCTGCACGTTGACACCCATGACGAGATTCGGGCGGGCCCCCCGACCCGGATACCGGTCCGCGTTCCGCTTGGTCCAGCGGCGCTTGAGGGCCATGCCCGCGAGCATGCACGCCTCGCTGGATCCCGTGGTCGAACAGCCGACGGCGGCGGCCGGGTCCGGCGCGTTCCACAAGTCGGCGAGCATCGCCACGCACCTGCGCTCCAGCTCCGCCGTGCGCGGATACTCGTCCTTGTCGATCATGTTCTTGTCCCGGCACTCGCCGAGCAGTACGTCGGCCTGGGGTTCCATCCAGGTGGTGACGAAGGTCGCGAGGTTGAGGCGGGAGTTCCCGTCCAGCATCAGCTCGTCGTGCACCAGCTGATACGCGGTGGAGGGCGCCAGCGGCCCGTCGGGCAGCCGGTGCTGGGGCGGGGCCTCGGTCATGCCGCCGACCGGATTCGCCTCCCCGTAGAAGGGATTGACGGTCGAGGGACGCTCATCGGCATCGTCGTCGGACTTCGCGGGGCCTTTGTGGAGCGGCACGGTGCCTCCGGTCCTCGGGGTCGGGTCAGGGGCGGGGTCCCCATGGCCCACACCATGGCCCACAGCTTTGTCCCAGTCGAGGCACAGTGCATCCTGTAGGAGCCGGTGGAACCTGGCCACGTCGTGGCACGTTGATAACTTTGGTCGGCCACACCTCAGCCCACCGCTGAATCCGCCACCCCCAGTCACCACCCCAATCACCACCCTCAGTCACCACCCCCAGCCATCAGCCTCAGACACCAGCCTCAGGAGCCCGGAATCGTGACGACGCTTGCCCTCGGCCCAAGCTGGTTGGATCCGGACTACCTGCTCGACTCGTTCGGTATCTGGGGCCTGCTCCTGATCGTCTTCGCCGAGTCGGGCCTGCTCATCGGCTTCTTCCTGCCGGGTGACTCGCTGCTGTTCACGGCGGGCATGCTGATCACCGCCAACACCCTGGACTTCCCGCTGTGGGGTGCCGTCGCCCTGATCTGCCTCGCCGCGATCCTCGGTGACCAGGCGGGCTACATGTTCGGCAAGAAGGTCGGCCCGTCGCTCTTCACCCGACCGGACTCCCGCCTCTTCAAGCAGGAGAACGTCGTCAAGGCGCACGAGTTCTTCGAGAAGTACGGCCCGAAGTCCCTGGTGCTGGCCCGTTTCGTGCCCATCGTGCGTACGTTCACGCCGATCATCGCCGGCGTCAGCGGCATGAAGTACCGCTCGTTCCTGATCTTCAACGTGATCGGCGGCGTCCTCTGGGGCGCCGGTGTCACGCTGCTCGGCTCCTGGCTCGGCAGCATCGAGTTCGTCCACACGAACATCGAGCCGATCCTGCTCCTGATCGTGTTCCTCTCGGTGGTCCCGATCATCATCGAGTTCCTGCGGGCCCGCGGTAAGTCCAAGAAGAACCCGCAGCCGGCGCAGCCCGAGCCGCACGGCGCCCACGTTCCTCCGGCGGGCCCCGCCATGGACGACAGGACGACCCAGCTCCGCCAGATCCCGGGGGCCCACCAGAACAGCCACGGCCACGGCCAGGACCAGGGCTACGGCGACCAGTACGACCAGTACGACCAGTACGGCAACCAGGGACAGCAGTACGGCTACGGCGACCAGGGCCAGGACTACTACCAGCAGCAGCCGTACGGCTCGGACCAGAACTACGGCCACCAGCAGAACGAGCCCTACGCACCCCAGTACCCCCAGCAGTACCAAGACGACCAGCAGCAGTACCCGTACGACCAGAACTACCCCCGCAACTGATCCGGCGCCCCTCAGAGGTGCCCTTTCAGGGGCGCGGGGAACTGCGCGACCAGCCCACGACGGCCGTCGGTCACACAACGACGGTCAGCCCCCAAAAAAACCTCAGAACCCGCGGGTGCGCTTCGCGGCCCGCCGAGCCGCCGCCGTAGCCCCCGGCAGCCGCAGGAACAGCCGTGAGATCTCCGACCCCAGGTTCATCCCGATCGCGATGGCCATCGCGAGCGCGGCCGCCTTGCTGAGCGACACCAGCCCCGCGTCGACGTCGTTCTCGGCGATCGCGAGCAGCCCGAAGTACGTGGCGGAACCGGGCAGCAGCGGCCCGATCGCGGCGGTCGTGTACGGCAGCGCCGAGGCGAACCGGTAGCGCGACATGAGCTGCCCGAACAGCCCCACGAGCCCGGCGGCCACGGCCGTCGAGGCGACCGGCGAGATCTCGCCCGCGTAGTGCATCGCGCCGTACACGCTCCACGCGACCCCGCCGTTGAGGGTCACGATCAGCACGGTGGAACGTTCCTGCTGGAGCAGGACCGCGAAGCTGACCGTCAGGAGCATCGACGCGGCGATCTGCCACCCCGGCCGCTCGGCGGACTCCAGGGCCGCGTCCGGGTTCAGCTCGGCGCCCAGCGTCACGCCGAAGTACAGGATCACGAGGACGCCGATGACGATGCCGACGTAGAAGTACATGACTTCCAGGAGCCGGGCCGCGGCGGTGATGTAGTAGCCGGTCAGCCCGTCCTGCACGCCGGCCACCAGCGCCCGTCCGGGCAGCAGCGCGAACAGCCCACCGGTGATCACCGCGGACGCGCGCACGTCGACGTGCGCGACCGTGAGCGCGGCACCCATCGCGGCGGCCGGCATCGCGGCCACCGTGAACTGGTAGAACTCCGGCAGTCCGCGCCCGGCGCACAGCCACGCCAGCCGGTCGCCCAGCATCGCGCCGACGACCGCCGCGACGAAGACGATCACGTCACCGCCGACGAGCACGGAGGCCGCGCCCGCGAGCAGCCCGGTGGCGACGGTCAGCACCCAGCCGCTGTACGGGTGCCGGTTGCGGCGGATCTCCGCGAGGCGCCGGTAGGCCTCCTCCAGGGAGATCTCGGTCTCGTCGTCGCTGATGTCGTCGACGAGTTGGTAGACGGCCGCCAGACGCGTGTAGTCGGTGCCCCGGCGCCGTACGGTCCGCGACGCGGTCACCGGATCGTCGACCAGCGACGGCTGGTACGAGATGGACAGCAGGGTGAAGGTGACGTTCGGCTCGCAGCGGTCGAGGCCGTAGGAACGGCAGACGGCGAACATCGCCGCGTCCACGTCCTCGGCGCCCTCCCCGCCCGCGAGCAGCAACTCGCCGATACGCAGGGTGAGGTCGAGGACGCGCGGCACGGCGGGACCCTCGTCCTCCGCCTTCTGCACGATGTCGGGCACCGGCCGATCGGCGACCGGCATGCGCAGCATCGTGCGCATCCGGTCCTGCCAGGGGGCGTCCCTGACGAGGTCGACCCGCGGTATGCCCGCCGGCGGGGTGAACGCGAGCGGCGCCTGCCTGGAGCGGTACGTCCTCGGAGAGCTGAACGCCGACCCCTCGGACTCGGCGACGGCCGGCGTCTGAGGGACGTCGAGGCCCTTGGGCAGGGCGAACTCGGACGTCGTCGACGGCTCCTCCTCGACGGGCGGGGCCTGCGCCACCACACCGTCCGGCGGAACGAAGGCGCTGCGTGCCTCGTCCGACTGCGGCTTACGGTCCTCGGCCTCCGGCTCAGTCACCCACAACTCCCGACACCACAGCTCCCGAAGCTCCCGAATCGCACCTCCAGTACGCCCAGCATGCCCAGTATGCGCACTTACATACGAACGGGCCGCGCGACCCGGTCGAGGTCACGCGGCCCGCAGCGCACAAGGAGGCCCAAGGAGATCCCAGGGACCCAGGGAGATCCCAGGGACCCGAGGAGATCAGTGACCGCCCGTCTCCTTGAAACGCTTGTACGACCGCTCGACCTCGGCCTCGGCGTCCGTACGGCCCACCCAGTTGGCGCCCTCGACGGACTTGCCCGGCTCCAGGTCCTTGTAGACCTCGAAGAAGTGCTGGATCTCCAGACGGTCGAACTCCGACACGTGGTGGATGTCCCGCAGGTGCTCCACACGCGGGTCGTGCGCGGGAACGCACAGCAGCTTGTCGTCGCCGCCGGCCTCGTCCGTCATACGGAACATCCCGATGGTGCGGCACTGGATGAGGCAGCCGGGGAAGGTCGGCTCGTCCAGGATGACCAGCGCGTCCAGCGGGTCGCCGTCCTCGCCGAGGGTGTTCTCGACGAAGCCGTAGTCGGCCGGGTAGCTGGTCGAGGTGAAGAGGCGACGGTCCAGACGGATCCGACCGGTCTCGTGGTCCACCTCGTACTTGTTCCGTGAACCCTTCGGAATCTCGATCGTGACGTCGAACTCCACCGGTGGCTCCTCCATGATCAACACATAGTTCTGGTGGTTAAGTGTCCCTCACGCAGGTGTGTGATCGCGAAAGGGGCTGGTGGTCGTGCCGGAGCTGAGGGCCTGGCGGGCCGCGAGACCGCATGTGGCGCGGGTCGCGCGATCCGTGAAACCGCGACTCGCACGGGCCGCGGAGGCCGTGCGGCCACCGCTCGCCAAGGCGGCACAAACCCTGAAGCCACCGCTCGCTCGGGCGACAGAAGTCGTGAAACCGCTGGTCAGGCGACCGTCGACCGTGCAGTTCACGACGGGCGCCGCCACCCTCGGACTCGTCGTGGCGGTCACCGTGGTCACCGCTGCCGGGCCCTGGGACTCCACCGGTCAGCGTACGGCGGAGCGCGACTGGGCCGCATCGCGGGAGCGCGCAGGTGGCGCAGATCACGGACTTGTGTCCGGTACGTCCGGAAAGGCGCCGGCACCCGCCCCCAGCGCCGTGTCCGTGCTCGCCGGCCTTGGCCGCTCCACGGGCTCGCCCCCCACGGAGAAGGCTCTGGCGGACGTCCTGGGACCGCTGCTCGACGACCCCTCGCTCGGTGCCGGCCGCGCGGGCGCCGTCGTCGACATGGCCACCGGCGAACGCCTGTACGGCAAGGGCGCGGACGACGCGCTGACCCCGGCCTCCACCACGAAGATCGCCACGGCCGTCGCGGCGCTCGGTGCCGTCGGCGGGGACCACCGCATCCCGACCAGGACCGTCCTCGAACCCGGCACCGAGGAGGTCATCCTCGTCGGCGGCGGCGATCCCACCCTGACCGCCCGCAAGGACGCGAACGGCAACGCGAGCCTGCGCTCCCTCGCCGACGACACGGCCCGCGCTCTGAAGTCCCGCAAGACCGCGGAGGTGACCCTCTCGTACGACACCTCGCTGTACGCGGGTTCCGCCGTGCACCCCATCGGCCCCAACACCAACCTCGCCCCGGTCACCGCCCTGATGGCCGACGAGGCCCGCCTCGACGACTCCTCCAGCGGCCCCGCCGACCGCGGCGCGGACCCGGCGGCCGACGCGGCGAAGAAGTTCGCGGAGCTGCTGAAGGACCGCGGCATCGAGACCACCGCGCCCGGCCCCTCCAAGGCGACCGACCGCGCCGAGCCCCTCGCCAAGGTGCAGTCCCCGCCGCTGTCCGCCTTGGTCGAACGCATGCTGACCAGCAGCGACAACGACATCGCCGAGGCCCTCGCCCGCCAGACCGCCCTCGCCTCCGGCGAACCGGCGAGCTTCGCGGGCGGCGCCGCGGCGACCGGCAAGGAGCTGAAGAAGCTCGGGCTGCCCCTCAAGGGCGCCCGGTTCGCGGACGGCAGCGGCCTGGACCGCGCGGACAAACTCACCGCGAACCTCCTCACGGCCCTGCTGGCCGAGGCCGCCGCCCCGGACCGCCCCGAACTCCGCCCGGTCCTCACCGGGCTCCCCGTCGCCGGCTTCACCGGCACCCTCAGCAAGCGCTACGCGGGCCGGCCGGGCACCGGCCTCGTACGCGCCAAGACAGGCACCCTGACCGGCGTCCACACGCTGGCGGGCACGGTCGTGGACAAGGACGGCCGCCTGCTGGCCTTCGCCTTCCTGACCTCGTCCACCCCACCCGCGAACCCCACGACCACCCAGCAGACCCTGGACCAACTGGCGTCAACCCTGGCGACCTGCGGCTGCGACTGAAGATTTCCGGTCCTGGCTCGGGCGCGCCCCTTGAGGGGCAGCGCCCCGTAAGGGGCGCGGGGAACTGCGCGCCCGGCCACAGCGCACCCGCGGACGATCGACAAAGGGGGCACCCCCACCGTCCACCCCTGCCCCAAGCGGCAGCGCTCACGTACGGTTGACTGCATGACGAGCATCGGTGGTGCCGAGATGGTCGACTGGAATCTCGCGGTGGCGACCGCGACCCGGCTCGTACGGCCGGGCCCAGAGGTGAGCCGCGACGAGGCCAGGGCCGTCGTCGCCGAGCTGCGCCGGCATGCGAAGGCGTCGGAGGAACACGTCCGCGGCTTCACGCGGATGGGCGGGGACGATCTCCACGACACCCCCATCCTCGTCGTCGACCGGCCGGGCTGGGTCCGGGCGAACGTCGCCGGGTTCCGGGAGATCCTCAAACCGCTGCTCGACAAGATGCAGGAACGTCGCGGCAGCACTCCCGGCGGAGCCGTCCTCGGCGCCGTCGGCGGCAAGGTCACCGGCGTCGAGCTGGGCATGCTGCTGTCCTTCCTGTCCTCCAGGGTCCTCGGCCAGTACGAGACGTTCGCCCCCGCCACCCGGGACCTCCCGGCCGGCGGCCCCCCGGGTTCGCCGAACGGCGGCGGCAGGCTGCTCCTGGTGGCGCCGAACATCGTGCACGTGGAGCGCGAACTCGACGTCCAGCCCCACGACTTCAGGCTCTGGGTCTGCCTCCACGAGGAGACCCACCGCACGCAGTTCACGGCCGTGCCCTGGCTGCGCGACCACCTTGAGGGCGAAATCCAGTCTTTCCTGGGAGAGACCGAGGTCGACCCCATGACCGTCCTGGAGCGCGTCCGCGAGGCCGCCCAGTCCCTCGCCGGCAGCCGCCCCGAGGGCGAGGAGGGCGACGAGGCACGCTCCATCGTCGAGATCGTGCAGACCCCCGCCCAGCGCGAGATCCTCGGCCGGCTCACCGCCGTGATGTCCCTCCTGGAGGGCCACGCCGACTTCGTGATGGACGGTGTCGGCCCGGCCGTGGTCCCGTCCGTCGCCGAGATCCGGGAGAAGTTCCAGCAGCGGCGCGCCCGCGGCGCCTCCCGCCTCGACCTCGCCCTGCGCAAGCTGCTGGGCCTCGACGCGAAGCTGCGCCAGTACCGGGACGGCGAGCGGTTCGTCCGCGCCGTCGTGGACGAAGTGGGCATGGACGGCTTCAACCGCGTATGGACCTCGCCGAACACGCTCCCCACCAAGTCGGAGATCGCCAAACCGGCGGACTGGGTCGCGCGGGTGCACCGCAAGACGGAGTCGTGAACTGAATCCGGCCGACGGCAGGTGAGCGCCCCTCCAATCACCCGTCCGAGGGACCGTGGGGCATGGGTAGGCGTGCAATGCTCAGGGAACGGCCCGGTTCTGTCACCATCAACACACTCTGAGTGACCGAACCTCGGGCTCACCCCCCGACAATTTCATGAAGGGAACCGGACATGGGTCCCCATCCTGCGGTCGCGGCGATACGCCTGGCGGTCCGCCGCGTACTTCACGACATCCTCACCGATCACGCCCCCGACCACCTCCTCGATCGTGCGTCCGACCGGGAGCGCACCGCCGGTCGCGCGTCCGGCCGTGACCGCGCTCCCGACAGCGTCCCCGGCGGGCCCTCGCGCGCGCCGCTCGTGCTGGTCGCGTGCTCGGGCGGCGCCGACTCCATGGCGCTCGCCTCCGCCCTCGCCTTCGAGGCGCCCAAGCTGGGCATCCGCGCCGGCGGCGTCACGGTCGACCACGGACTGCAGCCCGGGTCCGGCCTGCGCGCCGACGAGGTCGTCCTGCGGCTCACCGAACTGGGACTGGCCCCCGCCGAGTCCGTCGTGGTCAGCGTCGGCCGCGACGGCGGCCCCGAAGCCGCCGCCCGCGACGCCCGGTACACCGCTCTGGACGCCGCCGCCGAGCGGCACGGCGCCGCCGCGGTCCTGCTCGGCCACACCCGCGACGACCAGGCCGAAACCGTCCTGCTCGGCCTCGCCCGCGGCTCCGGGACCCGCTCCCTGTCCGGCATGGCAGCCGTCTCCGGAGGGCAGGGCGCGGATCGCCGCTACCGCCGTCCGTTCCTGCACCTGGACCGGCAGACCGCCCGCAAGGCCTGCATGGTCCAGTCGCTGCCCGTCTGGGACGACCCGCACAACGCCGACCCCGCGTACACCCGTTCCCGGCTGCGCCACGAGGGGCTGCCCGCGCTGGAGAAGGCGCTCGGCAAGGGCGTCGTCGAGGCACTCGCCCGTACGGCCCAGCTGTCCCGTGACGACGCCGACGCGCTCGACGCGTGGGCCGGCCGGGCCGAGGCCTCCGTGCGCGACGCTGCGGGCCTCCTGGAGTGCGCCAAGCTGTACGCCCTGCCGCCCGCCGTGCGCCGCCGCATCCTGCGCCGCGCCGCCATCGAGGCGGGGGCGCCCGCCGGTTCGCTGTTCGCCCGGCACATCGAGGAGATCGACCGGCTGATCACCGGCTGGCGCGGCCAGGGAGCCATCAACCTGCCGGGCAAGGTCGTCGCCCAGCGGCAGGGTGGCAGACTGGTGATTCGGCAAGGCTGAAGAAGAGTCGCCCTTCCGGGCGGCGACTCCCCCGGAGGGCAACCCCTTCGGGGAGCGGCCCCTCCAGCGGAGGGCCGTCGCGAAGCAGCCGGTGGGACGACCGAAAGTGATGCGGGTGGACGCGAAAGACCTGGGCACCGACCTCCAGTCGGTGCTCATCACCAAGGAAGAGATCGACGCGAAGCTGATCGAGCTGGCCGCGAAGATCGACGCGGAGTACGCGGACAAGGACCTGCTGATCGTCGGTGTCCTCAAGGGCGCCGTGATGGTCATGGCGGACCTGGCCCGGGCCCTGTCCACCCCCGTCACCATGGACTGGATGGCCGTCTCCTCGTACGGCGCGGGCACCCAGTCCTCCGGAGTGGTGCGGATCCTCAAGGACCTCGACACCGACATCAAGGGCAGGCACGTCCTGATCGTCGAGGACATCATCGACTCCGGTCTGACGCTGTCCTGGCTGATCTCCAACCTCGGCTCCCGCGAGCCCGCGTCCCTCAAGGTGTGCACGCTGCTGCGCAAGCCCGAGGCCGCGAAGGTCGCGATCGACGTGGAGTGGGTCGGCTTCGACATCCCGAACGAATTCGTCATCGGGTACGGCCTCGACTACGCGGAGAAGTACCGGAACCTGCCGTTCGTCGGTACGCTCGCGCCCCATGTCTACGGCGGCTGAGGCACCCTGGACGGGTGACACCCCGCCCGGCGGGGTCCGACCCCGGTAGGACGGCCGGGAACCCCAGCGGGGTTCGCGCCGTTGGAGCATACGTGGACGGGGTCTGTCAGCCGGACCGTGCGGCTTCGGGTGACAATGCTGAGGTACCGTCCGAAGAACAGTCTTAATCAAACTCACTATGGCAGGAGGGACGGGGCGACACCGCTCCGTATGGATGGACGTGAAGCGATACTTCCGTGGGCCGGTCATGTGGATCGTGCTGGCCGTCCTTGCCGTGGTCGTGTTGATGCAGGTCGTCGGCTCGTCCGGCGGCTACAAGACGGTGGACACCGGCCAGGTCGTCCAGGCGATCAGTGACAACAAGGTCAAACAGGCCAAGATCACCACTGGCGACGAGCAGATCATCAAAGCCGAGCTCAAAGACGGCGAAAAGATCGAGGGCAGCTCGAAGATCCAGGCGAGCTACATCGGCGACCAGGGTGTGAACCTGGCCACCACCCTCCAGGACAAGTACCAGAACAAGCAGATTCCGGACGGCTATACGGTCTCGCCGACCAAGCAGAACGCCTTCGTCGGCATCCTGCTGTCCCTGCTTCCCTTCGTCCTCATCGTCGTCGTCTTCCTGTTCCTGATGAATCAGATGCAGGGCGGCGGCTCCCGGGTCATGCAGTTCGGGAAGTCCAAGGCGAAGCTCATCACCAAGGACACCCCGAAGACGACGTTCGCCGACGTGGCGGGCGCGGACGAGGCGGTCGAGGAACTCCACGAGATCAAGGAGTTCCTCCAGGAGCCGGCGAAGTTCCAGGCCGTCGGCGCCAAGATCCCCAAGGGCGTCCTCCTGTACGGGCCTCCCGGTACGGGCAAGACGCTGCTCGCACGCGCCGTCGCGGGCGAGGCGGGCGTTCCCTTCTACTCGATCTCCGGTTCCGACTTCGTCGAGATGTTCGTCGGTGTCGGTGCCTCCCGAGTCCGTGACCTGTTCGAGCAGGCCAAGGCGAACGCCCCGGCGATCGTCTTCGTGGACGAGATCGACGCGGTCGGCCGCCATCGCGGCGCCGGCCTCGGCGGCGGTCACGACGAGCGCGAGCAGACGCTGAACCAGCTGCTCGTCGAGATGGACGGCTTCGACGTGAAGGGCGGCGTGATTCTCATCGCCGCCACGAACCGCCCGGACATCCTCGACCCGGCCCTCCTGCGCCCCGGCCGCTTCGACCGCCAGATCGCGGTCGATCGCCCGGACATGCAGGGCCGTCTGGAGATCCTCAAGGTCCACCAGAAGGGCAAGCCGGTCGCGCCGGACGTCGACCTGTCGGCCGTCGCGCGTCGTACGCCCGGCTTCACGGGCGCGGACCTGTCGAACGTGCTGAACGAAGCTGCGCTGCTCACCGCGCGCAACAACGGGAAGCTGGTCGACAACGAGATGCTCGACGAGGCGATCGACCGTGTGGTCGCGGGCCCGCAGAAGCGGACCCGGATCATGTCGGACAAGGAGAAGAAGATCACCGCGTACCACGAGGGCGGACACGCCCTGGTCGCGGCGGCCTCACCGAACTCCGATCCGGTCCACAAGATCACGATCCTCTCCAGAGGCCGTGCTCTCGGCTACACGATGGTCCTGCCGGACGAGGACAGGTACTCCACGACCCGCAACGAGATGCTCGACCAGCTGGCATACATGCTGGGCGGGCGCGCGGCCGAGGAGCTCGTCTTCCACGACCCGACCACGGGTGCCGCGAACGACATCGAGAAGGCCACCACCACGGCCCGCGCGATGGTCACGCAGTACGGCATGACCGAGCGCCTCGGCGCCATCAAGTTCGGCGGCGACAACACCGAGCCCTTCCTGGGCCGGGAGATGTCGCACCCGCGCGACTACTCGGAAGAGGTCGCCGCGCTCGTCGACGAAGAGGTCAAGAAGCTCATCGAGAACGCGCACAACGAGGCCTGGGAAATCCTGGTCGAGAACCGCGACGTCCTCGACGCGCTGGTGCTCCAGCTGCTGGAGAAGGAGACGCTGAGCAAGGAGCAGATCGCCGAGGTCTTCGCTCCCCTCATCAAGCGTCCGGCCCGCCCCGCGTGGACCGGCTCCTCCCGCCGCACGCCGTCCACCCGCCCGCCGGTGCTCTCCCCCAGGGAGCTGTCACTGACGAACGGTGCGAACGGTTCGAGCCCCGCGATCACCGCGAGCGCCAACACCTCCAAGGAGGCGCTCCCGGCGACCGAGACGGCTCCCGAGGACCGCACCACCGAGAGCTGACAACCCGGCTCCCGGCGGCCTCACCAGGCCCGGAATGAATGCCGTGCCCCCCAGGTTCTAGCCTGGGGGGCACGGCATCTTCGTATGCCCGGTTGCGAGACGCGCGGTCCACGCGTGTGTGAGGCACAGAAACGAGGCACCAGATGACCGACCCCGTGATGCTGGACGGCGAGGGCACGATCGGCGAGTTCGACGAGAAGCGCGCCGAGAACGCCGTACGGGAACTGCTGATCGCGGTCGGCGAGGACCCGGACCGCGAGGGACTGCGGGAGACGCCGGGGCGGGTGGCCCGGGCGTACCAGGAGATCTTCGCGGGGCTGCGGCAGACGGCCGAGGACGTCCTGACGACGACGTTCGACCTGGGCCACGACGAGATGGTCCTGGTGAAGGACATCGAAGTGTTCTCCACCTGTGAACACCACCTCGTGCCCTTCCGGGGCGTCGCGCACGTCGGCTACATCCCGAGCACGTCCGGCAAGATCACGGGGCTGTCCAAGCTCGCCCGGCTCGTGGACGTCTACGCCCGCAGGCCGCAGGTGCAGGAACGACTCACCACGCAGATCGCCGAGTCGCTGATGGAGATCCTGGAGCCGCGCGGCGTGATCGTCGTGGTGGAGTGCGAGCACATGTGCATGTCGATGCGCGGCATTCGCAAGCCGGGGGCCAAGACCATAACGTCGGCGGTTCGCGGGCAGTTGCGGGATGCGGCTACGCGTGCGGAGGCTATGAGCCTCATCATGGCGCGGTGACGCTCCGCTGAGAGCGGGGAAATATGCGTTGCCTGTGGGTATGTGCGGGTCTGCCGTGGCTGGGCGCGCAGTTCCCCGCGCCCCTGACGGGGCGCGGCCCCCCTCGTAGGGCCTATGCCGCTGCTGTTGTTTCGCCGTTGGTGTCGTCGTCTTCCGGGAGTTTGCAGACGCGTTCCAGGAAGAAGGCCGCCGCTATGACGGCGAGGCCCGCCAGGACCGAGAAGCCGGCGTAGATGGCCTGGTCGCGGCGGGCGGGGATGTCCAGGGATTCCAGGAGGAAGGCGCCCGTGCCGCCGTACATCCCGGCGACGAGGGCGGCGACCAGGGCGCTGGCCTGGCCGAAAACCACCGCGCGGGCGGCCATCATGGGGTCGACCCCCTTGGCGCCGGGGCGGCGCTCGCGCTGGGCCTTCAGACGGGTCCGCAGGGAGAGCGCCGTGGCCAGCAGGACCGCGGCGATCAGAGCCAGGACGATGGGCGCCGCCAGGGGCACCCGGGGAAGCGTCCCCACCGAGTTCCACAGGCGGGCACCTGCCCACGACAGCACCCCGGCGACGAGGAACACCGCGGCCAGCGTCCTGATGCGCAGCTCTTTCACTCAGTTCCTCTCGCGATTGCGTGTCCTGTCCGTGTGCGTCTTGACCTTAACGACTACTCGGGCAGCTGGAGTTCCAGGTCGGCCCGGGGCGCGACACCGTCGCGGGAGACCGCGTCGAGCAGCTGCGCCACGAGGCCGTGACCGGGCAGCTGGGCCTCGGGCTCCACGTCGTTCCAGGGGGCCAGGACGAAGGCCCGCTCGTGGGCGCGCGGGTGGGGGAGGGTGAGGGTCGGATCGTCCGAGACCTCGTCCGCGTACGCCACGATGTCGACGTCGATCGTGCGCGGGCCCCAGCGCTCGTCCCGTACGCGGTGGAAGGCCTCCTCGACCGCGTGGGCCCGCTCCAGGAGCGAGGAGGGCGGCAGGGTCGTCCTCAGCACGATCACCGCGTTGAAGTACGACGGCTGGCTGTCGGGACGCACGCCCCACGGCTCCGTCTCGTACACCGGGGAGACCGCCTTGACGCGGACGCCGGGGGTGTCCTCCAGGGCGTCGATGGCGCCCTGGATGGTCTCCAGGCGGTTGCCGAGATTCGAGCCGAGGGCGATCACGGCCCGCTGCGGGTTCTGCAGGGTCGAGTCGGCGGCGTCCACCTGACGCACCACGGAGGCGGGGACCGGCTGGACGGTCGGGTCGCTCTGGCCCTCGGTGAACGCGGTCATACTCGGCTCCGGGTGATGGTGACGGTCACGTCGTCGAAGGGGACCGTGATCGGGGCGTCCGGCTTGTGGACGCACACCTCGACCTCCTGGACCCCGTCGTGTTTCAGACAGGTCCGGGCGATGAGCTCGGCGAGGGTCTCGATGAGGTTCACCGGCTCGCCCTGGACGACGGCCACGACCTCCTCCGCCACGATGCCGTAGTGCACGGTCTTCGTGAGGTCGTCGTCGGCCGCGGCGGGCCGGATGTCCAGGCCCAGCGTGATGTCCACGATGAAGGTCTGGCCCTCTTCGCGTTCCTTGGGGAAGACACCGTGGTGACCACGGGCCCTGAGGCCGCGCAGCGCGACACGATCCACGCGAATCACTCCTGCAATCGTCGGTGAGGGCCGGTCCCACGGTGCGGGCGGTACACCGGCCTCGAACGAATCTACCTGCGGGCACTGACACGGCCGGGCCACGGGGCCCCGTGTCCACGCGGCGGCCGGGCGGGTGCACCGGCTGTGCTCCGGCAGGACACTCGGTGTACACCGGGCACGCCCGCCGTCGTGTCTCCATGATGTCCGGACCGGCCGGCCGCCAACCGTTCCCCGTCGTGCGTCCGTGACCGGCGCCACGTTCTCCAACGTACTACGGCGGTGACCGGCCGCCCGGGCCGCCTCGGTGCCGGTCAGGGGGACGGTTCGGCCGGTTCGTCGTCGTCCGTCTCGGCGAGTACGGGCGAGGCGTGGTGGGACCAGAGCTTCCAGCCGTCCGAGGTGCGGCGGAACACGTTCGTGGCGACGACGAGCTGACCCACGAGCGGTCCGAGTTCGTCGCTGTCCTCGGGCGGGGGGCCGCCGCTGAGGATGTTCTCCGTGCAGGTCACCAGGGCGGTGTCGCCGGTGACCGAGACGTGCACGTCGGTCAGGAAGAACTGGATGTACTCGGTGTTCGCCATGATCAGCGCGTACGACCGCAGGACCTCGCCGCGGCCGTTGAGCACCGGCCAGCCGGGGTGGACGCAGGAGATCTCGCCGGCCTGCGCCGGGTCGTGGTACTCCTCGTCCTGCCCCAGGTCGGACGGGGTCAGCCAGAGCGAGGACAGCTCCTCGAAGTCGCCCTGCTCCAGTGCCTCGTAGAAGGCGGTGTTGGCGAGCTCGACCTGCTCGACGTCCGTGTGCGGGGCGCTCACCGGGCTCCCTCTGCGGTGCGATCGCCCTTCGGGGCGCGGGCGCCTTCCACGGCCCGGGCGACCCGGACGGCGTCGGCGGTGGCCCGTACCTCGTGGACGCGGACGGCCCACGCGCCCTGGTGGGCGGCGAGCGCGGAGACCGCGGCGGTGGCGGCGTCCCGCTCCCGGGCGGGCGGCGGGGCGCTCGCCGGGCCCGCCAGTACACGGCCCAGGAAACGCTTGCGGGACGCGGCCACCAGCAAGGGGTGGCCGATCTCCCGGAGACGGTCGAGGTGGGCGAGGAGGATGAGGTCGTGCTCGGCCTCCTTGGAGAAGCCGAGGCCCGGGTCGACGACGACGCGGTCCGGGGCGATACCGCCCGCCAGAACGGCCTCCACGCGTGCGTGCAGCTCGTCGACGACTTCGGAGACGACGTCCTCGTACGAGCCCCGCACGGTGGTGCCCTGGAGGAAGCCGCGCCAGTGCATGACCACGAAGGGGGCGCCCGCGGCGGCGACGGCCGGGATCATCGCCGGGTCGGCGAGGCCGCCGCTGACGTCGTTGACGAGGACGGCGCCCGCGGCGAGCGAGCGCTCGGCGACGGAGGCGCGCATCGTGTCGACGGAGATCGTGACGCCCTCGGAGGCGAGGCCGCGGACGACGGGTATGACGCGTTTGAGCTCCTCCGCCTCGTCGACGCGGGCGGCGCCGGGGCGGGTGGACTCGCCTCCCACGTCGACCAGGTCCGCGCCCTCCGCGACCAGGTCGAGGCCGTGTTTGACGGCGGCGGTCGTGTCGAACCAGTGGCCGCCGTCCGAGAAGGAATCGGGGGTCACGTTCACCACGCCCATGACCGCGCAGCGGTCCCAGACCGGGAGCCCTGACACTTGGCCTCGCCCGCTCTTCTCGCTCATACCGTCCAGCCTAGGCCCACGGGGGTGAGCGGCTGGTCCGCGTCTGTGAGGTGGCCGTGCCCTGTGTGATCTGGGTTACCTGTGTGGTCGGTGTGGCGGGTGCGACCTGTGAGGTCCCTGAGGTCCCTGAGGTCCCTGAGGTCCCTGAGGTCCCTGAGGTCCCTGAGGTGGCTGCGGTCCGCACGGGGGGTACTCGTGCGGTTGCGGCGGTTGCGGGGGCGAACGTCGCCTCTCGCGGCACCAGGCCGGTCTCGCGGGTCCAGACCTTGCCGCCCGTCGTGGAACAGCCCGTGACGGCGGGTGTCCAGAAGTGGGCCCCGGCCTCGTCCATGAAGCGCTCGATCGCGCCCGGCCAGGCCTCGACCTCGCCGATCGGGTCGCCGTCGGCGAGCATCACACCGGAGACGACGCGGTAGGCCACGGCCGCCTTGCCACTCGGTGAGAAGACGACAGCCGTGTCGCGGCGGAGCGCGGAGTGGCGGAGCGCGGAGTGGCAGAGGGGCGAGTGGCGCAGGGTGGAGTGGTGGAGCGAGTCGTGTCCGCCGTGTTTGGCCAGGAGGGCGCGCAGCCGCGTCTCGTCGTCCTCGGTGAGGCGCGCCGCCGGGTGTTCCGGGCGGAAGGCCAGGTAGACCGTGGTTCCGGCGGTCAGCAGGCCGAGCGCGCCGAGGGAGAAGGCCACCGTCGAGGACGTACCGCCCGTGTAGTCCAGGGGCCCCGCCAGGCCGAACAGGCCGTACAGGACATGGGCGATACGGTCCGCGAGGCTCGGGTCGCCGACCAGGCGCTGGGGGTGGACGCTGACGACGACCAGGCCGAGCACGAGCGAACCCGCGCCCATGAGAACGAAGTTGGCGAGCGCCGGCCACCGGCTGCGCGGGTCGGGCCACGCCGTGAACTCGCCGCGGTGACGCAGCAGCACGGCCAGTGGCGCGGCCGACAGCGCCACCGACGCGAGGACGCCGATGAGCGAGGGCCGGTACGTGGCCTCGGCGAGGGCACCCGCCGGGAGCAGTAACACCGCGGCCCGCCACGCCCCGCGCTTGCGCCGGCGCAGCCCGTGGGTCATGAGCAGCAGCAGAACGCCCGCACTCAGGGACAGGGCGGCGGCGAGGGGGCCGAACGCGCCCGGCAGCGCCTCCGCGAGCGTGGGGGTGCGGCTGTGGCCATGGCCATAGCGCGGGACGACGCCCGCGGCGATGTCCAGGACGCCTACGAGCGTGCAGGCATTGGCGGCCAGGGCGGGGACGGTGTCGGGGCGCGGACCGCGGAGTACGCCCCGCAGCCGGCTTGCTCGATCCGTAGTCGCGTACGACATTTCCCCATCTATCCTGACAGACATCGCATCCCGTAGTTCCGCGAGAGACCTTGAATCCGGTGCCAATCCGGCATCCGGCGACATTGCGCCCTCTAGGACGGTGTCTTGAGGAGTCAGGTTCACTCCCTTCCGGAAAACCGCTTCAAGGGGCACGTAAAGACCGGGCCAACGGCCGGAAAGCGCAGGCGGGAACAGCCGATGGGTCTCACGAGCAACAAGGTGCTGGCACTGGCGGTCCTCTTCGCGGTGCTGCTGTTCGCCGGCACGGTGGTGTGCTGGCCGCGTCTCGCACGCCGCGACCCGCGCGCGGTGGCAGGACGGGTCGCTCTGCTGACGGCGACGCAGGTCGCGGTCTTCGTGTCGGTCGGCCTCGGCGCCAACCAGGCGTTCGGCTTCTACGCGAGCTGGGCCGACCTCTTCGGCCGGGAGTCCGGGCAGGGCGTCGTGGTCGACCACGACGGCCACGACGCCGGCGGCACCGCCGGGTCGCTCGAAGTGGTCGACACGGGGCAGGTCAACGTGCCCGGCGGGGCCCGGCCGCGAACCGGTGGCCAGCTCCAGAAGGTCGACCTGGTCGGACGCCGGACACGCATCGCGAGCCGCGCGTACGTCTATCTGCCGCCGGAGTACTTCCAGCCGCGGCACCGCACCCGTACCTTCCCGGTCGCTGTCGTGCTCACCGGCTATCCGGGCACCGCGGAGGCGCTCATCAAGGGCCTGCACTATCCGCAGACCGCCCACGCGCTGGCCAAGGACGGCAGGATGCAGCCGATGATCCTGGTCATGATGCGGCCGACCGTCGCGCCGCCGCGCGACACCGAGTGCGTGGACGTCCCCGGTGGCCCGCGGACCGAGTCGTTCTTCGCCGAGGACCTCCCCGACGCCGTGTCACATCACTACAGGGTGGGCAGAAAGCCCGTGAGCTGGGGCATCGTCGGCGACTCGACGGGCGGATACTGCGCGCTGAAGCTCGCGATGCACCACCCGAGGACGTACGCCGCCGGGGCGGGCCTCTCCCCGTACTACAGGGCGCCGACCGACCGCACGACGGGCGATCTCTTCCACGGGGACGAGGAGTTGCGCAACAGCGCCGATCTGATGTGGTACCTCAGGCACCGGCCCGCGCCGGACACCTCACTGCTCGTCAGCAGCAGCAGGCAGGGGGAGAGCAACTACCGGGAGACGCTGAGGTTCATCGACCTGGTGGAGGCGAGGAAGCCGACCCGGATCTCGTCGATCATCCTCGACAGCGGCGGGCACAACTTCAACACCTGGCGGCGCGAGATCCCGGCAACCCTCCAGTGGCTCAGCGGACGACTGAGCGACCGCTGACGGTCGTAGTCGAGTGCGTGGCCGAATGCGTGACCGAGTGCGTGGCCGAGTTCGGGGAATTCCGGGTTGAAGATCTTTCGGTTAAGAGGATTCGGTCCCCGGAGAACGGGCCGGAGAACAAGCCCGGAGAAGAGGCCCGGAGAACAGGTCCGGAGAACAGCGCTTGAGAACGAGAAGGCGTGTGCCGGAACCGGCGGTGCGGCGAGGCGTACCCGAGGGCGTACCCGAAGGGGCGACTGGGGAACAGACGAACTGGTGCTCCGGAAGCGGTTGGTGAGGGGATTGTCCGGTCAAGGGGCGGCGAGAAGGTTTCGGTGTGGCTGCGTTTTTACCCTGCGGGGCACCATCATTCGCCTACGCGCGGTAAGTTTCTGGCCATGCCACGAGGACGTCACCGCCATTCCCCACCTCTGCACCGGCTGTTGCCCCCCTCGGCGATCGCAGGCGTATCCGCCGTCTGCGCCGTCGGGCCATGGCTGTTCTCCGAACCATTGGTGCTTCGCGGGCTGGCCGCGGGCGCCGCGGTGACGGCTGCCGTGGGCGCGGTCGTCCTGCGCCGTTGGGACGCCTCGGCGGGCAGGCGTGTCGCGGACCTCGCGCGCGGGCGTGCCAGCGACGAGTGGCGTTACGAGGAACGGGTCGCCGAACTGGAGAGCGACCTGGACGAGTCGCGCGAACTCCGTACCAAGCTGGAACAACGACTCCGTGCCAAGCGGGCCGAGCTGGCCGGGCTGCGCAACGAACACGCCGCGCTGCTGCGGCGGTACGCGACGGCGGAGACCGAGCGGGCCACCGTACTGGAGAGCCGCCGGCTCCTTGAGATAGAAGCGGCCGAGCCGGTCCCGGAGTTGACCGACTCGGATGCGACGTCCGAGGAGACGGCCCCCGAGGAATCCGCCGACGCGGCGCCCGAGGCGACGGCGGCCACGGTCCAGGCGGCCCTCGCGGCGTCCTCCGCGGCCTCGGTTCTCTACGTGAAGGCCAACGCGGCGCTGGACCGGCTCCCGGGAGCCGGAACCGGAACCGAAACCGGAGCCGCCGACGACCAGACCGAGGACGCGGCTCCGGCTGACGACTCGGCCGCGGATGAGCCCACCGTCAAGGCCGGCTCTCCGACGGCCGAATCCGTAACGGCCGAAGCCGAAGCCGAAGGGGAGGCTGAGCCCGAGGCCGAAGCTGCTGCCTCCGAGTCGGCCGCCTCCGAGTCGGCCGACTCGACTCCGGACGGTCCGGCTCCGGACGACCCCGCGCCGACCACGCCCCCCAAGGGCGGCCCGGTCAAGCGGACTTCCGCGAAGACCGGCGCCCGGAAGGGCTCGCCCTCACCGGGCGGCCCCGGCAAGGGAGCGCCCAGGCCGGGCGGTTCCCCGAAGGCCGCGTCCGCGGCGGGCGGCACCATGACGAGCGCTCCGGCCAAGGGCGAGACCTGGCAGGAGGGCGAGACGCCGGGGAAGCCCGAGGCGGTCGGCGGCCACGAGCGCACGGCCGCCGCGGCAGCACCGGTGCCCACGCAGTCCACCGAGCCCGTACGGCCTCGTAAGCGGGCCACGCCCATCGGCGTGACGTCCCTGCAGTCCACCTCGACCCGCACGAAGCCCCGGTCCGCCCCCGCCGCCCGCACGGCGCCCGAGCCGGACACCGCGCACGCGTCGGCGCCGACCGCCGCGCCGGAGTCCCCGGGCACCGACCTCGTACGGCCCCCGCGCCACGCCGGACACTTCACGGTGCCCACGGCAGTGGCGGTCGCCCCGGCCACGCCCGCGCGGCGCCCCGTCGAGGGCGGCTTCGACTTCTTCGGTACGCAGAAGGGCGCGAAGACGCTGGAGGCCGTCCAGAACGAGGACCTCGCCGACGTGGTGGGCCAGGAGGCGCTCGCCCTGCACAAGTCCGAGGCCGAGACCGGGTTCAGGCCCGCGGGTGAGGAGTCCCGCGGTGTCGGCCAGGTCATCGACCTGACCGCGCACGACGAGACGGAACAGATCGACGTGGCGGGACTGCGGAGCGCGGTTTCCTAAGGGCTGTCCCTCAGGCCCTGTCCGGCTGCCGAGAACAGACGTGCCGAGAACCGACGTGCCGAGAACAGAACACGAGGGCAGCGGCTCGTTGCCGCTGCCCTCAGGCCATCCAGCGGTCCGGCCGGGCCTCGCGTCGGCCGGTGAGTGAACGGTCCGCCTGCGCGTACAGCAGCTCCGCCGCCTCCGAGGCGTCCCGCAGCCGGGCTGTCACGGTCTTGTTGGCCCCCGTGTCCACGCGGACGTCGGCGAGCCCCCTGAGGCGCTTCCAGGGCCCTTGCACCAGGCGCACGCTCTGCACCTTGGCGTGCGGTACGAGCGCGATGCTGCGGCGCAGCAGCCCGTGCCGGGCCACGAACACCGTGTCGGTCACGGCGAGCCCGTAACCCCGCCACCAGAACGGCACGCACCAGCCCGCCCGGCGCGGTGGCCGGGCGAGCGTGCCCGGCACGGTCACCCCCGGCAGCACCCGCGCGACGACCGACTCGGCGACCTCGCGCGGAGCGACCGGTACGAGTACGGAGTTGGCCGAGCCCGCCACGTCCAGCTCCACCCGGACCCAGCCGCGCCGCCGCCACAGGAGCGGCTCGACGATGCGTACGGTCTGGACGCGCCCTGGGGGCACCGTCTCGTGCGTGCGGTCGAGCAGGCCGTGGTCGATGCGGAGCCCGTCCGGCGATTCGCCCACCGTCCAGTCGTACTCGCCGACGAACCGCCCCACACTGCTCGCGCCCGCCGCGCCCAGCAGGGGCAGTGCCGTCGCGAGCACCGTCCACACGCTGTGGGTGGCGAACCACAGCAGCGGCGGTACGACGACGGCGGCGGCCAGCGTTCCCCAGGTGGCCCCGGTCAGGAGGAGCGAGACGGCCAGGAACCCGGCCGGGACGTGCAGCAGCTGACGGACCGGTGCCTCGCCCACCTCGTGCGCCGTCTCGGGTGCGAAACCGGCGGCCCGTGCGAGCAGTTCGGCCCGCAGCACCCGGGCGTCCTCCTGGCCCAGATAGGCCAGCTCGTCCTTCTTGTCGGTCCCGACGACGTCGAGTTTGAGCTTGGCGACACCGGCCACGCGGGCCAGCAGCGGCTGGGTGACGTCGACGGCCTGGATCCGTTCGAGCCGGATGTGCGCGGTGCGCCGGAACAGCAGGCCGGTACGGATGCGCAGTTCGGTGTCGGTCACCGCGAAGTGCGTGAACCACCAGCTCAGGAAGCCGTAGAGGGCGGCTCCCAGGACGGCGGCGGCGAGGGCGGTCAGCAGCATGGTCGTCGTGAGCCGGGTCAGCTGCCGCTGCGCCTGGTCGGGATCGTGCACGGCCCACCCGGCGATCACCGCGACCGGCGCCCACGCGCGCCGCAACGGCGTCACCGGATGCAGCCGCCGCTCACGCAGCACGGGCGTGGCCTTCCCCGCCGGCGCGGTCCCGTCCCGTACGTCCCCCCGCGCGTCCTCCCGTACGTTCTCGGGGGCGCCCGGTGGCGTCGTCACAGCCCCGCCGATCGGGCCTCGCCCAGCTCGGTGAGCCGGTCGCGCAAACGTTCCGCCTCCGCCGGGTCGAGCCCCGGAATGCAGGCGTCCGTCGCCGCGGCGGCCGTGTGCAGCTGCACGCTCGCCAGCCCGAAGTACCGCTCCGCGGGGCCGGAGGTGACCTCGACCAACTGCATGCGCCCGTACGGCACGACGGTCTCCTCGCGCCACAGGACACCCCGGCTGATCAGCAGGTCGTCCGCCCGCTCGGCATAGCGCCAGGAACGCCAGTTGCGCCCCAGCATCGACCAGCCGCCCAGCAGCAGCGCCAACGGCACCAGGGCGAACGCCGCCCAGCCGGGCCCGACGAGCAGGCCGAGCAGCAGCCCCGTACCGATGGCCAGCAGTCCCAGCCACACCACCAGCAACAGCCGTCGCATCCGCAGCAGCCCCGGCGGGAGCCCGATCCACACCGGCTCGTCCGCCGTGGGCTCCGACGGCCCTGTTGCCCGCTCCGCCGTCTGCCCCGCTGTCTGCCCCGCGTCGTGCGAGGTCCCCGTCTCCATGCCGCAAGCGTACGTACGAGACACTGTGCCCATGACTCCCACGACGGAGACCATGGTCGGTATCGGCGGCGCGGCGGAGAGCACCGACATGGTGCTCAACATCGGGCCCCAGCATCCGTCCACACACGGCGTACTGCGGCTGCGGCTCGTCCTGGACGGTGAGCGGATCCAGCACGCCGAGCCGGTGATCGGCTATATGCACCGGGGCGCGGAGAAGCTCTTCGAGGCGCGCGACTACCGCCAGATCATCATGCTCGCCAACCGCCACGACTGGCTCTCCGCGTTCTCGAACGAGCTGGGTGTGGTCCTCGGTGTGGAGCGGATGCTCGGCATGGAGGTGCCCCCGCGCGCGGTGTGGACGCGCACGCTCCTCGCGGAGCTGAACCGCGTCCTGAACCACCTGATGTTCCTCGGGTCGTACCCCTTGGAGCTGGGCGGGATCACCCCGATCTTCTACGCGTTCTCGGAGCGCGAGGAGATCCAGCACGTCATGGAGGAGGTCTCCGGCGGGCGCATGCACTACATGTTCAACCGGGTGGGAGGCCTCAAGGAGGACCTTCCGGCCGGCTGGGCCACGCGCGCGCGTGCGGCCGTTTCCGGGGTGCGCTCCCGGATGGGCCGGTTCGACGACCTGGTGCTGGGCAACGAGATCTTCCGGGGCCGTACCCGGGGCGTCGGGGTGCTCTCCCCGGAGGCGGTGCACGGCTACGGGGTGAGCGGGCCGATCGCGCGCGCCTCCGGCGTCGACTTCGACCTGCGCCGGGACGAGCCCTACCTCGCGTACGGAGAGCTCCAGGACACGCTGAAGGTCGTCACGCGCCAGGAGGGCGACTGCCTGGCCCGTTTCGAGTGCCTCCTGGAGCAGACGTACAACGCGCTCGACCTCGCGGACGCCTGCCTGGACCGGCTCGCGGAACTGCCCCCCGGCCCCATCAATCAGCGGCTCCCCAAGGTCCTGAAGGCCCCCGAGGGCCACACGTACGCCTGGACCGAGAATCCCCTCGGCATCAACGGCTACTACCTCGTCAGCAAGGGCGAGAAGACCCCGTACCGGCTGAAGCTGCGCTCGGCCTCGTACAACAACATCCAGGCGCTCACCGAACTGCTGCCGGGGACGCTGGTCTCGGACATGGTGGCGATTCTGGGGTCGCTGTTCTTCGTGGTGGGAGACATCGACAAGTAGGAGCCTGCTACGTGTAGGGGCTCTACGTAGAGGGCTGTTCTCCGTCCGGCAGGGGGTCAGGCAGCGGGTCCAGCAGCGGATCCGGCAGCGGGTCCGGGATGCCGATCGGCTGCATCAGCCAGCCGAAGTCACCGAGCCCGCCGCGGGCGGTCAGCTCGGCGGCCTCGCCGGCGCCCGCGAGCTTTCGTACGTAGGCCGCGGGGTCCGTGGAGGCCAGGGCCAGGGGCGGCCGGTCCCCGCTCACGCCCAGCGCCCGCAGTGCCTCCCGCTGGCTCAGCAGCCGGCCGCCGGGCAGGACGCACGCGTCCAGCGCCACATGGGCGGTGATGTCGCAGGAGCCGTCCGGCACGGGTGCCGTCTCGCGGCCCTCCCTGAAGCCCGTGAGCGTTCCGAAGGGCGGCCGTGCGCCCGCGCTGTGGCCGTAGTCGACGGCGACGGCGAGACCACGGCGGAGACCTGCCACGGCGGCCGCCCATGCGGCGTCCCTGGGACGACCGATCTCGGCACGGAGGCCTTCGGTACCGAGACCTTCGTCAGGGAGCCGGCCGGCGGGGGTGAGCGGCCACCAGGTCTCCAGCCACCGCGCGTCCGGCCCCTCCACCGGTTCCCCGAGGGACTCCGTCCCGTCCGGGCCCACGAGGACGAGGCGGGGCACCCCGTACGCGTCCACCTCGGCCACGTCCACCGGCACGTTGTCGAGCCACTCGTTGGCGAACAGGAGCCCCGTGACGCCCGGCGGGGGCTCCGGGAGCCACTCGATCCGGTGGTCGAGTCCGGCGGGGCGGGCGGCGCGCTCGACCGCGTACCCACGCGCGCGGGAGGCCACTTCGGCGGGGAGCGCTCGCAGGACGGCGGTCACCAGTTCGCCGCGCCCCGCGCCCAGATCGACGAAGGCGAGTTCGGCGGGTCGGGCGAGCGCCTCGTCGACGAGCCGGAGCAGGCGGGCCACTGCCCCCGCGAACAGCGGTGACGCGTGCACCGAGGTGCGGAAATGGCCCGCGGGTCCCTCGGGCCGACGGTAGAAACCGCGGGGCCCGTACAGCGCTTCCTCGGTCGCCGGGCGCCACCCGCGCACGCCGTCCGCCGCCTCACGCTCCACTGCGCCCACCACCGCTCGGCATCGATGTCACCGCGCCAGGCTAGGCCAGGGCCGGGCCGGACCTGGGACAGGTCCTGAGCGCCGGGTTCAGGGCGGCCTCCACCTTGGGGAGTACAAGCAGCGGTTACGGATCGACCCTCCGGTTGACCCCTGGGCACAGCACGCTTCCCTACGCTGGGTTACGTGCAGCGTCTCTATGATTTTTTCCGCAGGTACCCGACATGGGTCGACGGCTTCTGGGCCGTGGTCCTGTTCGGGATCTCGGTCGTGGGCGGAACGGCCGATCCGGCGGAATCGGGGACCGACGTTCCGGTCGTCACGATCCCGATCACCGTGCTGCTGTGCCTGGTCATCGCGCTGCGCAGACGCCTGCCCGAGGTGATGCTGATCCTCGGCTGCACCATGGGCGCGGCGCAGTTGCTGCTGGACATGCCGATGGTGGCCGCCGACTTCGCGCTGCTGGTGATCGTTTACACGGTCGCCTCGAACGGCACCCGCTGGGCGTCCCGGCTCGCCCTGACGGCCGGCCTGTGCGCGGCCCCGCTGGCGCAGCTGCGCTGGCCGGACGAGCATTCGAGCGCCGGCGGCCAGGTCGCGATAGTGGTCTTCCAGACGGTCCCCTTCGCCCTCGCCTGGGTCCTCGGCGACTCCCTGCGGACCCGCCGCGCCTACTTCGCGCAGCTGGAGGAGCGGGCCGCCCGGCTGGAGAAGGAGCGTGAGGCGCAGGCCAAGGTCGCGGTCGCCGCCGAGCGCGCGCGGATCGCCCGTGAGCTGCACGACGTGGTCGCGCACAACGTCTCGGTGATGGTGGTCCAGGCCGACGGCGCCGCGTACGTACTCGACGCCGCGCCCGACCAGGCCAAGAAGGCCCTGGAGACCATCTCCGGCACCGGCAGGCAGGCTCTCGCGGAGATGCGCCGCCTCCTCGGCGTCCTGCGCACCGGCGAGCACCAGGAGTCCGGCGAGTACGTGCCGCAGCCCGATGTGGAGCAGCTCGACGACCTGATCGAGCAGTGCCGGACCTCCGGCCTCCCCGTCGACTTCAAGATCGAGGGCACCCCGCGCCCCCTGCCCAGCGGGGTCGAGCTGACCGCGTACCGCATCGTGCAGGAGGCCCTCACCAACACCCGCAAGCACGGGGGGCCGAACACGGGCGCGAGTGTGCGCCTGGTCTACTTCGACGACGGCCTCGGCCTGCTCGTCGAGGACGACGGCAAGGGCGCCCCGCACGAGCTGTACGAGGAGGGCGGGGTCGACGGCCAGGGCCACGGCCTCATCGGTATGCGCGAGCGCATCGGCATGGTCGGCGGCACCCTGGACGCCGGGCCGCGTCCTGGCGGAGGCTTCCGCATCAGCGCCCTGCTTCCGCTCAAGCCCGCCCACTGACACGTGCACATATGTGAACCGACCCGGAGGACCTCCCCATGCCGATCCGCGTGATGCTCGTCGACGACCAGGCGCTGTTGCGTACCGGGTTCCGGATGGTGCTCGCCGCCCAGCCGGACATGGAGGTCGTGGCGGAGGCGGGCGACGGTGTGGAGGCCTTGCAGGTACTGCGCGGGGCGGAGGTCGACGTGGTCCTGATGGACGTCCGCATGCCGAAACTGGACGGCGTCGAGACGACCCGCCGCATCTGCTCGGACCCGAACCCGCCGAAGGTGCTGATCCTGACGACCTTCGACCTGGACGAGTACGCCTTCTCGGGGCTCAAGGCGGGTGCCTCCGGCTTCATGCTCAAGGACGTGCCGCCCGGCGAACTCCTCACCGCGATCCGGTCCGTGCACAGCGGCGACGCGGTGGTCGCGCCCTCGACGACCAGGCGCCTGCTGGACCGCTTCGCGCCGTTGCTGCCCAGCGCCGGCAAGGAGCCCCAGCGCAAGGAGCTGGAGCGGCTCACAGGCCGTGAGCGCGAGGTCATGATCCTCGTCGCGCAGGGGCTGTCGAACGGTGAGATCGCGGCCCGGCTCGTCCTCTCCGAGGCGACCGTCAAGACCCACGTGGGCCGCATCCTCACCAAGCTGGGCCTGCGCGACCGCGTCCAGGTCGTGGTCCTCGCGTACGAGACCGGTGTCGTACGGGCCGGGGGACAGCAGGGCTGAGCGGGCGCGGCGCGGTGAGGCCTCGGAGGGCCGGCGCGGGCTGTCGGCTGCCGGTCGGACGTGGCTGATCGCGCAGTTCCCCGCGCCCCTAAAAGATTGCGCAGTTCCCCGCGCCCCTGCTTTTCAGGGGCGCGGGGAACTGCGCGACCAGCCCCCACCGGCCCGCAGCCGACAACGGGCGGGGCTTGGGCGCCGTCCAGAGCCGACAGCGGAGCGTCAGCGCAGGATGCCCTCCAGGAAGTCGCTGCCCAGCCGGGCCACCATCGCGACGTCCAGCTGGTGCAGGACGTACCGGCCGCGGCGGCGGGTGGTGAGCAGGCCCGCCTTCTTCAGGACGCTCAGGTGCCGGGATATCTCGGGCGGCGTCATGCCGTGCTTCTGCGCCAGCTCGCTCGTGGTGAACGCGCTGCGGGCCAGACTCCGGCACAGCCGCATCCTCGTCGGATGGGCCAGGGCCGTCATCCGCAGGGTCAGCTGCTCGACGGAGTTCGGGACCGTCAGCTCGGGCGAGCCTGCCGGGTAGTGGACCACCGGCTGCCAGCCGTACCGGTGCAGCACCATGAGGTGCGGCCAGCCGAGGCTCGTCGGCACGAGCAGGAGACCGCCGGCCCGGATCGTGGTGTGGCCGTGCCCCAGCTTGTCGATGACGACCCGGCCGGACGCCTCGTCGAGCGCCACCGCGGGGGACACCGACGCCAGCGCCTCGGCCAGACCGCGGCGTCTGAGCAGGTCCGTCTTGCGGCGGGCGTCCGCGGCGAGCTGGTGGCGCAGCCGGGACCAGGTCTCGGCGAAGAAGGCCTCGTCGCAGTCCTCCAGGAACTGCCGCAGCCAGGCCCGGATCCGCGGCGGGTCGGCCAGCAGCCGCTCGGTGAACTCCGCGGGCCCGGGTCCGCGCGCGGCGGCCAGCATCAGGGCCCGGCGGCGGGACGCGGCGTCGGCGAGGGCGCCGGCGCCCTGCGTGTCGTACGGGAGGGCGCAGGTGAACTCCAGGGCCGCGTCCACGAACTGTTCGTCGGTCAGCTTGTCGAGCAGGTCCAGCTCCTCGCCGAGCGTGGCACCCGGGAGCGCGGCGCCGCCCGCCGCCGCGTACGGCAGGAACAAGTCGGAGAACGTCGACCGCCACAGGAAGTCGGCCTCGCACATCCGGTCGGCGAGATGCGGATCGAGCCGGGCGGTCACTCCGGTCACCCAGCCCTGGAGACCGGGGTGGTGGCCCGGCTCGGCCAGCGCGTGCAGTGCCATGCACAACTCGGCCAGGGGCGAGGGCACCACAGCCACCCGCTCCTGGCGCAGCCCGGAGATGTCGATGGTCACGCTCATGCCCTCATGGTGCACCCCGCCACTGACAACGCGGCCGTCGATTGACGAGCGCCGTCAATCGACGGCCGCGTTG